>DDSO01000018.1 GCA_002343425.1 Brevundimonas sp. UBA2388
GGCGTAGCCGTCGAAGCCGGTCTCGATCAGCCGGTCCGAGGACTCGCGGCGCAGGTTTTCGAAGGTCGAGCCCTGCTGGATGCCGAACAGGGCCTGGGTCTCGCGCGTTCCGAAGGCCGCCTTCGAGCGCGCGCCCCAGCGGGCCGACAGCTCCATGGCGGCGCGGGCGGCAGGCTCCTCGGCGGGCCAGCTAACGCACTGGTCCAGCTGCATGGAGATGTCGGCGCCGATGCGGTCGGCCTGGATCTCGATCGAGCGTTCGGGGCTGAGGACGTATTTCGAGCCGTCGATATGGCTGGCGAAGGTAACGGCCTCCTCCTTCACCTTCGAAATCCCGGCCAGCGACATGACCTGGAAGCCGCCGCTGTCGGTCAGGATCGGCCTGGTCCAGCCCATGAATTTGTGCAGCCCACCGAGCCGCTCCATCCGCTCGAGGCCGGGGCGCAGCATCAGGTGGTAGGTGTTGCCAAGGATGATGTCGGCGCCGGTCTGGGCGACCTGGTCCACCGTCATGGCCTTGACTGTGGCGGCGGTGCCGACGGGCATGAAGGCCGGCGTGCGGATGTCGCCGCGCGGTGTCTTCAGCACCCCGGTGCGGGCGCGGACTTCGGTGGCGGTGATGTCGAAGGGAAAGGGCATCAGGCGGCGCGGAATAGCAGGCTGCCATCCCCGTAGGAATAGAAGCGGTAGCCGTCCTTCACCGCATGGGCATAGGCCGCCTTCATCGTCTCCAGCCCGGCGAAGGCGCTGACCAGCATGAACAGGGTCGATTTCGGCAGGTGGAAATTGGTCATCAGCACATCGACGGCGCGGAAGCGGTAGCCGGGGGTGATGAAGATGGCGGTGTCGCCGTGGAAGGGGCGGACTTCGCCTTCCGGCGTCGTGGCGCTCTCCAGAAGGCGCAGGGAGGTGGTGCCTACGCAGACGATCCGGCCGCCCGCCGCGCGCACGGCGTTCAGGGCTTGGGCGGTCTGTGCGGAGACCTCCCCCCATTCCGAATGCATCCTGTGGTCGGCGGTGTCGTCCGCCTTGACCGGCAGGAAGGTCCCGGCCCCGACGTGCAGGGTGACGGCGTGCGTGGAGACCCCGCGGGCCTCGATCGCGGCCATCAGGGCCGGGGTGAAATGCAGGCCCGCCGTCGGGGCGGCGACCGAGCCGTCCCATTTCGCGAACAGTGTCTGGTAGTCCGACCGGTCGCGGTCGTCCTCGGCCCGCTTGGCGGCGATATAGGGGGGCAGGGGCATCACCCCGACGTCGCGGATGGCCTCGTCCAGCGCGGGGCCCGCAAGGTCGAAGCGCAGCGCAACCAGCCCGTCCTCGCCCTTGTCGACCACGGTCGCGTCGAGGCTTCCGAGCAGACATGCGCCGTCGGCCGCCGCGCCGAAGCGGATGCGGTCCCCCGCCTTGATCCGCTTGCCCGGCTTCATGAAGGCGGACCAGACGTCGGGCGCGTCCCGATGATGCAGGGTGGCCTCGACGGCGACGGTGAGGGTCTCGCCCTCCGGTCCTTCGATCACGGGATTTGGCCGCTCGCGCACCCCCGCCAACCGGGCCGGGATCACCCGGGTGTCGTTGAACACCAGGGCGTCGCCGGGCCGCAGGAAGTCCGGCAGGTCGCGGATGATCCGGTCTTCGAGCTCGCCGTCCCGCACCACCAGGAGGCGCGCGGAATCCCGCGGCTCGGCGGGGCGGAGCGCGATCCGGTCGTCCGGGAGGTCAAAGTCGAAATCGGCGGTCTTCATGAAGCGGGGCAGAGGCCACAGGGCCGGGGCCGGGTCAAGGCGGCCAGTCCGGTCGGTCGGGTGAGGTGATTGACCGGGAATCCTCTGCTATCGATGGAGGGCTTTCAGGGAGGATGTGATGCGCGTTGTCTGCGCCCTTGTTTGTCTCATGGCCGTGGCCGCTCCGGCGCTAGCCCAGTCTCCTTCCATGGAAGCCCTGGCAGAGGCGCGGACCGCAGCCAGCGAACCGGATCTGGTTCAGTCCTACGGCCCGGCTCCGTTGCAGTTTGGCCATCTCCGCCTGCCGCCGGGCGAGGGGCCCCATCCGGTGGCGGTTCTGGTCCATGGCGGGTGCTGGTCTGCTGGCTATGAGGACCTCTCGGGGATGGGGCCGCTGGCCGATGCCCTTTCCGCCCGGGGCCTGGCCACCTGGAATTTGGCCTATCGCAGGCTGGGGGATGAGGGCGGAGGCTGGCCGGGGACCTTCGGGGATATTGCGGCCGGCATCGATCATCTGCGGGCCCTCAGCGCCGATCACCCGCTGGACCTGTCGCGCGTTGTGGTGGTCGGCCATTCTTCCGGCGCCCATCTTGCGCTCTGGGCGGCGGCACGGACCTCGGCGGCCGACGCCCGTTTCGGAGCCACGCCCCTGACGCCCTTGGCCGTGGCGGCCATCGACGGCCCTGGCGCGCTGGCGCCCCTGATCGGCGTGGATGAGTCGATCTGCGGCCAGCCGGTGATCGTGCGGTTCATGGGGGGCACGCCCGAGGAACGCCCGGACGCCTACCGCGCCGCCACACCACAGGAACACCTGCCTCTTGGCGTACGCCAGCTCCTGATCAGGGCCGAATTGGCTCCCTTGATGGCACAGTATGTCGAAGCGGCGACCGCATCCGGGGACGCGGTTGAAGTCCTCGACCTTGAGGACGCCGATCACTTTGACGGTATTGTGCCCGGGCGGCCGATTGGCGACCGTGTGGCCGATGCCATCAACGCGCTCGTCCAGGCCCGATAGCGCGAGGCGGTCGGCATTGACCTTGCGGTTGCCAGCCGCCAAACCCGCCAGCATGCTGCAGAACCTCGAAGCCCTCGCGCGCGACGCCAAATCGTGGCCGTTCGAACAGGCCCGCAATCTTCTGGCCCATGTGCTGAAGAAGCGGCTGAGCGACGCTGAGCGGAATGCGGCAAAACTGCTGATCGACGCCGGCAAGGCGGACGAGGCGCTGGCGACCTTTGAGGCGCTGCAGAAGCCCGTCATCTTCGAAACCGGCTACGGACCGTCCGGCCTGCCGCACATGGGCACCTTTGGCGAGGTGGCGCGCACGACCATGGTACGCAATGCCTTTCGGGCCCTGACCGGCGACCATTGGCCGACGCGGCTGATCGCGTTCAGCGACGACATGGACGGCCTGCGCAAGGTGCCCGAGGGTGTGCCCAATCCCGGGATGCTGGCGGAGGACCTGCACAAGCCGTTGACCGTTGTGCGCGACCCGTTCGGGACACACGACAGCTTCGGCGCGCACAACAACGCTCGCCTGCGCGCCTTCCTCGACGGATTCGGCTTCGACTATGAGTTCCTGTCCTCGACGGAGCAGTACAAGGCCGGCCGCTTCGACGCGACGCTTCTGACCCTGCTGGAGCGGTTCGACGCCATCCAGGCCATCATGCTGCCGACCCTGGGCGAGGAGCGCCGCGCCACCTATTCGCCCTTCCTGCCGGTCAGCCCCGTCACCGGCCATGTGCTGCAGGTCCCGACCCTCGAGCGGAACGTCGCCAAGGGAACGATCACCTTTGACGACCCCGCCGGCGGCCGTACCGAGCTCCCCGTCACCGGCGGCCATGTGAAGCTGCAGTGGAAGCCGGACTGGGCCATGCGCTGGACGGCGCTGGACATTGACTACGAGATGTCGGGCAAGGACCTGATCGAGAGCGTGCGCGAGAGCTCCAAGGTCTGCCGTGCGCTCGGCGGTGTTCCGCCCGAGGGGTTCAACTACGAGCTCTTCCTCGACATCGAGGGCAAGAAGATCTCCAAGTCGAAGGGCAACGGCCTGACGATGGACGAATGGCTGCGCTACGGCACGCCCGAGTCGCTGAGCTGGTATATGTTCCAGTCGCCGAAATCGGCCAAGAGTCTGCATTTCAACGTCATTCCGCGGGCCATCGACGATTATCTCGCCTTCATCGAGGCGTACAAGACGCAGGATCCGGCCAAGCAGATCGACAACGCCGTCTGGTCGATCCACGCCGGGTCGCCGCCGACCCATACCTCGCCGGTGTCATTCGGCCTGCTGCTGAACCTCGTCGCCGTGGCCAACGCCTCGAACAAGGACCAGCTCTGGGCCTATTTCGCGAAATATCTGCCGGATGCGACGCCCGCCAGCGAGCCGCTGCTCGACCGGCTGATGGGGCATGCGCTGAACTACTACGAGGACTTCGTGAAGCCGACGAAATCCTATCGTGCGCCTGACGAGAAGGAGAAGACGGCCCTGCTCGACCTTGCGGCTCGCCTGAAGGCCCTGCCGGCCGACACGACCGACGGCGAACTGATCCAGACCGAGGTGTACTCTGTGGGCAAGGATCACGCCTTCGAGCCCCTGCGTGCGTGGTTCGGGGCGCTGTACGAGGTGCTGCTGGGCGCATCCCAGGGCCCCCGCTTCGGCTCGTTCGCCGCAATCTACGGCCTTTCGCAGACGATCGGGCTGATCGAGGCGGGCGCGAACGGGAAGCTGGCTGAAGCGTGACAACAGGACGTCGCCTCTTCCGGCGAGGTTCATGAACCCAATATAACGGCGCGGCTCCGGGAGCCTTCATGCGCCGTCGCGCATTCTCCCTGCCATCGACCAACCTCGATGAATGGAGAGAGCCATGTCGAAGATCATGAAATCCACCCTGGCCACCGCCGCCGCCCTTGCGGCGCTGGTGACCGCGGTCCCGACCGTGTCGATGGCCCAGCAGGCCAACGGCGTCACCAACTGCGACGCCCCCGGCGGACGCCAACGCGCCGGCGCCATGATCGGCGGCGTGCTCGGCGCCCTGGCAGGCAGCCAGGTATCGGACAATGAGCGGGCCCTCGGCGCCGTGGTCGGCGCCGGCGCCGGCGCCGCCGCCGGTTCCTACATCGGCTGCAACCAGCAACGTGCCCGCGCCGACAGCGCCACCTCGGGCGGGGCCTACCGCGCCACGTCCAACCTGCGCATCCGTTCGGGTCCCGGAACCAACTACCGCCAGGTCGGCACGCTTTCGGCCGGCCAGCCGTTCAGCGCCACCGGCTCGCAGGGTGAATGGGTTCAGATCGCCGGTGGCGGCTGGGTCAACGCCCGTTACGTCGCCGCAAACTAGATTTGCATAGTCAGGCGTAACGAAGAGGCCGTCCTTTCGGGGGCGGCCTTCTTGCTACTGACTGACCCAAAGGATCCGGCCCATCCAGACGACATCCTTGCGGGCCACAATCCGCGCGTCATAGGCCGGATTGACCGAGGCGAGGGTCACGGCCCGCGCTGTCAGCGCAGCGACCTCCTTGGCGAGGGTCTCGCCGCCCGTGGTCCGCACCACCACCCGGTCGCCCTTGCGGACCTCCGTCGCCTCGCGATCAACGATGACCCGGTCGCCCTCGCGGTACAGGGGCGCCATGGAGTCCCCGACGATACGCAGGCTGAGCAGGCTGTCCTTCGGCCTGGGCAGGTGGGTCTGCTCCCAGCCGTCGCCGATGGGCAGGCCCGCATCATCAAAGAAGCCCTCCAGCCCCGCCTGGGCCATGCCCAGCATGGGCACCGTCGAGGGCCGTTCCGTTGCATCCCCGGCCAGGGCCGCAAACTCGCCCAGCGACAGGCCGGTCACCGTGAGGATCCGCGTCAGGCTTTCGGTCGAGGGCCAGCGCGGTCGCGGCGTCTCGCCCGGTCCGAACCGTTTGGACGGATTGAAGCTGGTCGCATCCAGGCCGGCCCGCCTGGCCAGGGCCGAGACGCTCAGCCCCTCCTGGCGGGCGAGGCCGTCGATCGCCTTCCAGAGCTGGGCATGGGAGAGGGGCATGGGTTCACCGCGACCGAGGGGTCGATTTGGCGATATTCCAGGAATATAAGCCTGCGTGCAACGCAGGGCCTACTCCAGCCCGGCGGCGCGGCGCTCCTGCCAGGCCCAGAAGGTGCCGATGGCGATGACCAGAAGGATGCCGGTGCTGGCCAGGTTGATGACCGCATAGAAGGCGGAGGCCGGCGGCCGTATGTCGACGAGAGTCAGCACGTGGCTCATGGCGACCAGCGACTGGAGGGCTGATGCCCATACGGGCCAGGAGCGGCGACTTTTCCACGCCAGGGCCACCCAGACCCCGAGCATGATCAGGTCGATGCCCATCAGGCCCCATTGGGTGCCGGGGGTCGCGCCGTCGCCCTGGACCAGCAGGGAGGCGAACCAGGCAAGTACATAGGCTCCGCCGCCGATGCGCTCCGGCTCATCGCCCTTCAGGAAGGCGAAAGCGACAACCAACACTGTCAGGCCAGCCCCGATCTGGGTTGGCAGGGTGTCAAACATCAAATCGCCCCCATGCCGAATGGCACGGGGGCGACAATGCAACGAGTCTGCCCAGACCGGAATGACCGGTGTGGGACATTACGCCGAATTAAACCGCGCGGAGAGTCCGCGGACGGGCCAGCTCGCCGGTGGTCGGGAGCGTGGTGGATTCCGGCTTGTTCATGTGGCCGGAGGCGTAGACGCCGTAGCCGAGGCGACGGTGATCCTTGGCCAGTTCCTCGTGGCAGGCCACGAGGGCTTCACGGGCGGTCGCCATGGCGGCGATGGCTTCCATCGCACGGGCTTGCGAACCGGCGCCGGAGATCGGCGAGAGGCTGAGCACCGTACGGGCGCCGATCATAGACTGGATGAGCGTCGTCGCCTGGGCGATGGCGGTGTCCAGCGATTGTTCTGCGGAATTCAGGTCGCCGGCGACGCTGGCGATCACTTCAGCCTTGTTCATGTAAGCCTCCCACTAAAAAACGGTAAACGGGGAGTTAACACGCAATGGTTCTCCTTGGTAGGGATTTGTTGACCATGTCCGGCGCGACGCCGGGACCGTCGCCACCTCCACCACCGATCGGCGGCCCGTCGCCCGGCTTGTCCAGCGGTCCGACGGCGAGAGTCTCCAGCCCCAGTTTGCGGGCGAGGGCCGTCAGGGTGTTGTGAGTCTCGACGATATGGGCCCTCGCGTCGGACAGGGCGCTGATGGTCGCGGCGGTTCCGGCGAAGGCTCGCTGTCCCGCTACAGCCGACAACCATGCATCGGCCCGGGCCGCGGGCAGGGCCGCCGCGAGGGTCGCGGTTTCAATCAGGGCCTGATCGATCGCCGATTCGGCGGCGTACAGGCGAACGGCGAGAGCTTCGCCGACAGCTAGTCTGGTCATGTTTGAATCTCCCCGTGACCTCGCGTCACAAACGGGAGACCAGCATAGGTAGCAAACAAATACAACTAATGGTCGTCGTCAGCCATCAGGAAGTGAGCGGTCAGGGCGGCGATGGGTTGGGCCTCGTCGTCCTGCCAGGCCTCGGCGAGAACATGCGCGACCCTGCGTCCGGCCTTGCTGATCCGGGCGCGGGCATGGACGTCGACGGGACGGCCCGATCGCAGATAGGCGACGGTGACATTGATCGGTCTCGGCAGCTGCAACCTTGGGTACAGGGCGGCGACCTGGGCGACGGCGGTCAGTTCGAGCAGGGCGGCGGTCGAACCGCCGTGGAGAGCGGGCAGGACCGGATTGCCGATCAGTTTCTGATCGAACGGCATGGTGACCGTCAGGGCCTGTCCTTCGCTTGCTGTCTTCAGGCCCAGAAACAGGGCGTAGGGCAGGCGGTCCAGCAGGTCGCTCATCGCCCGGTCTCCGGCCGGGCCTTGAGATTGGAGCCGAGGCCGCGGCTGCGCATGGAGGACAGCATATAGGCGCTCTGGGCCGCGGCGACGGGGTCGTCGGGACTGTCCTCGAACGCCCAGGCCCGAACGAAGGCGACCGACCGGCTCAGGTGGTAGCAGCGTGCCTCCGCGATCAGGTCGCGCCGCGCCTCGGCGGCCCGCATATAGTCGACGCGCAGATCGAGGGTGGCGATCGCTTCAAACTTTCCGAGCGCGACCCATACCGCCAGCCCCCCGACATGATCCAGCAGGGTGGTGACCAGACCCCCCGACAGCACGCCGGTGTCGGGATCGCCGACCAGATCCTCGCGCCACGGCGCCCGGATGCGAACCCGGTCCCCGTCGAGACTGTCGTAGGAAAATCCCAGTGCATGGGTATGGGCGGCGCCCGCCGCCAGCTGGGGGAGAATGTCGAGGATCGGAGACTGCATCGTCCGCTTCTCGGTCCGTCCGGAACGGAGCGCAAGGGCGCCCCTTCATCAACCGTGCGTCAGGCGGCGGAGCGGCTCTTGCGATTGCGGTCCGGCGCCGCCTCGACAACGGCTGCAGCGGCCGCGGCTTGCTCAAGCGCAAGGTTCATCGCCATGCGCAGCCGTTCCGGCTTGATCGGCTTCTCGACGACCGCGGCCATGCCGATGGTGAGATATTTCTTCGCATCGTCGGGATCGGCGTTGGCGGTCAGGGCGACGATGGGGATGTCCCGCGCCGGGCCGGTCAGGGCGCGGATCGCCTCGGTCGCCTGTACGCCGTCCATGCGCGGCATCTTGATATCCATGAGGATCAGGTCGAAGCGACGCTCCTGCACCGCTTCGAGCGCCTCGACGCCGTCCTCGGCGGTCTCGGAGGTGCAGCCAAACATCTCGCACAGGGCCTGGGCCACCACGCGGTTGGTGGCATTGTCGTCGACGATCAGGATATGGGGACTGCTCGTCAGGTCGTCCTCGCTGCCGAGGCTCTCAACGTTCGAGGGTGCGGCGGTCTCCACCTGGGTCCGTTCCACGTCCAGATCGAAGGCGAAGGTCGCGCCGCGGCCCGGATTGTTCTCGGCCCATATCCGGCCGCCCATGCGGTCGACGATCTGGCGGCAGATGGCGAGGCCGAGGCCGGCGCCATCCTGTCCCGAACCATGTACGAACGGCTCGAAGACCGCGTCCACGCGGTCGCCGTCGATGCCGGCGCCGTCGTCACGGACGCGGGCCTCCAGCCGGATGCGGTTCCCGTCTGCAACGGCCTTCAGCCCGGCTTCGACAACGCCGTTGCGGGCGAAATTCAGGGCGTTGCCGATCAGGTTGTTGAACAGCTGGGTGACCCGGGCGCCATCGATGACAGCTGCCAGTTCGGTGTCGCCCTCATAGCTCACCATCAGGGTCACATTGTCCTGCAAGGCCCGCGGCGCCCACCTCGTCTGGACGTCGTCCATCAGGGCGCGCAGGGGCGTGGCCTGCGGACGAAGCTCGAGTTCGCCCGCTTCGGCGCGCGACAGGTCCAGCGCGTCCTGAAGAATGTGCAGCAGGGTTTCGGACGATTCCACGATCGTGTTGATGTGGGCGTGCGACTGGGCGTTCAGGGGTTGCCGCCGAAGCAGTTCAGCCATCGCCAGCACGCCGTTCATCGGCGTCCGCAGCTCGTGGCTCATAATGGTCAGGAACTGGCTCTTGGAGCGGGCCGAGGCGAGGGCCTGGGTCCGGGTGTCGGACAGGACGCGCGCCTGTTCCGCCAGTTCGAGGTTCTGCTGGCGCTGGAGCTCATTGACCGCCTGCAGCAGGGAACCCGCTGTGCCGACGCCATGATAGCGGCCCTCGCGGGTGACGATGAAGCCACGCATGAGTGCGGCCGGGCCGCCCTTGAGCAGGACATCACAGAAGGCGTCGATGCTGACACCCGCCTCAACGACCGCGGGCTCGGAATCCATGACATGAAGGACTGGGCGATTGGCGAACTGGGCATGGCCGAAGGCGCTGGCGATCTTCAACAGGAAGGCGTTGCGTTCAACCAGGCCGACAGGCCGGCCGTCCTCGACGACAGGGATCACCAGGGTGTCGGGCTCACGCTCGAACCGCGAGAACACATCGATCCCCAGCGTCTGGGGCGAGACCGCCTCGGCGCGCTCGGTCAGGACTTCTATGGTCGGCATGGCGGGCCGCAACTCCACTGGGACCGGTAGACATTGGCCCAGAACCGTTTGCAGAAGGGTTAAGGGCGGTAACGGTCATTTTTGAGCCGCTTTTGCTCTGCCCGCGAGGCTGGTGTAGAAGGCGCGCCCCGCCATTCTGCGGCCTATCCCCCTTGTCCATGCGCGCGGCCGACCGGCCGACCGCAGGTTTGTCATGAGCGAATTCCTGTCAAAGCCCGCCCAATCGGCTCTCGTCCTGTTCTCGGGCGGGCAGGACAGCGCGACCTGTCTGGCCTGGGCGCTCGAGCGGTACGCGCATGTCGAAACTGTCGGTTTTGACTATGGCCAGCGTCATGCCGTCGAAATGGAGGCCCGGATGGCGGTCCGGGCCGGCATGGCGGCGGTCCTGCCGCAATGGGTCGGACGGCTCGGGCCGGATCACGTCGTCGACCTGACCGGCTATGGCAGGATCGCCGAAAGCGCCCTGACCGCCGACCGGGCCATCGAGATGGATGCCAGGGGCCTGCCGACCACCTTCGTGCCCGGCCGCAATCTGGTGTTCCTGACCTGCGCGGCCGCCCTGGCGGATCGGCGTGGTCTGGACGTTCTGGTCGGCGGCATGTGCGAGACCGACTATTCCGGCTACCCCGACTGTCGCCGCGACACGATCGACGCCATGGCCGCGGCGCTCAGCCTCGGGCTGGACAAGCCGGTCGTCATCGAGACGCCGCTGATGGCCCTCACCAAGGCGGAGACCTGGGCCCTGGCCGACCGGATCGGCGGGGCGGCGCTGGTCGAATTGATCATCGAGGCGTCGCACACCTGCTATCGCGGCGACCGCTTCCACCGCCACGCCTGGGGTTATGGCTGCAACGACTGCCCGGCTTGCGAGCTGCGCGCCGCGGGACACGCCGAATGGATGGCTGCATGACCTATTCGGCCAAGGAGGTCTTCCTGACGGTGCAGGGCGAGGGCGGACAGGCCGGACGGCCCGCCGTCTTCCTGCGGTTCGCCGGCTGCAATCTGTGGAACGGGCTCGAGCGCGACCGCGCGACCGCCGTCTGCACCTTCTGCGACACGGATTTCGTGGGCACGGACGGCGACGGCGGCGGCAAGTTCGCGACCGCCGACGCCCTGGCGGATCATGTCGGGGCGATGTGGCGGGGCCGGGCAGGGGATCCGAAACTGGTGGTCTGCACCGGCGGCGAACCCCTGCTGCAGCTCGACGCCGCCCTGATCGAGGCCCTGCATGCGCGCGGTTTCGAGGTCGCGATTGAATCCAATGGCACACTCGCCGCGCCTGAGGGAATCGACTGGATCTGCATCAGTCCAAAGGCCGATGCCCCCGTGGTCCAGACTTGCGGCCATGAGCTCAAACTGGTCTTCCCCCAGCCCGCGGCCATGCCGGACCGGTTCGAGCATCTGTCGTTCGATCGCTTCTGGCTCCAGCCCATGGACGGCCCCGACCAGGCGGCTAACACCGCGGCGGCCATCGACTATTGCCTGACCCACCCGAAATGGCGGCTCAGCGTCCAGACCCACAAATACATCGGCGTAAGATGAGCGTTTTCGAGATCACCAAGGCCGCCACCTTCGACGCGGCCCACCACTTCCCGAGCGAGCCGGAGGGCAGCCCCTACCGGCGCATCCACGGCCATTCGTTCCAGGTCGAGGCCACGGTGCGCAGCGAGGTGCTGGACGCGGAGCATGGCTGGGTCGCCGATCTCGGCGCGCTGGATCGCGCCCTCAAGGCCGCCGCCGAGGAACTGGACCACGGCATGCTCAACGAACACGCCGGGCTCGAACTCCCCTCGCTGGAGCATCTGTGCCTGTGGTTCGCCGGCCGCCTGAAAGCGGACTGGCCGGGCCTGAGTCGGGTCACGGTCTCCCGACCGACCATCCACGAACGCTGCGTGCTGACGCTCTAGTCTAGCAGTCGCGGCCCTGACGCTGGCGCTGCTCACAACGCCGCTGCTCACGCTCGTGGGCCCGTTGTTCGCGCTCGCGTTTGGCGCGGGTCTCCTCATCGGAGGTCGTGACCGCATCGACGCCGGCGCCGACGACGGCCCCGGTGGCCTGGGCGGCCCCGCCGACGATCGCGCCGGCGGTTCCGACGACCGCTCCCACGAGACAGCCTTGCAGCATCAGGCTGACGCCGAGAATAGCGACGATGGTCGCGCCGGTTTTGATGGTCTTGATCATGACGCCTTCTCCCTGTGGCGCAGGGTTAACCGGCAATGGTGAACGCAGTCTGACCGGGAGACACGCGAGCGCGGGCAGGGCTGGCCCGCTGTTTGACCGACGCTGCGCCGTCGTTTACAGGTTCCCGAATATGAGAATACCGGCCGAAAATGGGACAGTAGATGCGGCGCTCGCGGCCCGTCTGCTGGCCGTTCGGAGCGAGCGCGGTCTATCCCTGGATCAGGCCGCAGAGCTGTCCGGGGTCAGCCGCGCGACCCTGTCACGCACCGAACGTGGGGAAACGAGCCCGACGGCTCATGTCCTCGGTCGCCTTTCGGCAGCCTATGGCATCACCCTGTCGGCGCTCCTGGGTGGGCTGGATGAGGCGCGCCCCTCGGTCATGTCCCGCGATCAGGCCGGCTTCTGGACCGATCCGGAGACCGGGTTTCGACGCTGGTCGATTTCGCCCCCGGCGCGCGGCTACGACATCGAGCTCATCTGGGCTGAACTGCCGGCCGGGGCTCGCATCGAATACCCGGCGCCGGCCTATTCGGGGATGGAGCAGCACATCGTTCTTTTCGAGGGCGCGCTGAGATACGAGACCGATGGCGCGACCTATCAACTGGAAGGCAACGACAGTCTTCGGATCAAGATCCATAACGAGAGTGCGCTGGAGAGCTGTGGCCGCGGCCCGGCGAAATACCTCCTGGCGGTCAGGAGCTCCCAGTGATCGTTCGTGCGGCCGATCTGTCCGATCCTGAGGTGCTGGCCCTGTTGAAGGACCACCTGGCCGGAATGCACGCACACTCTCCGCCCGGCTCAGTCCATGCGCTTGAGCCGGAGGCGCTGAGAACCCCGGACGTTTCCCTCTATTCGGTGTGGGAGGGGGACGCTCTCATGGCCATCGGGGCCCTGAAGGACATCGACGCCACGACCGCCGAGATCAAGTCGATGCGGACGGCCGCCGCGCATCTCAGGCGAGGGGCCGCCGCCTTCCTTCTCGAATACCTCATGAACATCGCGCTCGAGCGCGGCTATCACCGTCTCAGTCTGGAAACGGGTTCCGGTCCGGCCTTCGAGCCGGCCCTGGCGCTCTATCGCCGGTACGGATTTGAGAATGGCGATGCATTCGGAGGCTACGAGGCGAGCCCGTTCAACCAGTTCATGCACCGGCAACTGCGCCCTGACAGCGACTCCCTTCCGATCTTGTTCGATATGGAGGCTTCTATCGTGCCGACGGGTTTCGCTGACACACCGCAGCCCCCCTACTACGCGGTCATTTTTTCGAGCCGGTTGAGCCGGACGGACGAGGGCTATGAATCCATGGGGAACGCCATGGCCAGACTCGCGGAGAGCCAGCCCGGGTATCTGGGTATTGAGACCACCAGGGGCAGTGACCGCCTGGGCATAACGGTGTCCTATTGGAAGGATGAGGACAGTATCCTGGCGTGGAAGGCTGATATGAAACACCTTCTGGCCCAGAAGAACGGCATCGAAAGATGGTACGAGCACTACGAACTACGCGTTGCGAAGGTCGGGAGAGCTTATAGCGGTCCGCACGGGCGAACAGTCGGGTGAAGTCCGGGAGAGAGTTGATGAAGCACCGCTGGACCCGGCAAGCAGCCATCGCGGCGGGGATCATGATCTGTTCGGCGACCGGCATCGCGCCGGCCACAGCGGAAGACGCGCTGCCTGTTTCCACCCTTCAGTTCGAGAAGATCGCCGCCCTCGCAGGAGAATGGCGGGTTCAGGAAAGCCCGTCCCTGAGGATCGTGTTTGAGCCGACCGCGGGTGGAAGCGTCATCGTCGAGAGATGGATGGTTGGCGAGCGCATGCACTCAATGACGGTCTATCACCTCGACGGCGAACGCCTGGTCGCGACGCATTACTGCCCTCAGGGCAACCAGCCGCGACTGGTGGCCAGTGCTGCTGGGTCTGCCGGGGTCCGTTTTGCGTTCCTGGATGCGACCGGCCTCGATCCGCATGAGTCATTCCAGCACGACTTGTCGTTCAGCTGGGATGCGGAGGGGACTGTCTCGCGGGCGGAGACCTACCGGGGCCCTGAGGGAGCGATGGAAGAGAGCTCGCTTGTCCTTGTTCCGGCGATGGAATGAGTGATCGCCTGAAGGTCCAGCCGAGACCCGGCGAGGCTGGATCAAGGCCTGCACCGTTCGGAGGTGGTGGGCGGCGAGGGGTTCGAACCCCCGACCCCCTCGGTGTAAACGAGGTGCTCTGACCAGCTGAGCTAGCCGCCCGTCCGCATGAAACCCGAAGGTTTCCCGTGTTCTAGAACCGGAAGCTGGCCCGCAGGAACAGCATGTAGCGGATGTAGTCCTCGATCATCTCGGCGTCGGCGTTGATGGACAGCATGCCCAGTTCATTGCCGATGTTCAGCCGGAAGCCGACGATCGGACCGCCGCCCTCAATCGAGCCGCCGTCGAGGGTGAAGTCCGGGCCGCCCGAGCGGAAGCGGGCGATGGTCTCACCCGGATCGACCGAGATATTCTGGCGCCAGCCAACCCGGACCTCCGGGCGCAGCCAGCTGTTCTCGCCCATCGACATGCCGAAATTGACAGCCGCCGTGGCGGAGAACAGGTGTCCATCCCGGTCGTCGATCTCGAGATCGAACCCGTCGCCACCGCCGGTCTCGACGTGGCCTTCCTCGCTGAGGGAGAAGAACTCGGCATAGGCCTCGGGCCGGATGCTGAAGCGTCCGAAATTGCGCTCGTAGGAGACGCCGCCCGCGGCCGCGAGGGTGAAGCCGTTCCAGTCCGATTCATTGGCCAGGTTCAGCCCGGCGCCCACGAAACGGCGCTCGGATTCAAAGGTCGCATAGCCGGCCGCGGCCCGCGCCCATGTCGTCCAGTACTGGCCCTGGGCGCGCCAGTAGAGGCCCAACTCCAGCAGACTGGCCGACAGGACTTCTTCGGCTTCGGATTCGGGATCCTCGAGGTCCGACGAGGTGAAGGCCAGCGAAATCCCGACCGCGCCGAGGCCCGAGCCGCGCTCGATACCGCCGGCGACGCCGAAACCTTCCGAACGGAAGCCGTAGGTGTCGGTCTTGTCCTTGTCAGCGTAGAAATTGATTTCCTGCACCCAGGCGCTGGTTTCGCCCGGAGCCGCCGAGGCGTTCCGGCCCGTGAGTGCGCGGGTCACCGCATCCACGCCCGAGGACAGGGACAGCAAGGGCCCGCCGGCGTGGTCGGGCAGCAGCTGCTCATACAGGTTGATGAAATCCTCGCGGCCGGCCTGGGCCAGGAAGGCGTTGCGGACGCTTTCCGCGCCGGCGCCGCCGAGGGTCGAATAGAAGGAGTCGAACATCGCCGCCTCGACCGCGATGAGATCGGCCTCGTCGGCGGTGCGTCGCCGCACGTCGACGAAGACCTGACCCGCCGGCACATCCGCGCCCGCTGCCACCATGTAGAGATAGGGCGAGTTATTTTCGATCGCATCCAGATCGAGAGCGCCGAAGTTCAGGGTTGCGGCGTCGATCAGGGTGAAGCGCTCGGGCGTGGTCAGAAGCGAGGTGAAGCGGACGCCCAGACCTGCGCCGTCCGCCAGGGTCGCGGCGCCGGAAACATTGAAACCGCCCGAGGTGCTGTTCGCCGGGTCGATGGTGACAATCAGGTTGCCGTCCGCGCCCACGTTCAGCGTGGTCACATCAAGGGCGTTCGCGTGGCGGGCATCGAGGATGCCGTTGCTCACGTTGATGGTCAGGTCGCCGCCTGCGTCAGAGAGGGCGCTTCTGACGATAGCGCCGCCGGTGATTGAGAGGGTGTCGGCGCCCAGGCCGAAATCGATATCGCCGAAGACAACGCCGTTGCGGATATCAACCAGGTCGGCGCCCGAGCCCAGACGGATGTCGCCGACGATGATCGGTTCGACGCTGTCCGGCACGCCGTCGCCGTCGGTGTCGGGGTCAAGTGCGCTGGGCGTCGAGGCTACGCCGGTCTGAACGATGGTGACGCCGGTCGTATTGGCAGCGACGTTGATCGCGGTCGTCGAGCCGGTCACCGGATCCCCGGCAGCATTGGTATTGAGGGTCGCCTGGAGCGAGCGGGTGTTGGTAATCGATACCAGGGTGCCGCTGAGGTCATTGATGGCGGTCACAGTGGCTGCACCGCCGCCGGCTGACGCGAGGATGGAGCCGTTGTTCGTGAAGCTGGGCAGCGAGGCGCCCGCGTCGATCTGGATGGCGGTCGAGTTCGCGGCGACATCGCTGGCGACGCCGCCGGTGATGGTGCCCACGTTGACGAACCGGGGCGTCGAGGCGCCGACGCCGAAATGGTAGGCCGTGGCGCTGGCGCCGTTCGCCAGGGCGGCGACCGTGCCCTGGTTGCGAACGCCGCCTTCAATGGTCACGGTCTGGCCGGCGTTGCCGCCGAACACGACAGCGTTGGCGGTGATGCCTTCGTAGATACCCTGGCCTGTAATCGTGCCGCGGTTGATGAAGCCGAAATTGTTGTCGCCGGCGCCGACTACGCCGAGGGTGATGGCCTGGGTCGTCGAGGCGACAATGATGGCCGGCGCCGAGCCGTAGCTGTTGATGTTGCCGGTGCCTTCGGTTCCGTCGGCGATGCCGTCGCCATCTTCATCCGTGTTTGCGGCGTCAGTATCGGTCGGGGGCCGATCAACCACCACGCCGCCGGCGACACTGCCCGCGATGATGACCGCGGGTCCTCCTTGCAGCTTGTCGTCGGCGTCGAGCTTCGCTTCGAAGGCTTCGCTGCCCAGGCTGGTGTAACGATAGCCCGTGGCGTTGATTTCGCCCTGCAGGGTCAGTCGGCCGCCGACATCGCCGCCGATCGAGACGGCTGAGGTGTTCATGCCCCGCGCTGTGACCGAGCCCAGCAGGGTGATGTCGCCAGTCACGCCCTGGGTCCGGATCGCGACGGAGTTGTCGCCGAACACGCGAATGGCGCCTTGGGACTGGATGTTGCCGATCAGGCCGGATTCAATGGAGATGGCGTACGAATTGTTGCCTTCGACGCCGATGGAGCCAAGGGCGCCGACCAGCAAATTGCCTGTGACCGGTGCGCCGGCGGCGTAGCGGATGCCGTACCGGTCCGACCCGGTTGCCCAGGGTCCATCGATATCGCCGTCATTGTCCGTGTCCGGATAGGTCTCGATCGTATCGGTGATCGAGATCGTGGAGCCGATGGAGATATCGGAGGTGACACCCGCGTTGACCAGCACCGCCGTGGCGCCGTCCGCCGCCAGGGCCATGGTGATCGATGAGGCGCCGCCCGTTGAAAAGTCGTGGTTCGAATCGACCGTCACGGCCGTACCCGACGCCAATGTGATGCCGCCGCCTTCCGCGATCCGGATATCGTCTGCGGTTCCCGTGCCTGAAGCGTTCGACGTCGTGACCGGCGTCGTCCGGACAGTCGAGATCACGACCTCGGCCATCGCGCCGGTGGCCGCCATCAAGGGAGCGATCGCAACCGCGGTCGCGAGTAGAATACGCATTCGGTAGAAACCCCTGTGGACGACACACGCAGAGACGCCGGCGATCCTCTAACAGGGACCGCGCCAGCCTGCCTCAAGTTTCTCGAATTTGAGGCGAATGCAAGGCCGAACGCGCGGACGGGGCGCGTTTGGCAAGCGCGGCTATTGCCAATATCGCAATCAAAGTGATATCGTTTTCATATCGACTTTGGGAGGCAGAGATGACCAACGCACACTCCAGATCTACCGAACGCCCGGCCAGCACGGCCAACGGCATCCTGATGCTGCTGGTCGGCTTGCTGCTGATGATCGCCGGGCCCGCCAGCGTGGCCCAGGACCCCGAGTCCACCCTGCGCGTGGTGGCCGGGGTCGGCGCCGCGGTCATCGGCCTGCTGCTGGTCTGCGGACTCTATTCGCTTCAGCCGAACGAGGGCATGGCCATCATGCTGTTCGGCGCCTACCGCGGCACCGACCGCAAGACCGGCCTGCGCTGGGTCCTGCCCTGGTACAGCCGCAAGAAAATCTCCCTGCGGGTCCGCAACCTGACCAGCGACAAGCTGAAAGTGAACGACAAGCGCGGGAGCCCGATCGAGATCGCCGCCAACGTCGTCTGGCGCGTCCAGGATTCGGCCCAGGCCCTGTTCGATGTTGATGACTATCAGGCCTTCGTGAACATCCAGGTGGACACGGCCCTGCGCGATATCGCCTCCCACTACGCCTACGATCACGGGGACGAGACCGATGTGCCCGAACTGACCCTGCGCGCGGACGCCGAGGACGTCGCCGGGCGGCTGCGCGAGGAGCTGGTGGGCAGGGTCAGCGTCGCGGGTGTCGCTGTCGACGAGGCCCGCCTGGCCCACCTCGCCTACGCCCCGGAAATCGCCGGCGCCATGCTCAAGCGCCAGCAGGCCGAGGCGGTGCTTTCCGCCCGCCGTCTGATCGTCAAGGGCGCCGTCGGCATGGTCGAAAGCGCTCTGGCCGACCTGAACGAGCGCGGCGTCGTCGAACTCGACGAGGACCGCAAGGCGGCCATGGTCTCCAACCTCCTGGTCGTCCTGTGCGCCGATCGCGAGGCCCAGCCTGTGGTCAACACAGGCACGCTGTACGGCTGACATGGCTCGAACCCGGAAGCCCTTTCTCATGCGGGCCTCTTCGGGGGTGATGGCGGCGGTCGAGCGATTGGCCGCCGCCGAGCTGCGCTCGGTCAACGCCCAGGTCGAATGCCTGCTCCGGGAAGCCCTCGCCAGACGCGGGATTTCCACCTCGGAAGACGCTCCGCCGACGGACAGCGCTTGAGCTTCGCCGTCGTCGGCGTTACGGGCCGCACATGGTGAAGTCGCATATGTCCAAGGTCCGGAAGGCCCGTCGCATCCAGCGGCGGGTCCGACGGGTCGGCGCATCCAGTATCAGCGCCACCGAGCGGGAGCTTATGACCCTGGCCGGGCTTGAGGTGCAGGAAGGCGAGCTGCGCCTTTTCCCTGGCTGGGACGAGGAGGTCTCGGAGACCCTGGCGGCGACCAAGGCCGCCGGCGAGGACGGCCGCCCACGGCTGGTCGACACCACCATGCTCTATGCGCCGCGCTCCGGCGGGGTGAAACGCTATCTGCTCTCCAAGAAGGCCTGGCTGGAGGCCAATCGTCCCGGCGTGGCCCATTCGCTGGTCGTGCCCGGCGCCCACCACAAGGCCGGCGACGACGGCATCGTACAGCTTCACGCGACCAAGCTCCCGTTCGGCGACGGTTACCGCTGGCCGACCTCGGTGAGCCGGTGGGCTGCCTGGGTCGCATCGCTGAACCCTGCCATCATCGAGGCGGGCGATCCCTATACGCCGGGGCAGGGAGCGCTCGCCGCCGGCCAGCGCGCCGGCTGCCCGGTCGTCGGCTTCTGTCACTCAGACCCGGCGGGGCTCGCCGCCCTGCATTTCGGCGAATGGGCCAAGAAGCCGGTCGAGAAGCGCTGGGCCCGGCTGTTCGGCCAGTTCGACCGGGTGGTTTCGCCCAGCCGCTACATCGCCCGCCGGCTCGAGGAGGCCGGCGTCGGCAATATCGTCATCCGGCCGCTGGGGGTCGAGATCGACACCTTCCGCCCCGACCGCGGCGACCGCGACTGGCTGCTGAAGAAGCTGAACCTGCCGGCGTCGGCGCGGCTGCTGTGCTTCGCGGGCCGTCCGGCGCGGGAAAAGAACATCGACGTCCTGATCCAGGCCGTTCAGGCCCTGGGCGCGCCCTACCACCTGATCCTGGTGGGCGCCGGCGCCGGAATGCCGGCGGAGGAGCGCGTCATCTCCCTGCCGTACGAGGCCAATCCCAAGGCGGTGGCGAAGATCATCGCCAGCTGTGACGCCTTCGTCCACGCCAATGACAAGGAGCCCTTCGGCCTCATCGTGCTCGAAGCCATGGCCTGCGGCCGCCCGGTCGTCGGGGTCAACGCCGGCGGGGTGAAGGAGACGGTCGACGACACCGTCGGCCAGCTGGCGAAGAGCGCCGATCCGCGCCACTATGCGGCGGCGATCGAGGCCCTGTTCGCCCGCGATATCGAAGCCCTGGGCCTGGCTGCCCGCCAACGCACCGTCGAACGCTTCGCCTGGAACCGGGTCTTCGAGGATCTCAGCTCCGTCTATGCCGAGGTCAGCGGCGAGCCGGCCTTCGCCCGGCCTGGCGAGTGGAAGGCGCACTGACCGCTCGACAGGCGCCGCGCCGCCCGCCAGTCTGGGCCGAAAGAGGATCCGGGATGATGAGACGCCTTCTGTTCGCCACCGCCCTGTCGATGCTGACCGCCGGTTCAGCCCTGGCCCAGACGGTCATCCTGGTCCGCCACGCCGAGAAGGTCGACGCCAGCGCCGATCCGGTCCTGTCCGAGACGGGCCAGCGTCGCGCGGTCGACCTCGCCGTCGTGCTCAGCGACGCCGACCTGACCCATGTCTTCACCTCGCCGCTCCAGCGCACCGTGTTGACAGCCCGGCTGGCGGCGGAGGCGCATGCGATCGACCCGGAAGTGATCTCGTTCGAAGGCGGGACGGAGGCCCACGTCCGCAGGGTGGCAGACCGCATTCGCGCCTTGCCCGAAAACGCCGTGGTTCTGGTCGTCGGACACAGCAATACCGTCCCGCTCATCGCCGGCGCGCTGGGCGAAACCGGCGCCTCGGAGATGGCAGACTGCGAGTATGACCGGCTGACCGTGATCTCCGTCGAGGATGACGGCGACTCGCCCGCCGTGATCGGCCGTTACGGGGCGCCGGCGAACTGCTGAGCCAGTCAGCAAGCTGCTCCAGCCGGCAAGGGTGGCTTGCCTCCTGTCATCCCCACGAAGTGACGCGGAGATCGGGGTCGTCAGCGATAAGGCGTCCTAAACGTCCAGATCGGCCACCGCGAACTGGGCGTTGTCCTGAATGAACTGGAACCGGGCTTCGGCCTTCTTGCCCATCAGCCGCTCCACCAGGTCCTCGATCTCGTCCTCGGAGGCCGGCACCGTGACACGCGCCAGGGTGCGCTTCTTCGGGTCCATGGTGGTCTCCTTGAGCTGGGAGGCCATCATCTCGCCCAGACCCTTGAACCGCCCGATCTCGACCTTCTTGCCCTTGAACACCGTGGCCAGCAGCTCGTCGCGGTGGGCGTCGTCGCGGGCGTATTCCGACAGCGGCCCGGCGCTGATCCGGTAGAGCGGGGGCAGGGCCATGAACAGCCGGCCCTGCCGGATGGTCTCGGGCATCGACCGGTAGAAGAAGGTGATCAGCAGGGCCGCGATATGGGCGCCGTCCACGTCGGCGTCGGTCATGATGACGATGCGCTCATAGCGCAGGTCTTCGATATTGAACCGGCTGCCCGGCTGGACGCCGAGCGCCAGGGCCAGGTCGGACAGTTCGATATTGGCCCGCAGCTTGTCGGCCGTGGCCGAGGCGACGTTCAAGATCTTGCCGCGCAGGGGCAGGATGGCCTGGGTGGTGCGGTCGCGCGCCTGTTTGGCCGAGCCGCCGGCCGAGTCGCCCTCGACGATGAACAGTTCGGTGCCGTTGGCGGACTGGCGCGAACAGTCCGACAGCTTGCCGGGCAGGCGCAGCTTGCGCGTGGCCTGGGCCCGCTGGACCTCCTTGTCCTTGCGCCGCTTCAGCCGGTCCTCGGCCCGCTCGATGACGAAGCCCAGCAGGGTGTTGGCCTGTTTCGGACTCTCGGTCAGCCAGTGATCCAGCGGGTCGCGCATCAGCTGTTCGACCAGCCGCTGGGCGTCGGGGGAGGAGAGGCGGTCCTTGGTCTGCCCCTGAAATTCGGGGTTGCGCACGAAGACGCTGATCAGCGCCCCGGCGTTGGCGATGACGTCCTCGGCCGTGATCAGCCCCGCGCGCTTCTCATTGGTGAGTTCGCCATAGGCCTTGAGGCCCTTGACCAGCGCCGCGCGGAAACCGGCCTCATGCGTGCCGCCGTCGGGCGTCGAGACGGTGTTGCAGTAGGATGAGACAAAGCCGTCGGCCTCGCCGAAACCGATCGGCGACCAGGTCACGGCCCATTCGACGGCTCCGGCCTCGCCCTTGCGTTCGACCCGGCCGGCGAAGGCCGGCGTCACGGTCTCGAGCTCGCCGATCCGCTCGGACAGGGCGTCGGCCAAGCCGTTGGGGAAGTGGAAGACGGCCTCGGTCGCCGTCTGATCGGTGATCCGCTCGGACGCGCAGGTCCAGCGGATCTCGACGCCGCGGAACAGATAGGCCTTGGACCTCGCCATGCGGAACAGGCGGGCGGGCTTGAAGGCCGCCCCGACGCCGAAAATCTCCTCGTCCGGCTTGAACCGGATCAGGGTGCCCTTCTTCCTGGAGGGCTGGACCTGGACGATGGAGCCCAGCGGCAGGCCGCGGCTGAAGGACTGTTTCCACTCGAAGCCGTCGCGCCAGACGGTCACGTCGAGCCGCTCGCTCAGGGCGTTGACGACCGAGACGCCGACGCCGTGCAAACCGCCTGAGGTTTCATAGGCTTTACCGGAGAACTTCCCGCCCGAATGGAGGACGGTCATGACCACTTCCAGCGCCGACTTGCCCGGATGTTTCGGGTGCGGATCGACCGGAATGCCACGTCCGTCGTCCTTGACCGACAGCCAGCCCTCGGCGTCCAGATCGACGGTGATCAGCTTCGCATGGCGGGCGACGGCCTCGTCCATGGCGTTGTCCAGCACCTCGGCGAACAGGTGGTGCAGGGCCCGCTCGTCGGTGCCGCCGATATACATGCCGGGGCGCCGGCGCACGGGATCAAGGCCGCTCAGGACCTCGATGTCGGCAGCTTCGTAGCTCTTGGCCATTGGCAGTCAGGGAACTCCCCATCCCTGGGAGGAAGTCAGGCGCGCAACAACGGGCGGAATCTTAGAGTACCCGGCGGATTTAGCAAGAAAAGCCGTTGCTGGCGTCAGGCGAGGTCGGCGATCAGCGACTCACGGAGAAGGTCAGGCACGGCGTCGACCTCGAGCCGCATCCCCGGGTGGTCGACGCCCGCCGCGAGGTTGGCCCCGGTGCGCAGGGCCGCGATGGCCGCGGCCGGCAGTTCGAAGCGCAGGAAATGCACCGCGGAGGTCTTGGTGTCGTTGGCCCTCTCGAGGTCCTCGTCGGCGATGCCGAACAGGCGCGGGTGGTCGCCGACCTGGACCCAGACCCGGTCCTCCAGGCCGCGCAGGCGGGCCAGTGCGGCCCGACGCTCGCCTTCGTCGGCGTACTCGATGAGCAGCGTTGCCTTCCAGTTGGTGCCGTCGGGAATCAGGGGGTTGTAGGCATCCAGCTCGGCCTGGATGTCGGCGGGCTCGAAGATGCGCTCGGCCCGAAGCATTTCCTGGACCTGGTAGTGCATCGTGAGCCGGTCCTCGAAGGCCAGGGTGAGGTGTTCGCCGAGGGCCAGGCGCCGGTGGGCCTTGTGCTCGATGACCCGGGCCCGGAACTCGGGGCGCAGGCGGGCGTAGGTCTCCAGGGGGTGGAGGTCGGCGACGGTCAGTCTGTCCATGGGTGCTCGCTCAGATGCCGTACGCCCGGCGCAGGAGCTCGATGGGGTGCGGGTGATCGACCCGGTCGGCAATCCCCGCCACCTGGGCGCCGGCCATGGGGCAGTCGCTGCAGAAGTGGTCGGCGCCGGCGGCGGCCACCTGCTCGACCACCGGCGTCGCGATCTTCACCGAGGCGGCCCGGAATTCCTTCTTGACGCCGTAGGTGCCATCGTGGCCCGAGCAGCGCTCGATGGCCTCGACCGTCGTCCCCGGCACGAGCTGGAGCACATCGCGCGTCTTGAGGCCGATGTTCTGCACGCGCAGATGGCAGGGAACGTGGTACGCCACCTTGCCCAGCGGCGTCGTGAAATCCGTGCGGAGCTTCCCGGCCTTGTGGCGCAGGTGGAGGTAGTTGAACGGGTCGAAGAACGCCCGTGCGACCGCCTGCACCTCTGCGTCAGCCGGGAACATCAACGGCAGCTCCTGCTTGAACATCAGCACGCAGGAAGGCACCGGCGCCACGATATCCCAGCCCTCGGCCACCCACCGGGCGAGCTCGGGGATGTTGGCGTCCTTCGCCTTCGCGACTGAATCGAGATCACCCAGCTCCAGCTTCGGCATGCCACAGCACTGCTCGACAGCGGCGAGCTGCACGGTGATGCCGTTGTGCCGGAAGACGGCCGCCAGGTCCTCGACCATGGCCGGCAGGTTCCGGTTGCCATAGCAGGTGGTGTAGAGGATTACCTTGCCGCTGGTGCCGTTCACGGCCTCCACCGGCAGCGCAGGAACCTTCTGGCGGGCGAGGCGGCTGCGGGCCGTGTCGCTCTCGTAGCGGGGGATCGGGGCGTCCCGGGCCACGCCCAGGGCCTTCTCGAGCAGGAGCCGGCCCACCTGGTTGCCATTCACCGCATTCACTACCTCGGCTACGACGGGAATGCCGGCGATGCTGCCCACCTGGTCGGTGGCGGAGAGGATCCGGCTGCGCAGGGGCGCGCCCTCCTCCCGGAACCGTACCGCCTTGGCGCGGAGCATGAGGTGGGGAAAATCCACGTTGAAGGGATGGGGCGGCACGTAGGGGCACTTGGACATGTAGCACATGTCGCAGAGGTAGCAGTGGTCGACGACGTCGGCAAAGACCTTCTTCGGCACGCCGTCGAGCTCGCCGGTGGGCGACTCATCCACCGCGTCGAACAGGGTGGGGAACGCGTTGCAGAGGTTGAAGCAGCGGCGGCAGCCGTGGCAGATGTC
>DDSO01000098.1 GCA_002343425.1 Brevundimonas sp. UBA2388
CGGATGGAGCGGGATCTCGCTGCGTAAGCAGGGAGGCCGGACCGGATCCGGTGACCTCCTAAGGGTCGGCCGGCCGGGGTGGAGGATCGGGGGGGATACCCAGATCGTTCCAGGGATCGGGTTCGTCGCCCGACCTGCCCGCCGGAGGCGCTGCGGTAAGGCCCGAATACGGCCACCCGACGCAAGCTTCCGGAAAACCGACCGCGCGGAGCGTCTGTCTTTCGCCGAAACGGTATTTCCATCTGCTCATCCGGGCGAAGGCCCGGGCGCTCCGCCATGCCTCCCGCAACCGCCCTGCAAAACAGCGCGGCGATTTCACTCGCCTGTCGCAGAACCATGATGACCGCCGGGCCCGGTCCGGTTTAGTCAACCTAAGCTTCCGGAGTCCCCATGCGCCCCCATCGTCGTGACCTCATCGCCGGCTCGGCCGCCGCACTCGCCTTCACGGGTATGGCACGCAGCGTCGCCGCCCAGGCCGCCGCGACCGAAGAGACCTACATCAACGAGGTTCACGGCTACGGCCCGCTCGTCCGCGATCCGAACCGCCTGCTCGACCTGCCCGAGGGGTTCACCTACCAGGTCATCTCCCAGAGCGGCGACACCATGGACGACGGCCTGTTCGTGCCGGGCCAGCCGGACGGCATGGGCTGTTTCGCCCTCGACGGGCCACGTGTGGCCCTGGTGCGAAACCATGAGCTGAAGGGCTCCGGCGCCCTGCACCGCAACCTCGGTCCGGGCGGCTTCCATCAGGAGCGCATCGGCCTGCTCGACCCGGCCCGCGCCTATGACACCTACAGGGACGGACGCGTGCTGCCGGGCGGCACGACGACGCTGATCTACGACCTCGAGACCCGCCGCACCGTGCGCCAGTACCTGTCGCTGGCCGGTACCAGCAACAACTGCTCCGGCGGCCACACGCCGTGGGGCAGTTGGCTGACCTGCGAAGAGACGGAAGAGACAGCCGCCAACTCGGATGTGACGAAGTCGCACGGCTATGTCTTCGAGGTGCCGGCCGACGCAACCGGTCTGGTCGCCCCCGTACCCCTGAAGGCCATGGGCCGGTTCGAGCACGAGGCGGTCTGCGTCGATCCCCGCACCGGCATCGTCTATCTGACCGAGGACAAGGTCGACGGCCTGTTCTACCGCTTCATCCCGACCACACCGGGCAAGCTGGCCGAGGGCGGACGGCTTCAGGCCATGGCCCTCAAGGGCAAGCCGGGCGCGAACACGTCGAACCATGATGTCCGCGAGTGGGGCGTCAACGACTGGCGCGAGGTCGTCTGGATCGACATGGAGGACGTCGAATCGCCCAACGGCGACCTGCGTCAGCGCGGCCATGCCGCCGGCGCGGCGCTGGTGGCGCGCGGCGAAGGCGTCTTCTGGGGCGACGGCGAGCTCTACATGACCGCCACCTCGGGCGGTCCGCTCAAGCGGGGCCAGGTCCTGCGCTATGTCCCCTCACGCATGGAAGGCCGGCGCGGCGAAAGCCTCATGCCGGGCCGGATTCAGCTGTTTCTCGAGAGCACGGACATCCGGACCACCAACATGGCCGACAATCTCATCGTCGCGCCCTGGGGCCACCTGATCCTCTGCGAGGACAACTATTCCAGCGAGGTGCGCAACCACCTCAAGGGCGTCACCCCGGACGGCAAGACCTATACGATCGGCCGCAACGTCTTCACCGGTAACTCGGAGTTCGCCGGCGCCTGCTTCTCGCCCGACGGCGCGGTGATGTTCGTCAACATCATGTACCCCGGCATCACCTTCGCGATCAGAGGCCCCTGGACCTCGGTCCGGACGTAAACAACCGCGCCTGCGAGCGCCGCACCAGCCACAGATTGACCGTCGCCGCCGCCAGCACCAGCGCCGCGCCGGCCTGGTGCAGGGCCCCCAGCCACAGCGGCGTGGCGTTCATCAGCGTGGCGATGCCCAGCAGGGCCTGCAGCCACAGGGCCGCCGCCACGGCGAACGCCGCCGCGCCCAGCCCCTCGGCCAGCCGCCAGCGCCACGCCTGCACCGCATAGACCGTGCCGCCGATCAGCAGCGCATAGGCCCAGATCCGGTGATTGAACTGCACCAGCGCCTGATCGTGCAGGAAGGTCAGACCGCCGCCGCTCCAGTCCACCGGCGCCAGAAGCGCCCCGTTCATCAGCGGCCAGTCGGTATAGACGAAGCCCGCCTTGGCCCCAGCCACCAGCCCGCCCAGCAGGCACTGGAAGAAGACCGCCCCCAGCAACACCGCCGCGCCACGGCTCCAGCCCACCGGCGACCGGCTATGCGATTCGCCGTTCCAGGCCTCCAGCCCGGTCCAGATCAGTCCCATGAAGATCAGCAGCGCCAGACCGAGGTGCACCGTCAGCCGCTCCGGGGCGACATCAACCCGCTCGGACAGGCCGCTGGACACCATCCACCAGCCGATCAGCCCCTGCAGCCCGCCGAGCACCAGCAGCACGCCGCAGCGCAGGATCAGCCGCCGCGGCACCTGGCGCAGGATGAGGAAGACCGCGAACGGCAGGGCAAAGGCCGCGCCGATCAGCCGCCCCAGCAGGCGATGCGCCCACTCCCACCAGAAGATGCCCTGGAACTCGGCCAGGCTCATCCCGGCGTTGACCTCCCGATACTGGGGGATGGCGCGATATTTCTCGAACGCTTCGTTCCAGTCCGCCGCGTTCATCGGCGGCAAGGCGCCCATGATCGGCTTCCATTCGGTGATCGACAGCCCCGAGCCGGTCAGGCGGGTCACACCGCCGACCACCACCATGACGAACACGAGGACGGCGCAGGTGAACAGCCAGACGGCGACCGCGCGATTCTGATCGCCACCGATGAAACGCTTCATTCGACGCCTGCCGTCCTGACCGTTACAGTGCCCCCGCGACCCTGGTTCGCGCCGGCCCCAGCGGTATGCCCCCGCTGTGCGGCGAGATCGAGTCGCTTTTCGGCGTCGCATCGCCGCAAGTCTGGAGAGGCCGGTTGCCGTATATCGAAATCATCATGGCGGTGCTCGGAGCGTTCGCCCTGGCCTGGCTGGCCGATCTGGTCACCGGCCGCCGCGGCCTGTTCGCCACCTCTCTGGTCTCGGCCGTCGCCGCCGTCGCCGGCTGGTTCCTGGCCGTGCGCGTCTTCAGCGCCAGCACGATGAACGAATGGACCTGGGTGCTCTGGTCGCTGGCCGGCTCGGCTCTCGCTCTCGGCGCCTTCTTCCTGTTCCGGAGCAAGCGCTGACCATGGGCCCGCGGACTCGGCGCTTCATCGCCATGATCGGCGTGCTGGCCTTCGTGGCGTTCTGGATCTGGGGCGCCATCGCCCTTCGCGGCCTGCTGCCGCCGGGCCAGCTGATCGACTTCGTCGTCTTCGCCGTCGCCGGCGTCGGCTGGGGTGTTCCGCTGTATCCGCTGTTCAAATGGGCTGAGCGCGGCGACACCTAACCGAAATTGCAAAGGGGCCGCCCGAAAGCGACCCCTTCAACCAACCGTCTTCATTGAGGAAGATGGTCGGAGCGACAGGATTCGAACCTGCGACCCCTTGACCCCCANNCTACCAGGCTGCGCCACGCTCCGAGAGGCGCTCCCTATAGACGGGGTTGGCGACGCCGCAAACCGAAAAAGCAGCCCTCAGGCGCTTCTCGTCAGCACGGCTTCCAGACGGGCCCGTGCGCCTTCCAGCTCGGCCAACACCTGACGCAGGCGGATCGAGGACTGACCCGTCGCTGCCGGCGCGGAAACGGCCGCCGGAGCGGCGCCTTCCAGCTCGAAGGTCACGGCGCCCTCGGGGTCGCCATAGTGGGCCAGACGCTTCAGCCCCTGTTCCTTGTGCAGGCGCTGAACGCCCTTGATGGTCAGGCCTTCCTCATGCAGCAGCCGCTTCACCGCCTTGAGCAGCACCACGTCCTGCGGCCGGTAGAAGCGCCGCCCGCCGGCCCGCTTCANNTTCGTCTCCCAGAAGCGCAGCACATGCTGGGGGGCGCCGACCTCGGTCGCCGCTTCTGAAATGGTCCGGAAGGCGTTCGGGCTCTTGGCCACGGGCGTCAGGCGCTCACGACAGCGTCGTGAACCCGGCCCTTCATGATCTGCGAGGCGCGGAAGCTGATGACCCGGCGCGGGTGGATCGCCGCCGGCTGGCCGGTCTTCGGGTTCCGGCCCATCCGGGCGCGCTTCTCACGCACCTGGAAAACGCCGAAGCCGGAGAGCTTCACCGTTTCGCCGCGCTCGAGCGATTCGATGATCAGTTCGAGCGTGCGCTCGACAAGCGCCGAGCACTCCTGCCGTGACAGGCCCACATCTTCATGCACCGCTTCGCAGAGATCGGCGCGCGTCAGGGTCTGGTGTTCGGGCAAAGGTCCGCTCCCCTCCAAAGGTCGGTCGGCGACCATAAAAGGCCAAGCGTCGTCAAATGGAAAGCCGGAAATCGCCCTACAGACGAAACGCGCATGCGCCCCAGGTCAGGCCGCCGCCCATGGCCTCCAGCAGAACCAGATCGCCCCGCTTGATCCGGCCGTCCTGAATCGCCGCGTCGAGGGCCAGCGGAATGGAGGCCGCCGAGGTATTCGCGTGGATGGCCACGGTCGAGATGACCTTGTTCTCGTCCAGACCCAGACGATCGCCGACGCCCTTGATGATCCGCTGATTGGCCTGATGCGGCACGAACCAGTCGACGTCGGCCACCTCGATGTTGGAGGCGGCGCAGGCGGCGGTGATGGCCTCGGCGATGTTGACTACCGCATGCCGGAAAACCTGATTTCCGGCCATGCGCAGATGGCCGACGGTCCCGGTCGTGGCGGGTCCGCCATCGACGTAGAGCAGGTCGGTCTTGGTCCCATCGCAGCGAAGCGCAAAGCCCAGCAGACCCTGATCGGCCTTGGTCCCCTGCCCTTCACGCGGCTCGACCACGACACAGCCGGCACCGTCGCCGAACAGGACACAGGTGGACCGGTCGGTCCAGTCCATCAGCCGGGTCATCTCCTCGGCCCCGATGACCAGGGCGCATTTCGCCAGGCCACGCGCCACGAAACCGTCGGCGACGCTGAGCGCATAGACGAAGCCCGAGCACACGGCCTGAACGTCAAAGGCGATGCACACCGGAGCGCCCAGCTTGCGCTGCACGATCGAGGCGACCGACGGGAAGGTCATGTCGGGCGTGGTGGTGGCGACGATGATCAGATCGACCTCGGCCGCGGTCCGGCCGGCATCGGCCAGCGCCCGTCGGGCAGCTTCCGTTGCGAGGTCGCTGGTCGGCTGGTCATCTCGCGCGCGGTGGCGCTGTTTGATGCCGGTACGTTCCTGGATCCACTCGTCGGACGTGTCGACGATCTGCGCCAGGTCGGCATTGGTGACGACCTGTTCCGGCAGGAAGGAGCCGACGCCGGTCACGGCGCTGCGGACTACGCTCACTGAATATTCTCCCCGACGGGTTCTTCCGCCGAATTGACGATGGGGTCCTCAAGCAGGGTCGTCAGCCGTTTCAGGTTCGCCCCGACCTTTTCCATATAGTCGCTGCGACCCAGTTCGACAGCCACCCGGATGGCGGAGCCGAAGCCGCCCGGCGTCGCGCCGCCGTGGCTTTTCACCACGATGCCGTTGAGCCCGAGAAGCGGCCCGCCGTTGATGGCGTTGGGGTCGATCTTCTCCCGCATCCGCTTCAGCGCAGACATGGCCAGCAAGGCGCCGACCTTTGAAAGCAGGCTGGACGTCAGGGCTTCCTTCATCAGGCCCGCGATGAATTTGGCCACGCCTTCGGCCGTCTTCAGCGCGATATTGCCTGTGAAGCCGTCGGTCACGACCACATCGACCGTGCCCTTGGCGATGTCCGTACCCTCGACGAAGCCGAAATAGTCCAGACCGAAGCCGCCCTCACGCAGCAGGCGCGCGGCCTCGCGCACCTCTTCGTGGCCCTTCACGTCCTCGGAGCCGACGTTCAGAATGCCGATGGTCGGTTTGGCGACTCCGTGGACGGCGGTCATGAACGCCTCGCCCATGATGGCGAACTCGACCAGCTGGGCCGCATCGCTTTCGATATTGGCCCCCACGTCGAGCACGGCGGTGACGCCTTTCGGCGTCGGCCAGCTGGCGACGATGGCCGGCCGCTCCAGACCCGGTACGGACATCCGCAGCAGCAGTTTGGAAATGGCCATCAGGGCGCCGGTATTGCCCGCCGAAACGCAGGCATCGGCCTCGCCCTGNNGCGCCGGTATTGCCCGCCGACACGACCGCGCCGGCCTCGCCGAGCTTGACCGCCTCGATGGCGTTCCACAGGCTGGAGCCCTTGCCGCGGCGCATGGCCTGGGCGGGCTTTTCGTCCATGGCCACAACCTTGTCGGAGTGGCGCACGATGCAGACGTCGTCGGTCAGGCCGGCCTTGACCATTTCGGCCCGGATCGCTGTCTCATCGCCGTGCAGCAGGAAGCGCACGCCCTCGCCGCCGTGACGTTTGCGGTAGTCGCTTACGCCGGGCACCACGACGGAAGGACCGTGGTCACCGCCCATGGCGTCGAGCGAAATCAGGATCGGGGATGACAAGCCGTTTCGACTCCGTCGCGCCGTCTGTCCGGCGCTTGTCAGTTTGGCGACGATAGCGCCGCACCGGGGGGATGCAACCGCGCCGCCCCTGCGTCAACCTTCGTCGGAAGGCCGAAGTTGCTTCAACACCGCGAACGGCGAAATTTCAGCGGGTTCGGGCGGCTGAACGAACTCGGCGCCGGGCTTGCGCGGGAAGGGATCCAGCCTCAGTGCCAGCTGTTCGACGGCGTACTGGCCCAGATCGATCTGGCCGTTCTCGATCAGGTCTGGCGATTCGTCGTCCATGGTGATGACGATCTCATCGGACTCCTCATCCACCGCCTCGGCCAGGGTCAGAACGAAGGGGGCGTCGATCTCGAGCGGCAGCGGCTCCAGCGTGATGCCGCAGGTCTGGGCCAGACTGGCGCGCACCCGGCCGGACAGCCGCCAGCCCGCCGGCGACGGCGCCAGATCCATCTCGGCGGAAAAGGCGTCCAGCGAAGCCAGATCCAGCGCCTTGACGATCCGCGCCCGCGCCGCCGCGTCGGGCTCCAGCGTCCGCTTCACGCCGCCGGCGACCTGATGCAGGCGAACCGGCTCGCTGTAGGGAAGATCGGGAAGGGTCATGCGGCGGTCTCCGCCCACTCCGGGGCGCGTGCTACGGCGTCAAAGGTCTGGGCCGCCAGACGGGCCCGGCTGGCCAGGGCATAGGCCGCCAGGGCCTCGCCCGTCGCGGCATCCCCGGTCTCATACACATTGCGGGCCAGGCTCGCGGCCAGGGCCGCCGCGTCGCCCGCGCGCAAGGCGGGTTCCCAGGCCGTCATTCGACCGTACAGGGACTCACCCAGCTTGCGCATCTTCTTGCCGACCGAGACATCGCCCACGCCCAGTTCGCGCAGCGCGTGGTCCAGAGCGGAGACATAGGTGTTGAACAGCGCCTGCCCGAGTTCGGCGCCACCCTCGCCCTCGTCGCGCAGCCGCATGACCAGCAGGAGGACATGGAGCGTATAGAGCTCGAACCGCGCATCGATACGGTCGGCCACGCCGAACCGGGTGTAGAAGGCCGGATCGCGCGCCTGACGCACCGCCGCTTCGTACAGCGACTGGTCAAGACGTTCGCGGGGACGGGTTCGGAACAGATTCTGAAGCATGATCATACGGCCCCTTTTCCGCCGCGCCGTTGAACTAAGGCTCGGGTCCGGTTAGGTCAAAGACCTTGTTGATGTCGCAGGCGCCGCAAATGCTCCGTACGAACCTCCTGATCGCCGCCGTCTCGGCCATCGCCCTGACCAGCGCCTGCGCGCCGGTCGTGGGTCAGAACGGCTTCCAGGCGATCGACGCCAAGCCGACGGACATCGTCGCGGGCACGGATACGAAACAGACCGTCCTGACCCGGCTGGGCACGCCCTCCACGACCTCAACCTTCGAGCGCGACAACGTCTGGTACTACATCAGCCAGGTGACCGAGAAATACACCTACAACCGCCCGCAGGTGACCCAGCGTTCGGTGACCGAAATCACCTTCAATGACGCCGGTCTGGTGTCCGAGGTCCGCACCCTTGGGCTCGAGGACGGCCAGCGCGTCGCCATGAACGACCGTGAGACCCCGACCCGTGGACGTCAGCTGACCATCCTTGAGCAGCTGCTCGGCAACGTCGGCCGCGGCCAGCTGCCCCGCACGGATGAAGACCAGCCGGGCCAGCAGCGCCGGGAATAGTCGCCGCTTCCATTTCCATACGAAGAAGGCCCCGGAGATCGCTCTCCGGGGCCTCTTTCCTGGCGACCGCCGCGCCCCGATCGGGACGCGGCGGCTGGTTTCGAATGGATCAGAACACCTTGCCGCTGGCCAGGACTGCGAGCAGCAGCAGGGCCACGATGTTGGTGATCTTGATCATCGGGTTCACCGCCGGACCGGAGGTGTCCTTGTAGGGATCGCCGAC
>DDSO01000060.1:0-574 GCA_002343425.1 Brevundimonas sp. UBA2388
GGTCGTCGTCGCCGACGCAGCAGACGTTGCCGGTCGAGGCCGTGAGCAGCCGCAGCCAGAGGTACTGGGCGACATTGGTATCCTGATATTCATCGACCAGGATGTAGCGGAATCGACGGCGATATTCCTCCGCGATATCCGCATGTTTCGACAGGATGGTCAGGTTGTGCAGCAACAGGTCGCCGAAGTCGCAGGCGTTCAGGCTGACCAGCCGCGCCTGATAGGCGGCGTACAGCGAATGCCCCTTGCCGTTGGCGAAATCCTCGGACGGCGGCAGTTTTTCCGGCGTCCAGCCGCGGTTCTTCCAGTGGTCGATCAGCCCGTTCAGCGACTTGGGCGTCCAGCGTTTGGTGTCCAGCCCTTCGGCCTCCAGCACCTGTTTGCAGACCCGCTCCTGGTCGTCGGTGTCCAGAATGGTGAAGGTCGACTTCAGCCCGACCAGTTCGGCATGCCGCCGCAGGATCTGCGCCGCCACCGAGTGGAAGGTGCCCAGCCAGCGCAGCCCCTCGGCCGACGGCCCGATCAGATGGGTGATCCGCTCGCGCATCTCGCGCGCGGCCTTGTTGGTGAACGT
>DDSO01000060.1:622-17994 GCA_002343425.1 Brevundimonas sp. UBA2388
TGGTCAGCACCCGCGTCTTGCCCGTCCCGGCCCCGGCCAGCACCAGCACCGGCCCGTCCACGGTCTCAACCGCCTCGCGCTGTTCCGGATTCAGCCCGGCCAGATAGTCGACGGCCGGCGCCTCGACGCCGCCGGGACCTCGCGAACGAGCCAGGTCGGAAATGCGGGGCGCGGGCGCGTCTGGGAGACTCATTGGGAGAACATAAGGGGCACGAAGGCCGATGTCAGCGCCTGCCTGCCGCCGGCCTCACGGAACCGGCAAGCGTCGCCGTCGTTTCCGCAGCATCGACAGACTGGGGAAGGGACTATTTCATGACCGACAACAATACGAACAACAGCGGTGGCGGCGGCAACGCCGGCCTGGCCTTCATCGTCGGCGGCATCGTCGTCGTTCTCGCCATCGTGGCCTATTTTGTCCTCGCCCGCGGCGGCATGGCCCCGGAGAGCAAGGCCATCGATGTCGACGTCAATCTGCCCGAGGTGTCCGCCCCGGCCGTTCCGACGGTGAACTGAGCCATGACCGATCCCAACATTCCTCCGCCCGAGCGGCCTGAGGTCGTTCATCACACCACGATCAACAATCCGCCCAAGAGCGGTGGCGGCGGCAGCTGGATCGCCCTGCTCGTGGGCGGTCTGGTGGTGGTCGTCATCATCATCGCTGTGGTCGTCTTCTCGAATCGCGGCGCGATCGAAGCGCCCGACGGCACGGACATCTCGGTCGATATCGACCTGCCGCGTGCGGAACTGCCGGATGCGCCGAAGATGCCGGACCTGCCGGATGTGCCGCCCGTCAATCCGCCGGTCATGCCGCCCGAGCCGGCGCCTGCGACCTGAGCGTCAGCGTAGCTGGTAGCTGACCGTCGCGACGACACGGACCCGCTTGTCGAGCGATGTCGACTCGCTGTCGATGTCCTCGCGGGCGAGGATTTCGAACGAGCCTTGGGTCGCCTGACGGATCGGGCCCAGCGGCGCGCCGGAGTCCTTGGCGAACTGCTCGGCGCCGGATCGCGCCGAGGCAGTCGCCTCGGCGATCATGGACGGCCGCACCTCGTTCAGCTTGGTGAAGACATAGGTCGGGGCGGCGAAATCCAGCTGGACCCCCTCGCGCACCAGATCGTTCAGCGCCCGTTCCGTCTGGGCGACGCGCTGGACGTCGGTCGTCCGCACCGTCACGCCCTGGCTCAGGATGTATCGCACCACATTGTCGGTCGAGCCNNGAGCCGTATTCGCGGGCCCGGGTGTCCGTCACCTGCAGCCGGCCGATGGTGATGTGCTCGGCCGGATAGCCCTGCCGCGTCAGGAAGGCCCGCACCAGCGCCAGATCACGATCGATCTGCGCCTGGGCGACCGGGAGGTCGTCGTTCGCCGCCTTGAAACTGAGGGTCAGGACGGCGAGGTCCGCCACCACATTGCGCTCGGCCACGCCGCGCACCGTGACCTGCCGGTTGCCGACCTGGGCATTGACCACGCCGGAGCCGATGAAGGCTCCGGCGCCGATCAATCCGATGGCGATCAGCCCTCCGAACAGGGTGGGCGGAATGAGGGTCTTGTCGATCTTGTCGAGCACGGCGGTTTTCCTTCTGGAAACCCGACCATGCGCCAACCCTGACGGCTGTCAATCGGTCGAATCCTGTTCGATGAAAGATCGGTCGCCGCCCGTCCACGACAGGGCGAGTAGCCGGCAGGCCGAGGCGAGGGGGGTCCGCCCGCGGCGCTCGTCGATCCGCTTCATCAGCCCGGCGTGTGACAGGCCGCCGGCCGCCGCGACCGCGTCCAGAACCGCCCAGAATTCGGCCTCCAGCGCCACCGAGGTGGCGTGACCGGACAGGGAGACGGAGCGCTTCTTCAACATGGCCCGAACCATAGCCCCGGCCCCGGCCAGACCGCCATGGGGTGCGACGTGAACACCGTTCACTTGTGGGCCCATCGGGGGTATTCTGTCGGAGACCAACAGGGCTCGTCCATGACCGTCACCGCCGATTTCGACAAGTTCGACCGACTGCGTCCGCAGCGCCTCGAGCCGCTCAAGGCCTTCCGGGCTTTCCGGCGCCTGGTCCGGAACAAGGAAGACACCGCCCAGGTGTTCGAGATCATGCGGGCCCTGTCGGGGCGTTCCATCGGCCGCGGCTACAATCGCATGCTGAAGACCATGGAGGGCGGCCGGCAGGCCTTCCTGCGCGAGGAACTGGCGCACAAGCTGGACGATCCCGTCTGGCTCGCCCGCTTCGGGCCGGGCACCCTGGGCGCCGCCTATCGCGAATTCCGCGAGGCCCGCGGCTTCACCGCCGAGGGACTGGCCGACGAGGCCCGCAAGGTCGCTCCGCTGGTCGACGCCCAGCACCCCGTGATCTGGTATTCGCGCCGCATCCGCGACGTCCACGACATCTGGCATGTGCTGACCGGCTACGGCACCGATGCTCTGGGAGAGGCCTGCGTGGTCTCCTTCTCCTACGCCCAGACCCGCAATCTCGGCTTCGCCTTCATCGGCTGGGGCGCGGCCCGCGAGATCCAGCGCGAGGTCCGCTCGATCCCCGCCCGCCGCGCGGCCTGGCAGGCGTACCGCAACGGCAAGGCGGCGCGCTGGCTGCCGGCGCTCGACTATGAAGCCCTGTTCGAAGAGCCGCTTGAGGCCGTGCGCGCCCGTCTTAACATCCGCCCGGCCGATGTCTATCAGGCTGTGCCGGGCGAGGTCCGCGCCGGGCTGAAACTACGTGGCTGATAGGGGCTTTCGGCCGGCATAAGTCCGGCTTGTGTCACCCGGCTGAAAACCCGGCTTGCGTCGCCGCAGGGCATCCGCCACTTGCCGTGGGTGACCTCCCCGGAAATTGTTCCTCCCGTCGCCCGTCCGCCCCTTTCGCGGACTACCCTGCTGGGCATCGGCGGGGTGATCATCTGCGCCGTCATCTGGGGCACGACCTGGTACGCCATCACCCTCCAGCTCGGAACCGTGGCGCCCCTGGCCTCCATCGTCTGGCGTTTCGGTCTGGCCTCCGCCCTGCTGTTCCTCGGCTGTGTGGTCGCCCGCCAGAAGCTGTGGCTGACCCGGGCCCAGCATCTGGCAGCCCTGGGGCAGGGGGCCTTCGCCTTCTCGATCAGCTACAGCTTCACCTATGCGTCCGAGACCCACGTGGCCTCGGCCATCGTCGCCGTTACTTTCGCGTCCCTGACCTTCATCAACCTGGTTCTGTTCCGTCTGGCCGCCGGCCAGAAGGCGGCCGCCGCCTCTTGGGGCGGGGCCGTCCTCGGCGTGGTGGGTGTCGTGGTCCTGTCGGGCGGCGAGGTGCTCAGCGCGGGATTTGATCGCGAGGCGGCCCTCGGCGTCGGCCTGGCGCTGATCGCGACCACCGCCTCGGCCTTCGGCAATTTCTTCGCCTGGAAGGGTCAGAACCACGGCTCGACGGCCATTCCATCAACCGCCTGGGCCATGGCCTATGGCACGGGCCTGCTGGCGATCTACGGCCTGGTCACGGGCGTCGAGTTCACCATCGACCCTACCTTCACCTATGTCGGATCGCTGCTCTATCTTTCGGTGTTCGGATCGGTGATCGCCTTCGGCCTGTATTTCACCATCGCGCGGATGATCGGCTACGCCATGGCCAGCTACGTTTCGGCCCTGACCCCGCCCATCGCCATGCTGGTCTCCGTCCTGTTCGAGGGCGCGCATTTCGGCTGGACGGCCTTGGCCGGGCTGGTGCTGGTGCTGTCAGGCCAGGCCCTGATGATCCGCGCGCCGAAGGTCGTCGCGACCTAGCCGAACCAGCCGCGCTTCTTCTTCTTCGGCTTCCCGACGGGCGCCGCCTGGTCGTCGCCCTTGCCCTTGCTCTCGGCCTCCCGCCGTTTGCGTTCGGCGGTTACGCGCATCGCGACAAGCATCGGGATCAGTCCGTGCCGGTTGTGCGGCATATCACCCATCTCGGTCCTCCAGCTTCGATCCATCCAGAAGGCGGGCGGCCCGCTCGCGTTCCGTTTCTGTGCGGGTTCGGTCAGCCTTGGATCGGCCGTGAGCGGCGCGGTTTGCCGCCGCTGCCGCCCTGGCTCCGGCCTTCGCCCGATCCTTGCGCACCCGGTTCAGATTGACGACCTCGCCCATGCCGATCTCCGCAGTATGCAACCCGACGCGCGGTCAGGCGGTTTTCCTCGCCAGTCTGAACCGGCAGGAGCCTCCATGGTAGACCCGACTCAAATCCGCGAACACCTCGAAGTCGTCGGCTCCGACGGCGAGCACGTCGGTCGCGTCGATCACGTCATCGGCGACCGGATCGAACTGGCCAGGCTCGACCTCGTCGGCGGATTCAAGCACCACATGATCCCGGTCAGCTGGGTCCATCACGTCGACGGGCATGTGCATCTCAATGTGACGAAGGACGAGGCCAAGGCGCGCTGGACGGAGAAGCACCAGGCCTGAAGCCGCGAGCCGCCGCGCGGCGAGCATGGGCAATCAAGGCTGGCCGGCTTACCGCGAATTCACGAAGGCCCTGCTGATATCGGCGGGGGCTTTGCCTATGTAGGACGCTGCGTCCGCGTCGGGCGCCTGGAGACGATTGCCTTGATCCGCCTGATCCTGAACTTGCTGTGGTTCATCTTCGGAGGCTGGATTTCCGGCCTGCTCTGGCTGTTCGGCGGCGCCATCCTGGCCCTGACCATCGTCGGCCTGCCCTGGACCTTCGCCGCCTGGCGGATCGCCAGCTATTCGTTCTGGCCATTCGGTCGTGAGGTGGTCTGGCGCGACGAATTGGGCGCCCATGATGTCGGCACGGGACCGGTGGGCCTCGTCCTGAACATCATCTGGTTCATATTCGCAGGCTGGTACATCGCCCTGTCGCACCTGCTGATCGCGGTGGCGGAGTTCGTGACCATCATCGGCATCCCCTTCGCCCTGAAGGATCTGGAGCTGGCCAAACTGGCCCTCGCGCCGATCGGCCGGACGATCCGGGACAAGCCCTGAATCAAAAACGCCGGCCTTCGCAGGAAGGCCGGCGTTGATTGACGGTGCCGGGACGATCACCCCGGCGAGATCATCTTCTCGGGCCGCACCGCCTCGTCGAACTCGGCGTCGGTCAGATAGCCGCCGCCGACGGCTTCCTCGCGCAGGGTGGTGCCGTTCTTGTGCGCCGTCTTGGCGATCTTGGCGCAGGCGTCATAGCCGAGTTTGCCGTTCAGGGCCGTGACCAGCATCAGCGAGTTGTCCAGCCCGCGCTTGATGTTGTCCTCGCGCGGCTCGATTCCGACCACGCAGTTGTCGGTGAAGGACACCGCCGCATCAGCCATCAGCCGCACCGACTGCAGGAAGTTGTAGGCCATCACCGGATTGAAGACGTTCAGCTCGAAATGCCCCTGCGAGCCGGCGAAGGTCACCGCCGCGTGGTTGCCGAACACCTGGACACAGACTTGTGTCAGCGCCTCCGACTGGGTCGGATTGACCTTGCCCGGCATTATCGAAGACCCCGGCTCGTTCTCCGGCAGGGCCAGTTCGCCCAGACCCGACCGCGGGCCCGATCCCAGGAAGCGGATGTCGTTGGCGATCTTGAACAGGCTGGCGGCCACGGTGTTGATGGCCCCGTGGCTGAACACCATGGCGTCATGGGCCGCCAGGGCCTCGAACTTGTTCGGCGCCGTGGTGAAGGCCAGGCCGGTGATGGCGGCGATCCGCTCGGCGACCTGTTCGGCGAACCCGATCGGCGCGTTCAGCCCGGTGCCGACGGCGGTGCCGCCCTGGGCCAGTTCCATGAGTTTCGGCAGGGTCAGTTCGATCCGCTCGATGCCGTTGGCGACCTGCTGGGCATAGCCGCCGAACTCCTGACCGAGGGTCAGGGGCGTGGCGTCCTGGGTATGGGTCCGGCCGATCTTGATGATGTGGTCCCAGGCCTTCGCCTTCGCATCGAGCGCGGTGTGCAGATGCTTCAGCGCCGGGATCAGGTCGTTGACGACCTGTTCGGCGCAGGCCACGTGCATGGCGGTGGGGAAGGTGTCGTTCGACGACTGGCTCATNNCTCATGTTGACGTGGTCGTTCGGGTGGACCGGCTTCTTGGAGCCCATCTCCCCGCCCAGCATCTCGATCGCGCGGTTCGAGATCACCTCGTTGGCGTTCATGTTCGACTGGGTGCCCGAACCGGTCTGCCAGACCACCAGCGGGAAATGGTCGTTCAGCTTGCCTTCGATGACCTCGTTGGCCGCGGCGACAATGGTCTCGCCCAGTTTCGGGTCCAGCTTGCCCAGCGCCATGTTTGTCTCGGCCGCCGCCCGCTTGACGATGCCCAGCGCCCGCACGATCGGCAGGGGCTGTTTCTCCCAGCCGATTTTGAAGTTCCCCAGCGACCGCTGCGCCTGGGCGCCCCAGTAGCGGTCAGCGGCGACCTCGATGGGGCCGAAGGTGTCGGTTTCGGTGCGGTGTCCAGACATGCGGGGCGGGCTCTCGAAAGCGTGGCGGGAGGATGCGCGGCGGTGTAGCACGGGCAGGCTAGGGGACAAGGCGGAGGACGGCGATGCGAACGATGATGGCGGCAGCGGTGCTGGCGCTCCTCGGCCTGACGGCCTGCGCCACCACGACCAGCGCGCAGGATTCGCCCCGCGTGGTCATCGAGACCGACGCCGGCCGGATGGTCGTCGAACTGGACCTGGTCCGCGCGCCGCTCTCGACCTGCAACTTCCTCAGCTATGTCACCGACGGCGACTATGACGGCGGCCGCTTCTTCCGCACGGTCGTCCGGGCGACCAACGCCAATCCCAACCCGATCGACGTCATCCAGGCCGCCACCCCGCGCGGCGCTGACGACGACCAGCGCCCGCCGGTCACGCTCGAGCGCACCCGCGACACCGGGTTGAGCCATGTCGCCGGGACGATTTCCATGGCCCGCGATGGCCCCGACACGGCGACCTCCAGCTTCTTCATCGTGACGCACGACACGCCGGCGCTGGATTTCGGCGGCGGCCGCAATCCGGACGGTCAGGGCTTCGCCGCCTTCGGCCGGGTGGTCGAGGGCCTCGATGTCGCCCGTCGCATCCAGATGTCACCCGCGAACGCCGAGGAGCGGCTGACCCCGCCCGTGGCTATCCGCTCGACAAGAATCGAGGGCCATGTCCCGCCCGAGTGCCATCCGTGACGGCAGGCTGGATCGGCACGGGCAAGGTCCGCGCCCGCGAGACCGGCGCGGCGGTCGAACTGACCATCGACGGCCTGACCACCCAGGCCAAATACTACAAGCCGCTGGTCTATGAGTTCATGCGCAAGGAGTGGACCTCGCGCCCGTCCTACGGCGACTACACGGTCGAGATCCTGATGGAGCACATCGGAGATCCGCCGTGGATGGACCTCGACAATCTGGCCAAGGCCCTGCTGGACGCCATCAAGGGCTATCTGTTCCACGACGACGCCCAGGTCGCCCGCCTGCTGGTCGAACGCCGCGAGGGCGAGCGCGAGCGGATCACCATCCGCGTCTTCCCGCGTCAGCCTTCGGGCGGCGCGGGATAGCGTTCGAACGACGGCAGCCGGTGCGCCCCGGCCATCCAGCCGATCCGCTCGGCGGTCTGGATCTGCATCTGCAGGGGCAGGGCGTCCGGATCGTCGAGGGTGGCGCTCTGCACGTCGGTCATGCCCGGGAAGACGACCTCGCTGGTATAGAACAGGCCCGTCCCGCACTGACCGCAGAAATATCGCCGGCCATGGTCGGAAGACTCATACATCCGGGTCTCGCCGGTGATGGCGATCTGGTCGGTCGCGACCATGGCCCAGGCCACCGCCGGCGCGCCGCTGGCCTTCCGGCAGTCGGTGCAGTGACACAGGGAATGGTGGGCGATGTCGCCGGACATCTGATAGCGGACCGCGCCGCAGTGGCATCCTCCGGACAGCATGGCGTTCTTCCTGTCAGGCCTGCGTGTTCTGTATATGTTCTTGCCTGACTGCGCCGGTCCGGTCAAGCCGGAGGACGCGTGAACCTCAGCGTCGGCAGCCGCAGCTGCATCTCCGCTCCAACGAACAACTGCGGCTCCGACGCCGGACTGACCCCGCGCTCGGTCTCCTTGCGCGCCACGCAGGCCCGGGCCCCCGCGGCGAGCGCGAGGAAGTCGGTCGCGGTCGGCAGGGTCTCGATGATGCAGCCGTCAAACCACGGATAGGTGTCGTCGGCGCTGCATCCGAATGAGGTCCGCTCGCGGCTGGCGGCCGTCAGCACCATCCGGTTCGGCGCGGACAGGGCGTTGACGAAGATGCCGGAATAGCAGGCCGAGACGATCACCACCGTCGGCCGCGCGCCGCAGGTCGCACGGACCAGATTGGCCATCATATCGGGCGTCATCCGCGGCTCGTTTCCGAACACCATCGCCGTCGGTACGCCATGCGAGGTGAAATACAGAAGACAGCCCCCTGTGCCTCGCACCGCCGCCGCGTTCAGCCCGTCGATCACATCCGAGGCCGTGGTCGGCTCCGCGACGTCGGGCCTGAGGCTGTAGTCGACCATGTTGGCGCGCGGAAAGCCGGCGTCGAGGAAGCCCCTCACCAGATCGCGTCGGGCGTTGTCGAAGGCCTGGATCGGCCGGTCAGCCCCATCCCGCCAATCGGCCGCGACGATCGCCGTGGTCCAGTTGGCGAACCGGCTGGACGGCGCGGCCGTCTGGGCCTGCGCTGACGCCGCGAACCCCAGAAGGGCCATCAGAACAACGATCAGCCCCCGACCCATGCGCTCCTCCAGGCTCAAGCCGGGACGAGATTATCGAAAGGCGCGGTGAGGGAAAGGGCCTACTTCTTACGGAACTGGTCCAGCGACACCACCTTGGGTCCGTCGTCGTCGCCGGCCGGCGGCGGCGTGCGGTCGGGTTCGGCGGCGGCGACCTCAGGGGCGATATCCTCGACCGTGCTCGGCGCCTCGAACTGCAGCAGGAACTGGACCGACGGATCATAGAAGCGGGTCACGGCGGTGTAGGGCATGGCCAGCACCTTGGGCATGCCGCCGAATTTCAGCATGACCGAAAACTTCGTCGGCTCGACCTTCAGGTCCCAGTACTGGTGCTGGAGCACCACCGTCATTTCGTCGGGGTATTTGGCCAGGATGTCCGGCGGCACGCTGACGCCCGGCGCGCGGGTCTTGAACGTCACATAGAAATGGTGCGCCCCCGGGATGCCGTCGGGCAGGGCGGCCCGTTCCAGCGCCGAGCGGATGACGCCGCGCAGGGCGTCCTGCGCCAGCTGCTCATAGTGCATCTCGTCGACGGGGGGCGTCTCTTCGGCCATGGGTCGCCTCGGCTGTTCGCGCGAACTGATAGCTGTGCGCGAGCGCTGGCGGAAGGCGCCAAGATGGTGAAATCGAAGATAGGAAAAGTGCCAGGGGTTCTGTTGGCAGGCCCCCCACATCTTCCAAAAGAAAGAGGAGGGCGCGTCACTGGAGGTAGGTGGAGGGCTTCTGTTGGCAGGCGCCCTCCGGGCCCCGCCCCGGGAACTGATCCCCGAGGACTTAAGTGTTCGAAATCAACCGAACCGCATTACGCGGCGAGGCGGACTTCTCCAGCGAAGTTATCGTTCGCAGTTAGAAAATGGCCCGATACGGTGGGCCAGGACGGGCGAAAGCAGTCTTCTTTACACGTCCGTCGATGCTAGTCGGCCCCATGCTCGCTCCGCCGATAACGCGGGGAAGAAATGGTGGAGCCGCCGGGAATCGCACCCGGGTCCGGTCCGCTTATTACAAGCGCGTTTATCGCCATAGTCCGGGCGAACCCGGACAGGGCGAATATAGGCGTTCCCGGTACGGCTTCCAAGGCCCTGTCGATTTCACCCGTTCAGCGGCGCCGTCAGGGCAGGGCCGCGAATTGCTCGACCTTTCCGGTCGGACCCGAGACGATCAGCAGATCGCCTTCGACCACCAGCGTATCCGGCTTTGCATAGGTGAAGTCCTGACGCGGCCGTTTGACGCCGACCACGGTGATCCCGTGACGCGTCCGCAGCGCCGATTCCGCCAGGGTCTTGTCCAGGGCTTCACGCGGCGGGCGGGTCTTCACGATGGCGAAGTCATCGTCGAACTCGATGAAGTCGATCATCTTGCCGGTGACCAGATGGGCGACGCGCTCGCCCATGGCGGCCTCGGGATAGACGACGTGGTGCGCCCCGGTCTTTTCGAGAATCTTGCCGTGGTTCGTGGTGACCGCCTTGGCCCAGATGTCGGGCACGCCGAGTTCGCTCAACGCCAGAACGGTCAGGACGCTGGCCTCGATATCAGAGCCGATGGCGACGACCGCGTGAAGAAAATCGGCTGCGCCCAGCTTGCGCAGGGCCTCGATATTCCGGCTGTCCGCCTGGACGACGTGCCTCAGCTGGTCGGACCAGCTCTGGACCAGGGCCAGGTCCTCATCGATCGCGAGGACGTCATGGCCAAGGCGTGACAGGCTCTGCGCCACGGCCCCGCCGAACCGACCCAGGCCGATGACGACGACACTGTTCGGGCTTGTTTTGCGTGATCTAGCCAACGATGGGGCGCTCCTGCGGGTAGCGATAGGGGACGTGGCGAGCCCGCAGCGCCAACGCCGCGGCTACGGTGATGGTGCCGACCCGTCCGACGAACATCAGGGCGATCAGGATCGACTGCGCCGCGGGCGGCAGATCGGCGGTGATGCCGGTGCTCAGCCCGACCGTCGCGAAGGCGGAGATCACCTCGAACAGAACGCGGTCGAGCGGCAGCGTGGTCATCGAAAGGATAGCGAGGGTGGCCAGGCCGACAAGACCGACGGCCATGAGCACGACTGCCAGCGCCTGGCGCTGCACATCGGGACAGATGCGCCGCTGGAAGACGGTCACGTCGGCGCGTCCCCGGATCTCGGCCCAGACGACGACACCCAGCAACAGGAAGGTTGTCACCTTGATGCCGCCGGCGGTGCCGGCGCTGCCGCCGCCAATCAGCATCAGACCGTCGGTGAACAACAGGGTCTCCGGGCGCATTTGACCGACATCCACGGCGTTGAAGCCTGCGGTCCTGCTCATCACCGAATGGGTGAAGGCGTTCAGGACCTTTCCGGCCGTCGGCATGTCGCCGATTGTGGCGGTGTTGTTCCATTCGGCGACCAGCACGGCCAGGAACCCCGCGATCAACAGGCCGATGGTGCCGAAGACGGTAAGGCGCGCGTGGATCGACCAGCGGTCCGGCTTTCGCCATTCCGACTGGAGCTCGTTGATCACCGGAAAGCCCAGGCCGCTGACGATAATCGCGATGGACAAGGGCAGGAGAATGAACGGGTCGAGCGCGAAGCGGACGAGGCTGTCGGAATAGGTCGAGAAGCCGGCGTTGTTGAAGGCAGAGACGGCATGAAACAGCCCGTTCCAGATCGCCGTATTCAAGGGCTCGTCATAGGCCGTGTGCAGACGCACGATGATTACGACTGCGACGATCGCCTCGGACAGGATCGTCACGCCCAGAACGGTGCGCAGGACGCTCTTTACGTCGCCAAGGCTGAGGCTCTTGGTCTCGGCCTGCACGACCAGCCGTCGCCCCAGCTGCAGGCGTCGGAAGATCATCAGGCCGAGGAGGGTCGCTCCGGCCATGATGCCGAAGCCGCCAACCTGGAACAGGGCCATGATCACCCCCTGTCCGAACGGCGACCAGTAGGTGGCGGTGTCGACGACGATCAGCCCGGTGACGCAGACCGCCGAGGTGGCGGTGAACACCGCCGTCAGGAACGGCGCAATCTGTCCGTCAGCGCTGGAAAACGGCAGCAGCAGCAGGATCGTGCCGACGACGATGGTCGCCAGGAAGGCCAGGGGGATGATCCGCTCGGGATGATCCAGAATGGGTCGTCGCAAGGCTTGGCCTCCGCAATGGCGGGCGGATTATACCCGATCGGCCCGGGAGGGAAGTGCGGGCGATCAGCCCACCCGGGTCCATCCCGGCGTCTGGTTCCGGAACCAGGTCAGCTGGCGTTTGGCGTAGTTGCGGGTCGCCTGCCGCGTCGCCTCGACGGCGGCCGCAAGCGAGGTCTCGCCCGCCAGATGGGCGGCGAATTCGCGCACGCCGACGGCCTTCATCGCGGGCAGGGCTGGGTCCAGTCTGCGTGCGACCAAGGCCCGCACCTCGTCCAGCGCTCCGGCCTCGACCATCTGCGCAACCCGCCGGTCGCAGTTGGCGTACAGGGCCTCGCGCTCCGGCTCGATCACCAGCCCGGTCCAGGATCCGGGCGTCAGCAGGGGGGTGGTGTCCGCCGTCCAGTCGCTGAGCGCCCGCCCGGTGTGCCGCGCCACGGCCCAGGCCCGGGTCAGCCGCTGGCGGTCCCCGGCCTCGATCCGCGCCTCCGCCGCCGGGTCGACCTCAGCCAGGCGACGCCGGAACGCCGCCTCGCCGTCCGCGTCAAACGCAATACCGGCCGCGTCCCGCACCTCGAGCGGCACGTCCGGAATATCCGCCAGCCCCGTGGTCAGGGCCGTGAAATACAGCCCGGTCCCGCCGACCAGCAGCGCGGGCCGTCCCTCGGCCGCCAGTTCGGCCAGCACCGGCATGACCGCCCGGCTCCAGCGCCCGACCGACCAGGCGTCGGCGGCATCGGCGACGCCGTACAGCCGGTGCTCGGCCATCGCCTCTTCCTCGACCGTAGGCCGGGCGCTCAGCGCCCGCAGGTCGGCGTACAGTTGCTGGCTGTCGGCGTTGACGATCACCGCCCCGGACCCCACCGCCATCTCCAGGGCGCGCCGCGACTTGCCCGATGCGGTCGGGCCGGCCAGCAGGGTGATCAGGGGCTCGGACAAGGGGCGCTCGGATTTTCGACCGGACAGGCGGGGGCGTTCGGCGATAGAACGCACAACCCGACCCGGCAACCCATCAGGAACGCCCGTGCCCGACCGCGAAACCGTCCTCGCCGCCCTCGACGCCGTCATCGACCCGAAGAGCGGGCAGGGGCTTGTCGCCGCCGGTCTGGTCCAGGGACTGGTCGTGGCCGACGACCGGGCCGGCTTCGCGCTCGAGGTGGCGGCGTCCGACGCCCCCCTCTACGCCCCGGTCCGCGACGCCGCCGAGGCCGCGCTGAAAGCCGTTCCGGGCATGGTCAAGGTCGCCGTCGTCCTGACCGCCGAGGCCCTGAAGGTCTCCGCACCGCGCCGCGCCTCCCTCTCGCCCCAGGCCGTCGACCAGGGTCGCCCGAAAGCGCCGGTCGCCACCGCCCGGCCTGCCCACGTTCGCCGCGTTCTCGCCGTGGCCAGCGGCAAGGGCGGGGTCGGCAAGTCGACCGTGGCGGTCAACCTCGCCGCCGCCTTCGCCGCTCGCGGCCTGTCCGTGGGTGTGCTCGACGCCGACGTCTACGGCCCCTCGATCCCGACCATGCTCGGCCTCTCGGGCGCGCCGGACTATGTCGACAACCAGATCACCCCCCACGTCGCCCACGGCCTGAAGACCATGTCGGTGGGTCTGCTGACCAAGGCCACTGACGCCATGATCTGGCGCGGCCCCATGGCCTCCCAGGCCCTGACCCAGATGCTGACCCAGACCCGCTGGGGGACGGAGGACACGCCGCTCGACATTCTTGTTGTCGACCTGCCGCCCGGCACCGGCGACGTCCAGTTGACCCTGGTGCAGAAGACCCCGCTGGACGGCGCGGTCATCGTCTCGACCCCGCAGGAAGTCGCGTTGGCCGACGCCCGACGCGCCCACAAGCTGTTTGAAAAGGTCGAGACTCCGACCCTGGGCCTGATCGAGAACATGACCGGCGCCGTGTTCGGCCGCGGGGGGGGCGAGGCCGAGGCGGGGCGTCTGGGCATCCCCTACCTCGGCGACCTGCCGCTGGATGCCGCCCTGCGCGAAGGCGGCGACGCCGGTGTGCCGGTCGTGGTCAGCGATCCGGAGGGCGAGATCGCAGGCCGGTTCGCGGGTTTTGCCGAAGCCCTGGCGAAAAAACTCGGCCTGTAGGGTTTTCAAACGCAACCCTAACCGCCACCTTGCGTGTTCCAGTCACCTGAGAACCGCCCATGTCCGTCGACGCCCTGTTCCGTCCCTTCCAGGTCAAGTCCCTGAAGATGCCCAACCGCATCGTCATGGCGCCGATGACGCGGTCCTTCTCGCCGGGCGGCATCCCGACCAGCGACGTGGCCGGCTACTATCGCCGCCGGGCCGAGGGGCAGGTGGGCCTGATCATCACCGAGGGCACGGTCGTCGAGCGTCCCGCCGCCCGCAACGACCCGAAGGTGCCGGTCTTCCACGGCGAGGCCCTGCCCGAATGGAAGAAGGTGGTCGAGGAAGTCCACGCTGCCGGCGGCCTGATCGCGCCCCAACTCTGGCATGTCGGAGCCGCACGGGGGCAGGGGGCCGACTGGACGCCGCTCGGCAAGGTCGACAGTCCTTCGGGCCTGACCGCCCCGGGCAAGCAGAAATATGAGCCGATGACCGAAGAGGACATCGCCGACACCATCGCGGCCTTCGGCGCCTCCGCCCGGGCTTCGCGCGAGCTGGGCTTTGATGCCGCCGAGATCCATTCGGCCCATGGCTATCTGATCGACCAGTTTTACTGGAACGGCCTCAATTCCCGCGGAGACCGCTGGGGTGGCCCCTCGATCGCCGAGCGTGCCCGTTTCGGGGTCGAGGTGGTCAAGGCCGTGCGCGAAGGTCTCGGGCCGGACATTCCGCTGATCATCCGGCTTTCCCAGTGGAAGCAGCAGGATTTCGAGGCGAAGATCGCCCTGAACCCTGACGAAATGGCCGAATGGCTGCTTCCGCTCTCGGATGCGGGCGTCGATGTCTTCCACTGTTCACAGCGCCGGTTCTGGGAGCCGGAGTTCCACGGATCCGACCTGAATTTCGCGGGCTGGGCGAAGGTCATCACCGGCAAGCCGACCATCAGCGTCGGCTCGGTTGGACTGGATGGCGAGTTCATCGCCGCCTTTGGCGGCGCCGGGTCCCGTCCGGCCTCACTGGAAGGCCTGATTCAGCGCATGGAGCGCGAGGAGTTCGACCTGATAGCGGTCGGCCGTGCGCTTCTGGCCGATCCCAACTGGGTGGTGAAGGTCCGCGACGGCCGTCAGGACGAGTTGAAGGATTTCGAGCGGTCAGCGATGATGACGCTGAGCTGAGGCTGAGGGCTTGGGAATTAGGGCTTAGGAATTAGAAGATTGGCGGCAGTCCCGACGAAGTCGGCTGAACAGCTCCCGTCCCTAATTCCTAATTCCTAAGCCCTACGGGCCTAATCCCTAGTCCCCCTCCACCACCACCGCCGTCCCGTAGGCCAGCACCTCGGTGACGCCTTCCATGATCTCATTGGCCTCGTAACGCATGGCGATCACGGCGTTGGCGCCCATGGCCTGCGCGTGCTCGACCATCTCCTGCAGGGCCTCGGCCCGCGAGGTCTCGGCCAGTTTGACATAGGTCTCGACCCGTCCGCCCAGCATCGACTGGAGCCCGCCGACCATGTCGCTGATGGCGTTGCGCGACCGCACCGTGATGCCCCGCACCAGCCCCAGCGTCTTCACGACCCGATAGCCGGGCGCCTCGTTGGTCGTCACGATCAGCATGGTCATTTCCTTTCGAGAACCCGGAAGACGAAGGGGTGGTCGTCCTTCTCGCCCGCCGGATGGGCCTCGGACGATACCTCGATCCACGCCCCCTCGTCGAACGACGGGAACAGGACGTCGCCCTCCGGCTCGGCGTCGATCTCGGTCAGATAGATGCGTCGCGCCCGCGGCAGGGCCTTTTCGAACAGGGCCACGCCGCCGATGACGCAGATCTCACCGATCCCGTCGTCCTCGGCCGTCTCGCGCGCGATCTCGACCGCCTCATCCAGCGTCGTACAGACCACGGCTCCACGGGCCGTGAAGGACTCATCGCGCGACAGGATCAGGTTCAGCCGGCCCGGCAGGGGCTTGAGCGGCAGGCTCTCCCAGGTCTTGCGGCCCATGATGCAGGGCTTGCCCAGGGTGATCGCCTTGAACCGCTGCAGGTCACTGCGCAGCCGCCACGGCAGGTCGCCATCCCGTCCGATCACGCCATTGCGGGCGCGGGCGACGACGAGAACGAGTTGGGGCAGGGCCAAGCGGACCTCGGAAAAACAGGCGACGGCCCGACCGGCCGCCGCCCGTTCTTACAGCCTCAGGCGTCGGGTTCCAGCACCTTGAACCGGAACAGCAGCGCCCCGAGCACCGCGCCGATGGCGGGCGCGACGAAGAACAGCCAGACCTGACTCAAGGCCTCGCCGCCCTGCAGCACGGCCGGGCCGAAGCTGCGGGCCGGATTGACCGACACTCCGGTCACCTGGATGCCGACGATATGGATCACCGCCAAGGTCAGGCCGATGGCCAGACCCGCGAACGCGCCCTGACCCTTGGCTCCGGTCACGCCGAGAATGACGATGACGAAGATGGCCGTGGCCACCACCTCGAAGATGAGCGCCGCCTGCATGCCGTATCCCCCCGGCGATCCGCCGTCGAAACCGTTGGCTCCCAGGCTGGCGTAACCGCCCGAGGAGATCTGGCCGAGGATGACCGCGCCCGCGACGGCGCCGAGGATCTGCGCCACCCAGTACAGACCCATGTCCTTCAGCGACATCCGTCCGGCGATGAAGGCCGCGAGGCTGACGGCCGGATTGACGTGGCATCCCGACACCGGCCCGATGCCGTAGGCCATGGCCACGATGGCGAGACCGAAGGCCAGCGAAACCGCCAGCTGGTCGAACGGCGCCGGCCCCAGCACCGCCGCCCCGCACCCGAACAGAACCAGCACCATTGTGCCGATGAACTCGGCCGAAAACTTCTTCACCATGGCAACCTCCCCGTTGCTACGGCCCCGCCTTGCGCGGGGTCGAGCGGGAGGGTGGGCCGAGTCTTATGGTGAAGCTAGGTTGACGGAACGCCGGTTTCCGGGTCCAGCCAGTGCAGCCATTTCCGCTGCATCGCCGCCTCGATGTCGATTCCCGCTCGATCGCAATAGATCAGCAGCATCCCCAGCACATCCGCCGCCTCATCGCCCAGCTTGCCCGCGTCCGCCTCGCCGCGGGCCCGCCCGCTCGTCCGCAGATGCTCGGCCGTCAGCTCGCCCAGTTCCTCCTGCACCTTCAGCAGGGCCCAGTCGCCGGACCGGTCAATGCCGTGCTCGCGCGCATAGATGTCGGAGATGCGCAGGACGTCGCCCTGCAAGGCCTTGAGGTCGAGGGTCATCAGACCGCGACCGGCGCCTTGATATGCGGCCAGGGCTCATAGCCCTCGAGCACGAAGTCCTCGAGCGTATAGGCGAACAGGTCGTCCTTCGGCGTGATCGTCATCGTCGGGGCGGGCTGGGGCGCGCGGGCCAGCTGGGTCTCGGCCTGTTCGATGTGGTTTAGATACAGATGCGCGTCGCCGAAGGTGTGGACGAACTCGCCCGGCTTCAGGCCGCAGACCTGGGCCACCATCATGGTCAGGAGGGCATAGGAGGCGATGTTGAACGGCACG
>DDSO01000060.1:18088-18245 GCA_002343425.1 Brevundimonas sp. UBA2388
CGGGTTCCAGGCCGAAACGATGTGCCGGCGGCTGTTGGGATTGGTCTTCAGCCCCTCGACCAGTTTCGTGATCTGGTCGATCACCCGCCCGTCCGGCGCCGCCCAGGACCGCCACTGTTTGCCATAGACCGGCCCCAGCTCGCCCTCGGCGTCGGCC
>DDSO01000060.1:18254-22549 GCA_002343425.1 Brevundimonas sp. UBA2388
CAGGTGCAGCTTCTTGGTGGTCAGGACCGGAAAGCCCTTCGACAGATCAAACCGCATCTGCCGCCCGAACACCCCCAGCGTCCCGGTGCCGGTCCGGTCGTCGCGCCGGCTGCCGTTGTCCAGGATGTCGCGCAGCAGGTTGAGATACTGCCACTCCGGATGATCCGCCGCGACGGCGCCCGTGCGGGATTGCAGATCAGACAGGGCGGCGACGGCGTTCATCCCGGCAGACTGTGCCGATCAGGGTGATTCGCAGAGTCCCGTTTCGTGCCCCCGGGTTCACATCTTGTGGAGCGCCGGGCGGGCCTGTGGACGGTCAGCCCCGGAACCCATCCTCATCCAGAAACGCCTGCTCCTCCGGCGTCGTCTCCCGGCCCAGCGCGCGGTTCCGATGCGGGAAGCGGCCGAAGCGGACGACAACCGCATGGTGGTGCTCCGCCCAGCGGTCGTCCGGCTTGCGGTCCATCCGGGTCTGGAACAGTTCAAGCTGACGATCCTGATCGGCGCGATCCTCCGAATGCTGGAAGGGCAGGTAGAAGAACCGGCGGATATCCCCCTCGGCATGCAGGTCATGCCCGGCCTCCAGCGCGCGTGCGGCGAACATCCGCCCCAGTGGATCGGTGCCGAAGGCGTGGCCCGTGCCCCGGAACGCATTCCTCGGAAACTGGTCCAGCAGGATCATCAGCGCCAGCGACCCTTCAGGGGTCTCCATCCAGTGATCAAGCTCGCGCCGGGCGGCGGCGAAATGCGCCGCCTCGAACCGTTCCCGGAACAGGGCGTCGAAATCGTCGTCCTTGGCGAACCACTTTGAGGGACCGGCCTCTTTCCAGAAGGCGACGACGTCGGAAGGCGTTATGGGTGTGCTCATGTCTGAACACCTAAGCACTCCGCTTCCCGTCTTCCATGACCGCGACTGCGATCTTTCCATCGTGCGCGGCAAGCGCGTGGCCGTGATCGGCNNGACCCATGCCCTGAACCTGCGCGACTCCGGCGTCGCCGACATCGTCGTCGGCCTCAAGTCCGGCTCTGCGACCCGGGCGAAAGCCGAAGCCGACGGTTTCGATGTGCTGACCGCCGGCGAGGCCGCCGCCTCGGCCGATGTCGTCGCCGTCATGGTCTCGGACGAGGCCCATCGCGATCTGTGGCGCGACGAACTGGCCCCGGCGATGAAGCCCGGCGCCGCCCTGATCTTCGCCCACGGCCTGTCGGTCCGCTTCGGCCTCGTCGAGCCGCGCCCCGACCTCGACGTCATCCTCGCCTCGCCCAAGGGCATTGGGCCGCGAATCCGCGACCTCTATGTCGAAGGGCAGGGGGTCTTCGCCCTGTTCGGCGTGCATCAGGACGCCAGTGGTGGCGCTCATACGCTGGGTCTTTCCTATGCGGCGGCCCTCGGTTGCGGCCGCAAGGGCATCCTCGAAACCACCTTCGCCGCCGAATGCGAGAGCGACCTGTTCGGCGAGCAGGTCGTNNTGGTCGAGGCCGGCTATCCGCCCGAGGTGGCCTGGTTCGAATGCTTCTATGAGGTCAAGTTGGTGACCGACCTGATGTTCTCCATGGGCATCGCCGGCGCCTTCGGCCGCATCTCAAACACGGCGGAGTACGGGGCCTATCTGACCGGCCCGCGCATCATCGGCGAGGCCTCGACAGCCGCCATGGACGAGGTCCTGGCCGAGGTCCGCTCGGGCGCCTTCGTCACACAGCTGATGGCCGATTATGACGCCGGCTCGCCCGATCTGCTCGCCCGACGCGCCGCGCTGGGCCGGCGTCCCATCGAGGCGGTCGGGGCGCATCTGGCCGCTGTGGCGGATCGCGCCGGGGACTGAGTCAGTCCGCGACGACGCAGGCCCGCGCCAGCTCGGCCCGAACACGCACCGTCTCGCCCGGTCGGGGTCCGACGCCGGGCGTGTGCAGATGCAGGGAATGGCCGGCCAGATCGGCTCCGATCTCGCTGAAACGCCCGCCGAACCGACAGGTCGTGACCGACGCCTCCGGCCCGTCCGCACTGAGCATCAGATCCTGCGGCCGCAGCAACAGCCACGCCGGCCCGTCCGCCAACCCCGGCGCCGCCGCCGGCCCCCAGGGCGTGGTCGCCGTCCCGCCTGTCACCGTGACCGGCAGGGCGTTGACCTCGCCCAGCAGCCGCGCGGCGGCCCGCGAGACCGGACGCTCGAAACACGCGACCGGCTCGCCCGACTGGATCACCCGCCCGGCGTCCATCAGCACCAGCCGGTCGGCGATCATCAGGGCCTCGGCCGCGTCATGGGTGACGATCAGCACCGCCGCCCCCTCCGCCCGCAGCGCCGCGGTCAGGTCGTCGCGCACCCCCGCCTTCAGATGCGCGTCCAGCCCCGAGAACGGCTCGTCCAGCAGGATCGCCGCCGGCTCCCGCACCAGGCTGCGCGCGAGTGCCACCCGCTGCTGCTCCCCCCCGGACAGGGCGTGGGGCCAATCCATGGCGCGATCCGCCAGCCCGACCCGCTCCAGCGCCGCCATCGCCCTTTCCCGCTGTTCGCTCCGGGGCAGGGCGGTCAGTCCGAACCGCACATTGTCCAACACCGTCAGATGGGGAAACAGGGCATAGTCCTGGAAGACCAGCCCCGTGCCCCGTCGCTCGGGCGAGACCGTATGGCCGGGGCGCGACAGGACCTCGTCCCCGGCCCGGATGACGCCCGCGTCCACCGGCTCCAGCCCGGCGATCAGCCGCANNGCTCTTGCCCGACCCCGACGGGCCCAGCAGGCAGGTGATCCGCCCGACCTCGAGCGTCAGGCTGGCGTCGACCACCGCGGGTCGCGCACCATAGGCGCGGCTCACGCCGTCAACGGTGAGGACGGCGGGGTTGAGGGGATGGGTCATGGGCTTCCCGGCCGGGCATGGGCGACCTTGCGGCTCAACCACAGGACGGGCGGCAGGGCCAGACCCACCAGCATCAGCGACGGCCAGCCGGCGTTGGCCAGCCGCTCGTCGCGGGCATAGTTGTCGGCGATAACGGCGAGGGTGTCGAAATTGAATGGCCGCAGGATCAGGGTGGCGGGCAGCTCCTTCAGCACGTCGATCAGCACCACCAGTCCAGCCGTGAACAGCGCCGGTGCCGCGATCGGCAATTGCACCCGCAGGGCGGCGCGCGTCTCTCCCGCCCCGAGGCCGCGCGCCGCATGGATCATCGACAGCGTCACCCGCGAGAGGCCCGCATCGACCGGCTCCAGCGCCGCCGCCATCAGCCGGGCCGCATAGGCATAGAGCAGCAGCAGGATCCCGGCGGCGACGTTGGCTGACCCGCCCGGGGCCATCGACCACAACCAACCGGCCGGAACCAGCAGCCCTATGGCCATCACCGCCCCCGGCGTCGCATAGCCCACGCTGGCCAGCCGGGCGGTCAGCGGCAGCCGGCGGCTCGCCAGGGCGAGGGCCGTCGCCAGCAGCACGGTCACCAGGGCGCCGCCGACGCCCAGTCCCAGGCTGTTGCGCGCCGCCGCAATCAGCCGCGGCCACTCGGGCGTCACATCCATCGAGGTCCAGGCCAGCCAGCCCGCCGGCAGCAGCAGCCCCAGTCCCAGCAGCGTCAGGCAAAAGCCGGTCGCGGCGGCCGCCTTGACGCCGCGCAAGGCGGTGACCGGAAGCGGCCGCCAGCGCGCTCCGCCGCCGTAGGCCCGGCCGCGCCGTCCGGCTCGCTCGATCCATAGCAACAGCGCCGCCGCACCCAGCAGGGGCAGGGCGAACTGCGCCGCCGAGGCCAGCGAGCCATAGACGAACCAGGCGCGCACGACGCCGGTCGTCAGGGTCTGGACGCTGAGGAACNNCCGCCGCCAGCGCCGGCCGCGCCATCGGCACGGCTACCCGGAAAAAGGCTTGCCGCGCCGTGCAGCCGAGGCTCCGCGCCGCCTCAAGCGCCTGCACCGGCAGGTTCACGAAGGCCGCCCGCATGGCCAGATAGACATAGGGGTAGAAGGCGCAGGAGAGCACGAAGGCTGCGCCCGGCAGACTGCGCAGCTGGATCGGCAGGTCGAACCCGGCGCCGGCGCGCACCCAGATCCTGAGGTCGCCCGCGACGTCGAACAGGTCGGCATAGGCATAGGCAAGGGCGAAGGCCGGCATGGCGAATGGCAGAACCAGCGCCCAGGCGAAGACGTCCCGCCCCGGAAACCGGTGCATCACCACCAGCCAGGCCGCCGCCGTCCCGACCGCCGCCGTGATCACCGCGACGAGCAGCGCCAGACCGGCGGAGGTCGCCGCATAGCGGATCAGGTCCGCCGCCGCGATGTCCGCCGTGCCGCCCGAGGCCGCCGCCGCGACCACC
>DDSO01000060.1:22580-22975 GCA_002343425.1 Brevundimonas sp. UBA2388
TCATCAGGGACTGCGCCTCCGACTGGCGGCGGCCAAAGGCGGTCACCGACATGGGATGCGCCGTGAAGTCGCTCCAGTTGCTCACCGGCGCCGGATTGGCCACGCCGTTGGCGGCCGTGAACTCACTGTTGGCGCTGGCGATGATGGTCTGGGCCTCCGCCGTGGTCAGGAATTCGAGGAAGCGCACGGCGTTGTCGCGGTTCGGCGCATGGCGCGCCACGCCGCCGCCCGAGACGTTCACATGGGCGCCCTGACCGGCCAGCGACGGGAAGGCCAGCCTGACCCGTTCGGTGATGGCCCGGTCGCCCGCATCATCGCCGCTGGCGAGGCGGATGAAATAGTAGCTGTTGGTCAGGGCGATCTCGCAGACCCCGGCGCCGACGGCGCGGATCTGG
>DDSO01000060.1:22980-23178 GCA_002343425.1 Brevundimonas sp. UBA2388
CGGCCCCCAGGCCTCGATCAGCGCCCCAACCAGCGACAGGTTGTAGATGCTGTCCGACGAACGGACGCACAGCTTGCCGCGGAAGCGGGGAGAGGCGATCTCCTCATAGGTGTCGACCTCCTCGGGCCGGACCCGCGCCGTGTCATAGGCGACGATCCGCGCGCGGCGCGCCAGGCCGAACCAGTGGCCCTCGGGATC
>DDSO01000060.1:23201-23663 GCA_002343425.1 Brevundimonas sp. UBA2388
GGCCCGCTTCCTGCGCCCGCCACAGGGCGGCCGCATCCGCCGCGACGAAGACATCGGCGGGGCTGTTGGCGCCTTCGGTGCGCATGCGCGCGATCAACTGGTCGGGGTTGCCATCGACCCGGTTCACCCGCACCCCGGTCCGCTCCTCGAACAGCCGGTAGAGTTGCTGGTCCGCGTCATAGTGGCGGGCCGTATAAAGGTTCAGCTCACCGCCGTTTTCGCCGGCGGCCTTCTTGTCGTCGGCGCCGTCGCCACAGGCGGCGAGGGGCAGGGCAAGCATCAGGGCGGTGGCCAGCAGGGCGCGACGGAACATGGACATCTCCTCGGTGGAGGTTCTGTCTACGAGTTCTGCGAACCAATCGCAACGGACGGAAGGCCGCGGGAACCCGGAGGGCGGCGCCAAATGAAGTAAACCGGGTCTCGGGAAAGATGGTCGGAGTGATAGGATTCGAACCTACGACC
>DDSO01000129.1 GCA_002343425.1 Brevundimonas sp. UBA2388
CCATCTTGGGCAGGTACATCGCCTTCTGCTCATCCGAGCCGTTGGCGTTCAAACCCCAGTAGGCGCCCGCGGTCAGGCCCGGATACATCGAGAAGGCGGCGCTGGCGGCGGCGGTCATCTGGCCGAAGGCCATGGCCACCACGGCCGGCATCCCCTGGCCGCCGTGTTCCGGCAGGGCCGACAGGGCGGGCCAGCCGGCCTCGACCATCGCCTTGTAGGCTTCCTTCCAGCCGGTCGGGCCGGTGACCTTGCCGTTGTCCCATTTGCAGCCTTCCTGATCGCCGATGCGGTTCAGGGGGGCGATGACCTCCTCAGCGAATTTGGCGCCTTCCTCGAGGATCTGTCCGACCAGGTCCGACGACACGTCGGCAAAACCGGGCTGGTTGGAATAGCGGTCGATCTCCAGCACCTCGTTCAGGACGAACGTCAGGTCGCGGACAGGCGCCTTGTAGGCCATGGGATTACGCTCTCGCTTTGAAGGGCTGGTGGAGGGGGTCGGCGTTCAGGCGCGACTTGAGCAGGTCGGCGTATTCATCGGCGCCGGGCAGCAGGTCGGGGCGGAATTCGCCCAGTTTCCGCTCCATCACGGCGCAGGCTTCCTCGGCCGTCTCGATGGCGGCGTCGAGGTCTTCGCGCTGCTGTTTCAGCGCCGCGATCTGGGCCCGGTGCCGGCGCAGGGCGACCGACATCTGGTGGGCGTTGTGATTGTCGTGGTCGTACAGATCCAGCATCTCCTGGATCTCCAGCAGGCTGAACCCGATGCGCCGTCCGCGCAGGATCAGCTTCAGCCGGGCCCGGTCGCGCGCGTCATAGACCCGCGTCTGGCCCTTGCGGGCAGGCGTCAGCAGGCCCTTGTCCTCATAGAATCTCAGGGCGCGCGCCGTCGCCCCGAACTCCCGACAGAGCTGGCGGATGGAATAGGTGCGATGATCGTCGGCGGTCGCCATGGCCAAGTCATAACTTGACGTGCACGTAAAGGGAAGCCTTTAGCTCGGCATGGCCCGCAAACACGTCAACCTCGGCTCCGCCCCCGACAAGCGCGACCTGCCGCAAAAGACCTGCGTCGTCTGCGGCCGCCCCTTCTCATGGCGCCGCAAATGGGCCCGCGACTGGGATCAGGTGAAGGTCTGTTCCGACCGGTGCCGGGCGGCAGGGGCGAAGGCCTAGCGAACTTCGCGGGCCCGCTTCCAAAGGACCGTGGCGGTCATGGCGATCAGGACCAGATTGGTCAGCGCCGGGCCGACGTCCAGGCCCGCGGCGTGAATGCCCAGCATCACGACTTCCAGCGCCAGCAGGCCGCTCGCGGCCATGACCAGCAGCGGCCGGCCGTGCTTCCACGACACCAGCGGCGCGAGCACCAGAACGGCGAGGAGAATCTCGGCGACGCCGAGGCCGCGCACCATGTTCGGGGTCACCAGCGCGGGCCAGCGCATCAGGTCGATCAGGTTGGCCATCGGCTCGCTGAGCTTGGCGTAGCCGGCCGCGATGAAGAACATCGCGATCCAGCCCTGGAGCGTCCAGAGGGTCAGGTTGCGGTAGCTCTGGTTCAGCCGCGCGCGGGCGGGGGTGAGGGTCCGGGTCGACATTTTCGGCACGCCGGGGAGGGCGCTCTCTTGATTAGCAACAGACGCGATGTCGGATCGCATGACCCGTTCCGCAAGAGCGCGAAGCGTGAGCGTAACCATCCGTGACCGCCTTCTGCGAGAGCTACGGGGCCGAAGCGTGGCCGTATGCATAAATCTCTGTAATGCGTGCGGCGTTGCAGTCGGGTTAAGGCCAGGGTTGGCGGGACCCCTTGTCATCCCGGCCGAACCCCGGCGAAGGCCAGGATGACAAGGTCCGTCCCGATTCCCGCCAGCTCAGCCCCGCGCTTCGCCGGCCTCGCGCAGACGCCGCACCTTGGCCTCAAGCGGTCCCCAGTCGTCGTGACCGTCGATCGCGGCCCAGATCGCCTCGACCTCGTCGATCAGCATCTCTTCCGGCTCTGCGGCGGCGAAGATCGGCGCCTCCAGCCGCTCGGGCCGGTCCGGCGCATGTTCGAACAGGGCGAAGCGGAAGGCGTCGAAGGCCTCGCCCTGATAGAGCTTGCCGCGCCGCCCGCCGAGCGCCCGGGCCGAGGAGGCGAAGCCGCCGAACCAGTCGAAGAACAGCGGCTCCCAGCGCAGCGCCTCGCCGCCCTCGCGCAGCAGCGCCAAGGTCGTGTCCAGCAGCCTCTGGTCTGCCGCCTCGCCCAAACTCTCCACGCCCAGCCGCGCCAGGAAGGCGGCGCGCAGCTCGCGGATATAGGCCGGGCCGAACCCGTTCAGCGCCTCGGTCAGGGGTTCGGCATCCGCCACCGTCTTCAGCGCGCCGCCCAGCTGGGTCAGGGCCCAGAACACCGCCTCCGGCTGGCGCGCGAAGGCGTACAGGCCGGTCTGGTCGAAATAGGCGGCGGTGAACCCCGGCTCATAATGCGGCAGGAACCGCCACGGGCCGTAGTCGAAGCTCTCGCCCGTGACGTTCAGATTGTCGGTGTTCAACACCCCGTGGACAAAGCCCGCCGCGATCCACCGTGCCGTCAGCCGGGCCGAGGCCTCGACCACGGCGCGCAGCAAGCCGGGGGTATCTCCGGGCGCGACGGTCGGGTGGTAGAGCGACCGCGCGTGCTCGACCAGAGTCTCGACCATGTCGGCCCGGCCCAGATACGCCGCCCGCTGGAAGGTGCCGAAGCGGATATGGCTGTGCGACAGCCGCACCAGCACGGCCGACCGCGTCGGCGACGGCTCATCGCCGCGCTCCAGATCCTCGCCGGTCTCGATCAGGGAGAAGGCCCGGCTGGTCGGCACGCCCTGGGCCTCCAGCATCTCCGCCGCCAGCACCTCGCGCACTCCGCCCTTCAGCGTCAGCCGACCGTCCCCGGACCGCGACCACGGCGTCTGGCCGGAGCCTTTTGTCCCGAGGTCGAGCAGCCGGCCGCGGTCGTCCCGCATCTGGGCCGCCAGAAACCCCCGCCCGTCGCCGAGATCGGGGTTGTAGGTGCGGAACTGGTGCCCGTGATAGCGCATGGCGACTGGCCCGGGCTGGCCGGGCAGGGGCTCGAAACGACCGAACCGGGCGATCCATTCCGCGTCGGTCAGCGTCTCCAGGCCCACGCTCGCGGCCGCCCGGTCGTTGCGGACCCGCAGGATGGTCCGCGGGAAGTCGGCGGCGCGCACGGCGTCGCCATAGTCTTCCCCAAGGTCGAAGAAGCGCGGTTCCGGGCGGTAGGCGGGGGAGGCGGGCATGCAGGGCAAATGCCCCCTGTCGCCGAAGGCTGCAATGGCGGCGCCGACCGGTTCAGCGCCGCCGGCGCCCCGGCGGATCCTGTTGAGGCGCCGGGTGCGGGTCCGCGGCCGCACCCTGGAAGGTGGCCCAGTCGCCCCCGGACGGCGGGGCCGGCAGGCTGTCGGGGATCCCGTCCGCCGGGTTCGGGTCGATGTGATGGCCCTGACGGTGCAGATGCGCCTTGGCGATCATATTGGCCGAGATCGGGGCCGTCAGCAGCAGGAAGATGGTGATCAGCAACTCATGCGCCGACCACGCCTGGCCCGACGCCGGGAAATAGATCATCGAGGCGATCAGGCAGCCGCCGACGCCCAGGGTGGTGGCCTTGGTCGGCCCGTGCAGCCGGGTCATCAGCGACGGCAGCCGCGCCAGTCCCCAGGACCCTATGAGGATGAAGCCCCCGCCGAGGACCAGCAGGGCGGCGACGAGAATTTCCGCGGCCAGGCTCATTCGACGATGTCTCCCCGCAGCAGGAATTTGCAGTAGGCCACCGTGGCCACGAAGGCGACCATGGCCAGCAGCAGGGCCGCCTCGAAATAGGTCTGGGTCGCCTCGGCCACGCCGAACACCACGATCAGGGCGATGACGTTGATGGTCAGGGTGTCGACGGCCAGGATGCGGTCCCCCGATGTCGGTCCCCGCACCAGCCGGAACAGGCTCAGGAGGATCGCCAGGCTGACACAGGCGAGGGCGAACGCCAGGGCCCAGGACAGGATCGCGCCGGTCATCGGAACACCTTCAGCAGTCGGGCCTCGTATCGTTGCTTGATGCGGGCCACTTCGGCCACGGGATCGGCGACATCCAGCGCGTGGACCAGCAGGGCCCGGCCGTCGCCGGAGACGTCGCTGCTCACCGTCCCCGGCGTCAGGCTGATGGTCCCGGCCAGGACGGTGATGGCCTCGGCCGATCGCAGCTCGACCGGTATGACCAGCCAGTGCGAACGAAGGTCGCGGTTGCGGCGGCTCAGAATGATCCAGGCGATCTGGAAATTCGCCACCACGATGTCGAACAGCACGATCGCCACATAGGCTGCCGCGTCCCGGCCGAAGCGGATGCGTGGACGGTCGGGCCAGAAGCGGCTGGTGACCAGCGGAACCAGCACGCTGAACACCACGGCCAGGAACAGGGCCCCCATGGTGAACTCATTGACCAGCAGCATCCAGACCACGAGCAGCAGCACGCTCAGGGCCGGGTGGGGCAGCAGGCGGCGGATCATCGGCGGCCTCCCGAGGTCTCGCCCATGACGGCGGCGATATACTGCTGCGGGTCGAACAACTGCGCCGCGGTCGCCCCGGTATAGTCCGTTACCGGTCCGCCCATCACGGTCAGCGCCGCCAGCGCCGCCAGCAGGCCGGCAGCGACCACGACGCCACCCGTTCGCCCGCGCAGGGCCCGCACGGGGACCTCTCCGTCGACCGAAGCGCTCTTCCAGAAGATGCGGCTGCCGGCGCGCGCGAAGGCCAGCACCCCGATCAGGGTGGTGATCAGGATCGTCGCCCAGATCCAGACCGCCCCCGGCGCCGCCCGCACCCCGACGAGGATCAGCAGCTTGCCGATGAAGCCCGAGAGCGGCGGCAGGCCGGTGACGCCGATCGCCGCCAGGAAGAACAGGCCCGACAGCAACTCCGACTGGCAGAACCGCGGGCTCACGGTGAGGGCGTCGCCATGCTCGCCCCGGCGTTTGGCGATCATGTCGACGATCAGGAACAGGGCCGCCCCCGCGAGGGTCGAATGCAGCACATAGTAGAGGGCCGGCCCCATGGCCTCGACGCGGAACACCGCGACCGCGCTGAGCAGCACGCCCATGGACCCGACCACTGACCAGGCCGCCATCTCCCTCAGGGTGCGGGCCGCGAACAGGCCGAGGAAGCCGATGGCCGTGGTGATCAGGGCCGCCGGCAGCATCCAGTCTCCTGCCAGGAAGGCCAGCGGCCCCGCGTCCTCGCCGAAGATCAGCGTACTGGTCCGGATGATGGAATAGGCGCCGACCTTGGTCATGATGGCGAACAGGGCCGCGACCGCCGCCGTCGTCGCCCCATAGGCGCCCGGCAGCCAGAAATGCAGCGGGACCAGCGCCGCCTTTAGCGCGAACACCACCGTCAGCACCAGGGCCGCGGCCGCGATCAGGCCCTGGTCGCCCGCGGAGGCGGCGGCGACCCGCACCGCCATGTCGGCCATGTTGAGCGTGCCCGTCACGCCGTACAGCAGGCCGACGCCGACCAGGAAAAGGGTCGAACCGACCAGGTTGATGACCACATACTGCACCCCCGCCTTCAGCCGCGCCGGCCCCTGGCCGTGCAGCAGCAGGCCGTAGGAGGCGATCAGCAGCACCTCGNNGCCGGTCAGGAAGGCCCCGTTCAGGCCCAGCAACTGGAACTGGAACAGGGGATGGAAATGCCAGCCTTTGCGGTCCACGCCCGTGAGCACGGAATAGGCCATCACCGCCAGCGCCAGCACCGCCNNACCAGCACGATGCCGAACGGCGCGCGCCAGTTTCCGAGCGCATAGCTTTCGGTCGTCCCGCCCGAGGCGTGGACCGTCAGGGCCGCGGCGATGGCGACCAGCGCCGCGCACGAGGCGATCGACACCACCCGCGAGACGCCCAGCCGGTGCCGGAGCGCAAGCAGGGTGATGGAGCCCATCACCGTCGGCAGGATGACGGCGGCGACGACGAGATAGGAGACATAGGGGGTCACGGCCGGGACTCCCCGTCATCGCGGCCGTCGACCTGGTCGGTGCCGGTCTCCAGGAAGGTGCGCAGCGCCAGCACCACCACGAAGGCGGTCATGCCGAAGGCGATGACGATGGCCGTCAGCACCAGGGCCTGGGGCAGGGGATCGGTATAGGCCTCGGCCGCCTTGTCGTAGATCGGCGGCCGGTTGATCACCAGACGCCCCATGGCGAACAGGAACAGGTTGATGGCGTAGGACAGGAAGGCCAGTCCCAGCACCACCGGGAAGGTCCGGCCCCGCAGCACCAGATAGACGCCGGCGGCGGTCAGCACCGCGATGGCCGAGGCCACGAGAAGCTCCATGGTCATCGGCCGGCCTCCGTCGGCGACGGGGCCGTTGTCTCGCGCGAGGGATCGACGTCCATCGCCTCCAGGGTTTCGGCCGGCGCTTGTTTTTCGGCCTGCTGCGCCACCTGCGACAGCTGCGCCAGGGCCAGCATCACCGCCCCGATGACGGTCAGGGCCACGCCGATGTCAAACAGCAAGGCCGTGGCCAGTTCGAACTCCCCGATCACCGGCAGGCTGAAATAGTCGAAGGCGCTGGTCAGGAAGGGGGCGCCGAAGACCATGGCCCCGAGGCCGGTGAGCCCCGCGATCAGAACCCCGGTCCCGATCATCGAATGGTGGTCGGCGCGCATCCTCTGGTCGGCGAAGGTGAAGCCCGAGGCCATGTACTGCATCAATATGGCCACCGCGACGATCAGGCCGGCGATGAAGCCGCCGCCCGGCTGATTGTGTCCGCGCAGGAAGATATACAGCCCGACCATGACGGCCAGCGGCAGCAGCAGACGCGTGACCACGACCAGCATCATGGGATGGTGTTCGGGCGACCGTACCGTGTCAGGCTTCCACAACGCCAGTCGCCGGCCGCTCGCCCCGGTCCCGACCGTCTCCAGCAGGGCGAAGATGCCGAGCGCGGCGATCCCCAGCACGATGATCTCGCCAAAGGTGTCGAAGGCGCGGAAGTCGACGAGGATGACATTGACCACATTGGTCCCGCCGCCGCCCGAATAGGAATTCTCCCAGAAATAGCCCGAGATGCTGTCCAGCGGCCGGGTCATCACCGCCCAGGCGGCGCCGCCGACGCCCAGCCCCGCCGCCACGGCCACCCCGCCGTCGCGGAACCGCCGCCAGGGGCGGCTTTCGACCGGCGTCTGCTTGGGCAGCAGGTTCAGCGCCAGCAGCATCAGCAATATGGTCACCACCTCGACCGAGATCTGGGTCAGGGCCAGGTCCGGCGCCGACAGATGGACGAAGGCCATCGAAATGATCAGGCCGACGATGCCGATGTAGATCAGCGAGATGTAACGCGCCCGGTGTGTCAGAACGACCATGGCCGTGGCCGTGACCAGGGCGATCCACGCCACGATCGCGGCGGGCGAAACCGGCAGGCCCGGCCGGTCGCCGGGGACGAAACCGGCCGACAGGAAGCCGGCGTATCCCACGACCACCGCGGTCCCGATCAGGGCGGCCATGGCCCGTTGCAAGGAGCCGTTCTGCAGCGCATCGACGCCGCGCCGCGCGGCCGTGACCGACGCCGCCACCGACCGGTCGAACATCCGTTTGGCGTCCGGCAGCCCAGCCCCTTGCCAGATCCGGTCCAGCCGCCGGTGGTTCATCAGCAGCAGGGCGCCCAGCCCGATCGCGGCCACGCTCATGAACAGCGCCGGCGTCACCCCGTGCCACAGCGCCAGATGCACCGGCTCCGCGGAGCCGTTGGTCACCGCCCCCGCGACCGCATTGACCAACGGCCCGGCGAGCAGCGCCGGGGCCAGACCGATCGCCACGACCAGCACGGTCAGGACCGCCGGCGGCCCCCACAGGCCGACGCCCGGATCGTGCGGCTTCTTCGGATAGTCATCGCGGCGCGGCCCGAAATAGACGTGCACGATATAGCGCAGCGAATAGGCCACCGAGAGCGTCGCCCCCAGGGTCGCCAGCACCGGGAACACCCACGGCTGGTTCAGCCACACGGTGTCCGCTGCCTCGTACAGCATCATCTCCTTGGAGATGAAGCCGTTCAGCGGCGGGATCCCCGCCATCGACAGCCCGGCGATCAGGGCCAGCGTCCCGGCGATCGGCATCAGGCCGAACAGGCCGCCGAGGCGCTTGAGGTCGCGCGTCCCCGCCTCATGGTCGACGATGCCCGCGTTCAGGAACAGCGCTGCCTTGAAGGTCGCGTGATTGATGATGTGGAACACCCCGACCAGCGCCGCCATCGGCGTGCCGATGCCGAACAGCATGGTCAGAAAGCCCAGATGGCTGATGGTCGAATAGGCCAGCAGCCCCTTCAGGTCGTCCTTGAACAGGGCCACGCAGGCGGCGAACACCATGGTCACCAGCCCGGTGGTGGCCACGATCAGGAACCAGGCCTCGGTCCCCGCCAGCACCGGCCACAGCCGCGCCAGCATGAAGATCCCCGCCTTCACCATGGTCGCCGAGTGCAGATAGGCGCTGACCGGCGTCGGCGCGGCCATGGCGTGCGGCAGCCAGAAATGGAAGGGGAACTGGGCCGACTTGGTGAAACAGCCGCCAAGGATCAGCAGCAGGGCCGGCACATAGAGCGGCGAGGCCTTGATCGCCTCGCCCTGTTGCAGGATCACCGTCAGCTCGTACGAGCCGGCGACATTCCCGAGGATCAGCAGGCCCGCGATCAGGGCCAGCCCGCCGCCGCCGGTGACGAACAGCGCCATCCGCGCGCCCTGCCGCGCCTCCGGCGAATGCCGCCAGAAGCCGATCAGCAGGAAGGACGACAGACTGGTCAGCTCCCAGAAGATCAGCAGCAACAGAACATTGTCCGACAGGACAATGCCCAGCATCGCGCCCTGGAACAGCAGCAGATAGGTGAAGAACCGGCCCATCGGATCGGCCGCCGACAGATAAAATCGGGCGTAGATGATGATCAGCAGGCCGATCCCCAGGATCATGCCCGCGAACATCAGGCCCAGCGGGTCGAGGAACAGGCTGGCGTTCAGACCCAGCGCGGGAATCCAGGGGACGCTCGCCTGATACGTCTCGCCCGCCATCACCGCCGGCGTCAGCCCGGCCAGCACGACCAGGGCCGACAGGGTCACGGCGCCGGCGGCGAGGGCGGCGGCGTTCCGGCCCAGGCGGATGGCCAGGGCGGGAGCCAGGGCCCCGAGCAGGGGAAGAAGGGCGAGTAGAAACAGCAAGAATCGGCCTTGGAAGCGTGGGTCAGGCGGGGCGCGGGTCGTCCTTGTAGAGCGTGACGGCCCCGATTTCTCCCCCGTTGGAAAGTTTGTCGCAACTCGCGGCGACGACCGGGCCGGGCGGCCGGTTCGGCGCTGCAGCGCTGCAACTGTCCGATCGCGCAGGATTATGCCCGAGGCTCGCCGCGATACTGGCACCCGAAGGGCGAATATTGACGTAGCGTCATCGGTTTCTGTCGCTTTTGCGTCACAGTCAGGCTTCCGCCGTGGCGGAAATGCGGCGCTGAGCCCCCCCGCTCCTTGTCGCTGAGTCCGGCTTGGATTACCCCGGAAGCTGGACTTACCGTGCTCCACAGAAGGGTGCGGTCCAGGGATCAGGAAACGCTGCGGTCGCCGTCCAGGACGGAGGCCCGGCCCATGTCGGGGAGCCACCATGCGCCTTACCAACCTTCTTCGCACCACCGTGTCGGCCGCCGTGGTCGGGGCCTGCGCCTTCGGCCTCGCCGGCGCCGCCTCCGCCCAGGATGCGGCCCAGGACGGCCCGCAGACCATCGACGACATCATCGTCACCGCCCAGAAGCGTGAGCAGAACCTTCAGGACGTGCCGATCGTGGTCACCAGCCTGTCGGCCGAGACCCTGCAGGACGCCGGCGTTCGCGACATCAAGGATCTGCAGATCCTGACCCCCGGCATGACCGTCACCTCGACCTCGTCGGAAGCCTCGACCACCGCCCGTATCCGCGGCGTCGGCACGGTCGGCGACAACCCCGGTCTGGAAAGCTCGGTCGGCGTGGTCATCGACGGCGTCTATCGTTCGCGCAACTCGGTCGGCTTCGGCGACCTGGGCGAAATGGCCCGCATCGAGGTCCTGAAGGGCCCGCAGGGCACGCTGTTTGGCAAGAACACCTCGGCCGGCGTCATCAACATCATCACCGAGGCCCCGTCGTTCACGCCGGAGTTCAATGCCGAACTCAACGTCGGCAACTACGGCGCCATGGGCGCTTCGGGTTCGGTGTCCGGCCCGATCAGCGACACCCTGGCCTTCCGCCTCTACGCCGGTCGCCGCGTGCGCGACGGCTTCATGAACATCGACACCGGTGACGGCCCGCGGCCCGAGACCACCGACAACAACCAGGACTTCGGCACCGTCCGCGGCCAGCTGCTCTGGCTGCCCAGCGACAACGTCTCCTTCCGCCTCATCGGCGACTATTCGCGCCGGGACGAGTTCTGCTGCGTCGGCACCCAGATCCGCACGGGCCCGACCTATCCGTTCGTCGACGGCCTCTCGGTCGGCACCGGCCAGCGTCCGCCGGCCACCGGCTTTGGCCCGCTGCCGTTCTCGCGCACCGGCTTCGCCAACCGTTCGTCCTACCAGGAAGTCACCGACCGCGGCGTCTCGCTCGAAGCCACGATCGACATGCCGGGCATCAACGGCGCCCTGACCTCGGTCACCTCGTGGCGTGAGTGGGAATCCTCGCTCGGCCAGGACATCGACTACACCGGCGCGGACATCGCCTATCGTGAGAACGACGGCGACTACGGCTTCACGGTCGACAACCTGACCCAGGAATTCCGCCTGGCCGGCTCCAATGACCGCTTCGACTGGCTGCTCGGCTTCTTCGCCACCTCGGAAGAGGTCGGCCGCACCGACAGCTGGTATTTCGGCGCCGACTACACGCCCTTCCTGTCCTTCCTGCTCAGCGCCCGTCTGAACGGCGTGAACCCGGCCCTGCCGGTCAGCCCGAACACCATCGGCTGCTACACCCGCGCGGCCCAGACGGCGGCCGGCTTCGGCGCCTGCCTGGGCACCGGCGGCGCTGTCAACGGCGGAGGCCCCGGCTTCACCGTCGGTCAGGGCTTCGAGGACGTCTACGACCAGGATTCGACGTCCTACGCGATCTTCACCAACAACACCTGGCACGTCACCGAGCAGTTCGACATCACCCTAGGCCTTCGCTACACCATGGATGACAAGAGCCTGCAGGGCCTGCAGCGCAACGTGAACGGCAACGGCGGAGCCTGCGGCGCCGCCCTGGCCAACGCCGGCGCGATCGGCGCGGTGCTCGGCGCGGCCAACACTCCGGCCATTCTCGGCAACTTCTGCCTTCCCTGGTCGAACGCCGCCTATGCCAACCGCGGCGTTTCCGAGCAGTTCGACGACGGTGAGCTGAGCGGCACGATCAAGGCCGCCTTCCGCCTGAACCCGTCGATCCTGACCTACGGTTCGTACGCCCGCGGCTACAAGAGCTTCGGCTACAACCTGGACCGCGTGCAGACCGGCATCACGCCCAATGCCTCGCTGTTCTTCCCGTCGGAAGTGGTCGACAGCTACGAACTCGGCGTGAAGATGACGCTGCTGGACCGCACCCTGCTGCTGAACGCCACCTACTTCGACCAGACGTTCGAGAACTTCCAGCTCAACACCTTCCTCGGCACCGCCTTCGTGGTGGAATCGATCCCCGAGCTGACCTCGCGCGGCATCGACGCCGACATGGTCTGGTTCACCCCGATCGAGGGCCTGAGCTTCCAGGGCGGCGTCACCTACACCGACGCCCAGTACGGCGTCTTCACGGCCGCCGACCTGTCCAGCCCGGGCAACTTCCCGCAGCTCTCGCTGCTGCCGGGCGCCCGCGCCTCGTTCGCTCCGGAATGGTCGGCCACCGGCTCGATCAACTACGACCGCAACATCGGCAACGGCCTCCGCGCCGGCTTCAGCCTCGCGGCCAAATACATGGACGACTACAACACGGGCTCCGACCTGCTCCCCTACAAGATGCAGGAAGCCTTCACGACCATGAACGGCCGCATCATGCTGGGCGCCGAGGATGAGCGCTGGACCGCCGAGTTCTGGGTCCAGAACCTGACCGACGAAGAGTATGTCCAGGTCGTCTACAACGCCCCGCTGCAAGGCGGCGCCTTCCAGACGACGCTCCAGCCGAACGGCACCTTCTACAACCCGGCGCTGGACACCCAGACCTACGACGCCTTCCTGGGCCAGCCCCGGACCTGGGGCGCGACCCTGCGCTTCAAATACTAGACCCTTCTCGCCGCAAGGCGGGTTGAACCAGCCGGCCGGGGGCAACCCCGGCCGGTTTTGTTTTGTCCATGCTTGCGGTGCGCCTTGTCCTCCCGGACGCCCCCCGACCGGCGATCAGGAGCCGCGACCGACCACACCATTCGTCGCCTGAGTGGCCCCACCGGCGGATCCCCCCCCGGCGACGGATGGTTCATCACAACGGGCACAACGAAGGCCACAACGAACAAAACGGGTTCTGTGAGGAGGTCCAGCCTGCCCCACCTTCGGTTCCGATCAATGCGGCGTACGCCGCGATCTCAAAAGAGCCCGGCGCGATATCGACGCCGACACGGCTCAGGTCCCGTGGTGTCCGTTGTGGCCTTCGTTGTGCCCGTTGTGATGAGCCTTCCGGCCGCCGCGTCCTGCACGAAAGCGCACCGCGATTGGCAGTTCAACTCTGCGGGCGCCGCCTTCAGGCCATGCGGCTCTGCCGGCCACGGAAAAGGGGCGGCAACCTCACGGCCACCGCCCCCCGGGATGATCATCCGGTCCGGTGAACGAACCGCTATTCCGCCGGCTGCTTCCCGGCCTCGACCGTGTCGCGCTGACCGTGGAACATCCGGCCGAGGCGCCGCTCCAGTCGGGTCTTCACGCCGTCAACCAGGCTGAAGACGACCGGCACGAAGAGCAGGCTGAGTCCCGTTGAGGTGATCAGCCCGCCGATCACCGCCACCGCCATGGGCGAACGGAACGCGGTGCCTTCACCGATCGCCGCCGCGATCGGCAACATGCCCAGCCCCATCGCCATGGTCGTCATGATGATCGGACGCGCCCGCTTGTGGGCAGCGTCCATCAGGGCGTCCCGCCGGGACATGCCCTGCTTCATGGCGATGATGGCGTAGTCGACCAGCAGGATGGAGTTCTTCGCCGCGATCCCGGTCAGCATGATGATGCCGATCAGGGCCGGCATCGACAGTGACTTGCCGGTGATCAGCAGGGCCAGGAAGGCGCCGCCGAAGGACACGGGAAGTGCAGCGAGGATGACGACCGGGTGGAAGAAGCTGCCGAACAGCAGCACCAGCACCACATACATCAGCAGGATGCCGGTGATGATGGCGAAGCCGAAGCCGGTCGCCAGTTCCTGATTGCTTTCCGCGTCGCCGGTCAGCTGCTGGAACACCCCGTCCGGCAGGTTGTTCATCGTCGGCAGGGCGTCGACCGCCTCCGTCGCGACGCTGAGCGGCACGCCGGCCAGTTCGGCCGAAATCGTGGCCACGCGGCGGCGGTCCAGCCGTTCGATCTGGTTGGGTCCGGCGCCGAAGCTGATATCGGCCACGGCCGATAGCGGCACGGTCCCGCCGGACGCCGTCGGTACCTGCAGGTTCTCGATCACGCCCAGCTGACTGCGGGCCTCCTCCGCCAGCATCACCCGGATCGGGATCTGGCGGTCGCCCAGGTTGAATTTGGGCAACAGCTGATCGGCGTCGCCAAGGGTGGCGACGCGGGCTGCCTGGCTGATCGCACCGGCCGAAACGCCCTGGAGTGCGGCGACATCCGGCTTCGGGGTGATCAGGATTTCCGGTCGGACCAGGGCCGAGGAGGATGCGACATTGGCGAGTTCGGGCAGGGCGCGCATCTCGCGCTCCACCCGGGCCGCCGCGATCTCCAGTTGCCGGGGATTGTCGCTGACCAGCGCAATACTCATCAGACCGCTTCCGTCGCCGCCCGCTCCGAACTGGATCCGGGCGCCCGGGATAGCCTTCAGCTCACGGCCGATTTCGCGCTCGAACTCCTGCTGGCTGAGCCTCCGGTCCCAGCGGCTGACCAGATTGATGGTCATGTTCGCCCGGCGCACCTCTGCCGCGCCGCCGCCGCCGCCGGGGCCGAAACTGACCGTGGCTGAGCCGATGGACGAGAAGACCGAGTCGACCTCGGGCCGGGCCCGGAGAATTTCCGTCACCTGACGTACGGCCTCATCGGTCTGTTCCAGCGTGGTTCCGGGCGCCAGTTCGACCGTCGCACTGGAGCGTGAGATGTCCTCTGCCGGAATGAACTCGCCGGGCAGGGTGGACGCGAGGCCCAGGGATCCGACGAAAAACGCCAGACCCATGCCCATGACCCACAGCCGGTGGTCCTTGAGCCGGTAGAAGACCCGCCGCCGCATCCAGCTACCGCGGCCCGCCGCCCGGTCGGCGGCCAGCCCGGGATCGGTCGAGGACGACAGGCACCAGTTCAGGGCCGCGAGGAACGGCTTCATCCATTTTGGATCGGCGTGCTCCTTGCCCTGATCGCGCTTGAGCAAATAGGCCCCCATCAGGGGGGTGATCGTTCGGGCGACCACGAGGGAGAAGCCGACACTGACGCAGGTGGCGATGGCGAAGGATTTGAAGAACTGACCGACCACGCCCGGCATGAAGCCGGTCGGCGCGAACACCGCGACCAGGGTCGCCGTCGTGGCGATAACGGCCAGACCGATCTCGTCCGCCGCCTCCATGGCGGCCGGGTAGGGCGCCTTGCCGTCGCGGATGTGGCGGACGATGTTCTCGATCTCGACGATGGCGTCATCCACCAGAATGCCGATGGTCAACGACAGGGCCAGCAGCGTCACGACATTCAGCGACTGGTTGGTCAGGTCCATGATCCAGAAGGTCGGGATCAGGGACAGCGGCATGGCCACGGCGGTGATGAAGGTCGCCCGCCAGTCCCGCAGGAAGATGAACACCACGGCAATGGCCAGCAGGGCGCCGAGCAGCAGGGCCTCGACCGAGGCGTGGAAATTGTTGATCACATCCGACGTGATATCCGACACCTTCTCGAAGGAGACGTCGGCGCGTTCGGCGTCCAGCGCCTCGATCGCCTCAATGGACTGGTGATAGACGTCGACCTCGGACGAGCCGATGGAGCGGACGATGCCAAACCCGACCACTTCCTGCCCGTTGAACCGGGCCCGGCCGCGCTGTTCGGACCATTCGTCCACGACCTCACCCAGATCGCCGAGGCGGACCGCCCGCCCGTTGACCGGGATCAGGGTGTCGCTCAAGGCTTCGACCGTCAGGGCTGAACCGACCGTGCGGATGGCCTGTTCCTCGCCGCCGATCTCGCCCCGGCCACCGGGAAGGTTGGCATTTGAGGCGCGAAGTTGCTGCGACACCGCGGCGGCCGTCACGCCCTGGGCAGCCAGTTTACCCGGGTCCAGCTTGATGCGTATCTCACGGCTGACGCCGCCGTCGCGGTTGATCTGGCTGACGCCCTTGACCTGCAACAGGCGTTTGGAAACCGTGTTGTCGACGAACCAGCTCAGCTCCTCCGGACTCATGCCGGGCGCGCGCACCACATAGTTCAGGATGGGCAGGCCGGTGAATTCGATCCGCTGGACCACGGGTTCCTGGACATCGGCGGGCAGGTCCTGACGCACGGCGGCGACGGCATTGCGCACATCGTTGGTGGCCTTCTCCAGGTCCACGCCCAGCTCGAACTCGACCAGTGTGGTCGAGGCGCTGTCCGTGACGGTGGAGCTGATCTTTCTCACCCGTCCGAGGCCGGCCAGGGAGTCCTCCACCAGCCGCGTGACCTGGGTTTCCAGCTCGGTCGGAGCGGCCCCGGGCTGAACCACCGTGACCGCCACGATCGGCAGGTCGACGTCGGGGAAATTATTGGTGCGCAGGTTGAAATAGCTGCTGACGCCCGCGATCGTCAGGACGACGAACAGCAGGACGATCGGAATCGGATTCCGTATCGACCATGAGGAGATGTTGTTGAAATTCATCGGCCGGCGGCTCCGGCCGGTGCGGCCGCGGGAGCGGGAGCGGCCCTCGGCTCAACCACCGTCACCACATCGCCTTCACCGAGGAAACCGGCGCCCTGGACGACAACCCGCTGGTTGGCTTCCAGACCGCTGACGACCTGGATTTGCGTCCCGTTCCGGGCTCCCGTGGTGATGGGATTGAAATGCACGGCGTTGCGGGCACCGATCGTATAGACTCCGGCCCTGCCCTCGCGAAAGACGACGGCGTCGGACGGCACCACCACGGCGGGCTGGGCCCCCACGTCGATCGATGCGCGGGCGAACATGCCGGGGCGCAGGCCGCTGCCGGAAGACAGCGCAATGCGGGCGATGCCGAGGCGGGTCTGGGGATTGACCTCGGGGGTCACGATCCGGACACGCCCGGTCGCACCGGGGGCCTGTTCGGAGGCGATGGTGGCGGCCATGCCGGACCGGACAAGCCGCAGCTCGGCCTCGGGGATTTCCGCATCCAGTTCCAGCCGCCCGTCACGCACCATGCGGAACAGTTCGGTGCCAGGCTGGACGATCTGGCCGCGGGTGACGCTGCGGCTGCTGATCAGGCCGGCGACCGGTGCGCGAATACTGGTCTGGTTCAGCCGGGTCCGGGTCTCGCTGAGCGAGGCCTGGGCGGCAGACAATTGTGCCCGCGCCGAGCGTTGGTTGGCAATGGCCGTGTCCAGCGAGGCCTGGCTCAGAAAGCCGCGTCCGCGAAGCTCCTCGGCCCGGGCCAGGGCCGAGTCCTCACGCGCCGCATTGGCCTCGGCGCTGGCCACGCCGGCCTGCTGCTGGCGCAGCTGGGCCTGAAGCACGTCGTCGTTCAGCTTGACCAGAAGTTGTCCCTGCCGGACGTAGGCGCCCTCGTCGACATAGACGCCGATAGCCGTCAGGCCGCCGGTCTCGGCGCCGACCGGCACCTCTTCCCAGGCCGAGACGGTGCCCGACGCCGTGACCGAGCGCGGCTGGTTGATCAGGACCGCGGTTGCCGCTGTGACCGTCTGGCTCGCGCTGCGCGCCGCCGCGGCCGCCTTTGCCTTGGAGTCGCTGTCGCCGCTGCCGCAGGCCGCCAGGGCCAGGCCGAGGGCCATCATGACCGCACCGGCCAGACTGTTCCGCACAATGTTCGCCACGTCTTGTCCCCTTGGACGCCACGGATGGGGAGCCGCGCGCCATTCGTTCAGGCCGCCCGTCCCGGGCGCTCCTGTCATCAGCCGTTGAATAGCGGTTTCACCGCGGCTTCTCAAACGCCAAAGCGGCCCTTACCTCGAAGTAATCCGGACCGGTACATCGACGCAGTCCGGACCGGTCCGGCGGCGAAATGCGCCGGGAACCGCGTGCGCGTTGGCGATCCGGCCCCGCCGTGCTACCGGCGCGGCCATGACGACCCCTCCCATCGACCGCATCCGAAACTTCAGTGTGGTGGCCCACATTGACCACGGCAAGTCCACGCTTTCCGACCGGCTGATCCAATTCACCGGCGGCCTGACCGCGCGCGAGATGAGCGCGCAGGTGCTCGACTCGATGGATATCGAGAAGGAGCGGGGCATCACCATC
>DDSO01000041.1 GCA_002343425.1 Brevundimonas sp. UBA2388
AGTGATTAGTGATTAGTGATTAGTGATTAGTGGTTAGTGGTTAGTGGTTAGTGGTTAGTGATTAGTGGTTAGTGATTAGTGGTTAGTGGTTAGTGATTAGTGGTTAGTGGTTAGTGGTTAGTGGTTAGTGGTTAGTGGTTAGTGATTGCGGCCCTTCTGGCAGCGGAAGGGCGGCGCTGACCGCGCCATCGCACAAGCGGCGGCTAACCACTAACCACTAGCCACTAGCCACTGGCGGCGCAGCCGCCGCTACCGCCCGCCGCGCGTCAGCGCCCGGTATTCCACCAGCCGCTCCTTGTCGCGCCGCACCTGATCCGAGACGGCGTTGTCGACGTCCAGCGAGGCGTAACGGACCCAGCCGTCGACGCCCAGCTTGTCCTGGATTGCCGCGACCGGCGTGCGCCAGCGGAAATAGGACAGCCAGCTGACCAGGACGCCCAGCACGGCGGCCAGTCCCTGGAGGGCGCGGAAACCCACTTCACCCGTCTCCGGCGCGGTCTCGAGCGCCAGCACCACGAGGCCGACGATCAGCACCATCGGCGTCATGATCCGCTGCGCCCACCGCATCCAGTAGCGCTCGCGGCGGACCCGCCACAGCTCCATCTGAACGTGCTTTTCGAGATATTCCATCCGCGCGCCCAGCCACATGGTCAGCCGGGTCAGGTACATGGCGCGCTGGCCCCAGCCCTTGCCGTCCTGCTGGAACTGGGTCTCCGCCTGATCGGCCATGGCGCGCGCGGTGGTGAACAGGTTCTGCAGCTCACGGGTCCGTTGAACGACCTCGCGCGACAGTTCGTAGGAGTCGTTTTCCAGCTGGAACCGGTACTGGATGAACAGCACGGCCTGCAGACCCCAGAAAATGCCGAAGGCGGCGATCATCGCGCCGGCGGCGAGGCCCAGACCCATGGCTTCCGAGCCCGTCCAGTTCGTGAACCAGCCCGGGCCGAGGATGGCCAGAACGGCGAAGGCGGCCATTGCCCCGGCCTGGCTCAGCCGCTTGACCGAAACGTGGACGATCAGGGCCTTGAAGACGCGGCGGCCGTAGCTGTGGATGCGGCTGCGGATGTCGGTGTCGACCGGGAACCGCTCCTCGATCTGGCGACCGAACAGGACGTGGAAGCGATCCGGCTTTCCGTCCGTCTCCCAGAAGGGGAAGATGTCCAGCGGCTGGTTGAAATATTCGTCGATATGCGAGCTGACGATCGCCTCGGCCTCGGGCGTGGCGGAGAAATACTCGCTCTCGGAAATGGGGCGCAGAATGCCGTCGCCGCCGCGCAGGGGCGCGCGGCCGTGGTTCGGCGTCGGCGGCGGCACGGCGCGGTTGGGGCTGTCCTCGGCTCCGCGCGGCGGCGGGTTCGGCGCGGCGTGCAGGCGCGCGTCCTCACCGTGGCCGCCATGGCCGCCGTCGGACGGCGCGTGGCCCCCATGACCGGGGCCGTGTCCGTGGTTGTGATCGTCGTGCGACATGGCGCTTCGGCGGTCCCTTGAATCGTCAGCCCTGCAGTATGGCAGATCGCGCCGCCGGGCGGACGGCGTTCCCCTCGGGCGCGAAGCGGCGCCGCAGGCTAGATATCGGCGTTAACCCTGCCTCCCGGCAAGTGAAGTTTGAGTCAGAACGGATATCGCGCCATGACGGCGGCGCAGGCGAGCAGCGGAACCAGCAGCAGCGCCTCCAGCCCGACCCATGTCCGCTCGCGCTTCAGCTCTTGCGCGGGGGGCGTGAAGGCGACGGCGCCCGCGGAGGTCTTGCGCCAGCGGATGAACAGCAGCGTCGGCCCGATCGAGACGAGGCCGAGGGCCAGAAACAGGCCCACCTTGCCCCAGAAGAAGGGGTTGGCTTCGTAGAAGGCCCAGCCCTTTCCGCCCCAGATCACCCGGCAGACGCCAATGGCGACGACGAGGCCCGCGACGAGACCGTAGCGACCGTCCACCCTGACCAGCCGGGCCGGGTCGACCGTGGCTTCCTTCAGGCTCAGTCCTTCCATCGCCAGCAGGGCGACAAGGCCGAAGACCAGGATGTGGTGGAGAATGGCCAGTCCCAGATCGAGCACATGCGCCTCCTTCGTTTTGTCGCCGGGTCGAGTATAAGCGCCGCAATATGACACGTCTTCTGATCGTCGCAGCCGGGGGCGCCCTCGGCGCTGTCGCCCGCTACGGGGCCGGCGTCTGGGCCCAGCGCCTGCTTCCGGGCGCCCAGTGGCCGTGGGCCACGCTGACGGTCAATGTCGCCGGCGGCCTGCTGATGGGGCTGCTGGCGGGCTGGCTGGCGTTCCGGGGCGGCGCCCACAGCGAGAGCCTGCGCCTGTTCGCCGCCGTCGGGGTGCTGGGCGGGTTCACCACCTTCTCGGCCTTTTCGCTGGAGGCGGCGCTGATGATCGAGCGCCGTCAATTGGCCATGGCGGGCGGTTATGTCGCCGCCTCGGTGGTCCTGTCGATCGCCGCCCTGTTTATCGGCCTGATGGTCGCCCGCCGCGCCTTCGGAGCCCCCCTTTGACTGACGAACCCATTCAAGAGTCCGAACCAGCCCCCAAGCGCGAGGTGCTGACGATCTATGTCGCCGAGGCCGAGGACGGCATTCGTCTCGACCGCTGGTTCCGCCGGCGCTGGCCGCACCTGTCCAACATCCAGGTGCAGAAGATGGCCCGCAGCGGCCAGATCCGCGTTGACGGCGCCCGCATCAAGCCCGAAGGCCGGCTGACCGCAGGCGCCGCCGTGCGCGTCCCGCCGATCCCCGACGACACCTCGCGCCAGGCCGGCGACGTCCACACCCTGTCCCCACAGGATATAAAGTTCGCCAAATCCCTCGTGCTCTACGAGGACGACATGGTCATCGCCATCAACAAGCCCCACGGCCTGGCCGTCCAGGGCGGCACCAAGACCAGCCGCCACGTCGACCGCCTGCTGTCGGCCTGGGGGGAGGGGATGGACCGCCCGCGTCTGGTGCACCGGCTCGACCGCGACACCTCCGGCGTCCTGCTGCTCGGCAAGGGGCCGGAGGCGGCCAAGCGGCTGGCCGGGGCCTTCGCCCGGCGTCAGGCGAAGAAGACCTACTGGGCCATCGTCATCGGCAATCCCAAGCCCGCCGCCGGCCAGATCGACATGCCGCTGAAGAAGACCGGCATCAACGATTTCGAGATGATGCGCCCGGCCGACCGCAAGGACCCGCGCGCCGAGCCGGCCGAGACCGCCTTCGCCACCATCAGCCGCGCCGCCCACCGGGCCAGCTGGATGGCCCTGCGCCCCTTCACCGGCCGGACCCACCAGCTACGCGCCCACATGGCCGGCATCGGCCATCCGATCCTCGGCGATCCGAAATACGGGGACGAGAAGTCGAAGGAGCTGTCCGGGCCGCTGAAACTGCAGCTGCACGCCCGCAGCATCGAGCTGGAGCATCCGCGCGGCGGCATGCTGAAGGTGACGGCGCCGCTGAGCCCCGAGATGAAGGCCGGCATGGCCCATTTCGGCTTCGAGGAGTCCGAGGGCGACGAGAGCGATCCGTTCGAAGGGGTGAAGCGGCAGCGATGAGCCGACCTCTCGCAGTCTTCGACATCGACGGCACCCTCGTCGACAGCCGCGCCTCGATCCATCGCGCCGCCTGCGAGGCCGCGCGGGCCATCGGCCTGCCCGAGCCCGACTACGATCGTGTCCGCAAGATCGTCGGTTTGTCGCTGGAGCACGCCATGTCGGTGCTGGAGCCGGGGCTCGATGCGCCGACCCTGGCCCGTTTCGTCGCCGGCTTCCGCGCCAGCTTCAACCGCATGTACGAAGAGGGGCACGAGGAGCCCCTCTATCCCGAGGCAACGGCCACCCTGCGTCGCCTGCATCGCGACGGCTGGCGGCTGGCGCTGGCGACGGGACAGAATCGCCGCGGCGTGGCCCGCAACCTGGCCCGCGAGGGCTGGGCCGACATGTTCATCTCGTCCCACTGCGCCGAGGACGGGCCGGGCAAGCCCGACCCCGCCATGCTCCACGCCGCCATGGCCGCCTGCGACGCCTGTCCGGCCACCACCCTGATGATCGGCGACACCGCCCACGACATCCGGATGGCCATCAATGCCGGCGTCCTCCCGCTCGGCGTCGCCTGGGGCTTCCATACGGTCGAGGAACAGCAGGCCGCCGGGGCCCGCCACGTCGCCCGATCCTTCGCCGAACTGACCGTGGTGCTGGACGGCTTCGCCGACCTGACACGCGCCGCCTGAGACCGCCCGAGACCTCGCATGAGCCACATCCCGCCCCTCGATCCCAACGTCGCCGCCCGCAAGGGCTTCCGTGAGTCCGAAGAGCGCCTCAAACGCTTCTGGACCGCGGTCGACGTGGCGGAAGCCGAGGGCGGCTGGGCCGTCACGCTGGACGGCCGCACGCCGAAGACGCCCGCCCACGCTCCCCTGCGCCTGCCGACCGAGGCCGCGGCGCGGCTGGCGGCCGACGAATGGGCCGCCCAGGGCGAGTTTATCGATCCCGCGACCATGCCCGCCACCCGTCTGGCCTCGACCGCCATCGACCGGGTCAGCCAGGTCCGCGAGGCCGTGGCCGAGGAGATCGCCGCCTTCGCCGGCTCGGACCTTCTCTGCTACCTCGCCGACCATCCGACCTCGCTGGCGGTGGAGCAGGCCCGCGAATGGACGCCGTGGCGCGACTGGGCGGCGATCGAACTGGGCGTCGTCCTCGAACCCGCCGAGGGCATCTGCCACCGGGCCCAGGACCCCGCCGCCATCGCCCGCGTCACTGAACTGGCGCTGCGGCTCGACGACTTCGCCCTGACCGGCCTGGCCCTGGCGACGCCCCTGCTGGGTTCGGCGGTCCTCGCCATGGCGCTCCAGCGCGGCGTGCTGACGGGCGACGCGGCCTTCGAGCTCAGCCGTCTCGACGAGGCCTTCCAGGAACGGCAGTGGGGCGTCGACGCCGAGGCCGCCGAACGCACCGCCGCCCGCCGCGCCGAGGCCGTGCTGCTGGACAACTGGTTCCGGGCGTTGGGACGGTCCTAGTCGATCCGGATCGACAGCGAACGGGCGCCGCCGCCCAGTGGGCTCCACCAGCGTCCGTCACCCTGGCCGCGCAAGTCGTAGACGCCGATGGGGGTGACCAGCGCGGCGCGGCCCAGACCTTCGCCCGCCTCGACGCCGATCACCTTCAGGGTGGCGCTGTCGCCCTGCGGCTGACCATTGAGCATGTCGCCGAAGGCGTTGCCCGGCGCGATGGCCAGATCGCCAAGGCAGAGTCCGTCGCGCACCTCGAAGCGGGCTTCTCCGGCGATCGCGGCCTCGCCCCAGGTTCCCGTATATGGCGCCGCGCCCACCGGGCAGTCGATGACCGGCCCGTCGCGTTCTACCGGCAGGAAGGGCGCCGCCAGCATCTGCGCCGTCACGTCGATTGAGGATACCCAGAGGGCGTTGGACAGCACGGTCGTCGCGGTGGCGTGGTCGGGATAGAGCACAAGCGAACTGCGGGCCCCGACGGTGACGCCTGCGTGATGCGCCAGCCGGCGTCCATGGGCGTCCCGCTCGGCCCGCCAGCCGAACCCCACCTGATAGGTGTCGTCCGCGGCCACGCCGCCGCCGTTCAGCGGCATCGGCTGCTGCATCCATTCGAAGGTGTCGCGGGCCACGACCTGCCCTTCGAGCACGCGCCCGCCCCAGGTCGCCAAGGCCGGCGCGGTTCCACCCAGACCGCCGCCGCCCCAAGTGTAGCTGAAGTCGTGCGACGGAGCAGGGCGGGCGCGACTGTCCGTGAACGCATAGGCGCGGGAGGCGTAAGGATTGTCGCCATCGGTCGCATCGGGGACAATCTCGAGCCCGGGCGTGATCTCGGCCTTGAGATAGTCGAGGTAGGAGGCACCGGCCGCCGCCTCGACCTGCGCGCTGAGCAGGACGTAGCCCCAGGACGAATACACATAGGCCTGCCCCGGCGGCGCCAGCAGTTCCCGGTCCTGGAACAGGGCGACGGCGTCGCGCACCGACGCGTACCGGACGCTTCCGCGGTCCGCGTCCACGGTCTGATAGTGGGGTACTCCGGAGGTGTGGGCGGCCAGCTGGCGCGCCGAAATGTCCGGCCAGCGGTCGGGCAGCCACGGCAAAAGGGTGCGCACCGGGGCGTCCGGATCCAGTCGTCCCTGTTCCCGCAGGCGGCCTGCCGCCATGACCGCGAACAGTTTGGACACGCTGGCGAGGCGGAAGATCGTGTCGCCGTCCACCCGGCGTCCCGCCTCGACATCCGCATAACCGGCCGCGCCGGTCCAGACGATCCGGCCGTCCTGCCATACCGAGCCGGCCATGCCCGGCACGCCGTTGCTCTCCACGAGGGAGGCGAGGATCAGGTCCGACCGCCGTCCTGCGTCACGGTCCGGCTCTGACGCGGGCCGGGCCAGACAGGAGGAGGCGCCGGCCATCAGGGCGAGGGCGAAAACGGACGCAGACCAGTGGGCGAAACGCATGAACGATTCCGGTGTTCGGGGAGAAAGGAGGCGCAGCTTGGCAAGCTTTGCGGCAAGACTTCGTTCGCGGGCATTACCGTTCGGTCATGCCCCGTCACGGCTCCCTCCCGGGACCGGGCCAGCCCCGGCGGGCAAGCACGACTTTCCAATCTGGAAAATAATCACTTGCCATGATGGAAAGTCATGCTACGCTTTCCGTATTGGAAAGTGAGGTTTCCCGATGACGCAAGACCAAGACCCCCACGAGGCCCTGGCCTCCATCCGGGACGCCCGTGCCGGGATCGGGCGGGACCTCGACTATCCGGTCTGGTGGGATTTCGCCTACGGCGGCGTCCTCGCCGTGATCGTCGCAAGCACGGGCCTGCCGGCGCCCTGGAACACCACCGTCTTCATCTTCTGCATGCTTGGCGTCGTGCTGATGGTGCAGTGGTGGAAGAAGAAATTCGGCTGGTGGGTCAACGGCTACAGTCCGCGCCGGGCGGGCAGGGTGGCCTGGGGTCTGGTCGCCTTCATGATGGCGATGATGGGTCTGGGCCTCTGGACGCGGCTGTTCGACGGCCCCGCCTGGGCTCCCTGGGCGGCCGGAGCCCTGACCTGGATCGTCGCCGGCTTCAGTGGCCGCTTGTGGATGAATGCCTACAGGAAGGACCTGGCGGAGCTGCCGCGATGAGCGTGGCTCCCGTCTTCGACGCCCTGATCCACGCGCCGGGCCGGCTCCAGATCTGCGCCATCCTGTCCAGCGTCGACGCCGAGTTCGCCATGCTGCGCGACGCCATCAAGGTCTCGGACTCAGTGATGTCCAAACACCTGAAGCAGCTGGAGGAGGCGGGCTATGTCGCGCTGACCAAGACCTCCGAAAACGGTCGCCAGCGCACCTGGGCCAGTCTGACCGGCAAGGGCCGCAAGGCGTTCGCCGCCCATGTCGCCGAGCTCCAGCGCCTCGCCGCCATGACCGCGCCGACGCGGCTGGGGGAGGGGTTCGCGGGATAGACCCCGGAGCGCGCAGGTTCATCACGAAGGGCACGAAGGATCCACAAAGGGCACAAAGGGTCCGGTGCGGCGCCGCGAAGCGGCATTCCTTGTATGCCTCAGGTTTGATTGTCCCTTCGGGACGGGCAGGCTCCCTTCGTGTCCTTCGTGCCCCCTTGGTGTCCTTTGTGATGAACCAGCCAGCGGAGCCCGGTTGCCGTCCCCGCTTGCCTCCGCCCCCGGCCATCCTTAAGCCTCCCGCTCAAGGAGACGCCGCATGAAGACCATCCTCGACCAGCTCGAAGCCCGCCGCGCCGGCGCCCGTCTCGGCGGCGGCGAGACCCGCATCGCCAGCCAGCACGCCAAGGGCAAGCTGACTGCGCGTGAGCGGATCGCCGTCCTGCTCGACGAGGGCTCGTTCGAGGAGACCGACATGTTCGTCGAGCACCGCTCGACCCAGTTCGGCATGGAAAACCAGCGTATCCCCGGCGACGGCGTGGTCACCGGCCGCGGCACCATCGGCGGCCGTCTGGTCTATGTCTTCTCCAAGGATTTCACCGTCTTCGGCGGGTCTCTTTCGGGCGCGCATGCGGCCAAGATCGTCAAGATCCAGACCATGGCCCTGACCAATGGCGCCCCGATCATCGGCCTGTTCGACGCCGGCGGCGCCCGCATCCAGGA
>DDSO01000102.1 GCA_002343425.1 Brevundimonas sp. UBA2388
GCTACCAGAAGCCGGGCGGCGACCTGATCAGCATCGCCATCGGGATCAGGCTGCCGAGCAGAAACACCAGAGTCAGCAGATGCAAGAACGCCTCGAAGAGCCAGCTCGCGACGGCCCGCCGGTAGCTCTCGAACTCTTCGACCCCGGCCGCGTTGGTCCGGTAGAACCGGCGGCGGCCGAGGTACAGGNNCGCATGGCGATATCCTCCTGTCTGGGCACCGGCGGTCAGCGCGGGGCGCCTTTCAGCCACTCCCGGTACTGTTCCGGGTCTCGGTATTTCATGATCGAGTGGCCGTCCTCGATCAACCCCGACAGCCACGGATAGCGGGCGTAGTCGAGAAATTGCAGGCCGTCGGCCGGCCATCGCTCGCCGGGCTGGCGCGTGCAGCGCCAGCCCTTCCAGCGAAATCGGGGGTCTTCGATGACCAGCGTGGGGCCAGCCAATATTTGGGTTTTGTGCGTGCTATAGATCGCGTTTGAAGAGGGCGACGCCGGACTCAGAACGAGCTGTTTCCCGTCCCAGCGATAACGGTTGATAACACCTTTGTGAACCGGACTCCAAAAAATGTCAACGCGGTGGGATTTTCGGTCAAAGGTCCACGAGCTGTAATAATCCCGCTCGATCCGGCCCTTGTAATTCAGAAAACGGCACGACCAAGACCCGTCGAGATCGCGGTAATCGGCGGGATCGACGCTCTCGGCCACCGGCGAGTCGTCGCCCGGTTTCGAGAGATCGCGCTCGTCGGCCCAGGCACCATCGCCGACGACCGCCAGCAGCGCCAGCGCGACCGCCATCGTTTTCCGATTCGTTCTCTCGCCCATCGTTCACCCCCTCAAGGATTTCCTCGGTTATTCCGGCCGCGCCACCATTCGCCTATCTTGCGGCCGACCGGCCGCATCGCGCCGACCGCCTTATCGCCCATGCCCGGCACGCCGCGCCCGCCGCTTTTCAGGCCCGCGTCGGCCGCCTCTCGCGCCGTCCCGGCGAGGTTGGCCACCGCCACGTCGATCCAGCCGAAGGCCAGCTCCGGGATCAGCGTGATCGTCCGCAGGCAGAGGGTGGCGAGGACGACGATCAGGATCGCGTAGATCGCGATCAGGCCGATGGCCTCGAACACCCCGTTGGGCGGGTTTTGCAGCGCGGTCCCGAGCGTCTGGTCCACGAACCAGCCCAGCACGTGGAGCAGGGCGATGGCGGCGAGCAGGCCGAACACCAGCAGGGCCGGGCGGAGCAGCAGGGCCAGCAGCAGGCCGTAGCCGGTCTGGGCGCGGTCGCCGGCGATGCCGTCGCCGGCGCCGCTCAGGTGTATCAGCATCCACAGCGGCGCCCCGAACGCGGCGATCACCGCCATCAGCAGCCAGCCGACGAACTGGACCAGCCAGACCAGCAGCGGCAGGTAGCTCAGGTAGATCGAGAGCGTCCAGCCGAGGGCGTACAGGAAGCCGCCCGCGCCGGCGATCAGCAGGCCGCCGGCGGTCGTGAGCATGCCGCCCGCCGCGCCGACCACCATCGCGCCGACGCCGACGCCCATCAAACCATGGCCGAACCGATACCAGGTCAGCAGCGGGAACTCGTTGGTCTGGCTCGGCCGGGACCAGCGAAACACCTCCTGGAGCTGGGTGCCGAGCATGACGAACGCCGCGTCGGCCCAGTTTTTCTCGAAGACCCGCCCGCCGCGCGGCACCGCGTAGTTCCAGCCGGCCGCGCCGCTCTGCGTCCCCCGCCAGGTCGCGAAGCTTTGCGTGCCGGAGGCCGCTTCCGCCAGCAGCGAGTCCACCACGGCGTCGTTGCGGGCGAGCGCCATCCGCACCTGGTCGGCGGTCTCTTTGCTCAGCGAGGCCAGCTCCGACTTCAACCCTTGGACCTCGCCCGCCATCTCGTGCAGCGCGGTCGAGATCGAGGTGCCGGCCTCCGAGAGCTGCCAGAACCACATGCCGTAGGTGGCCCAGCCGTCTTTGGCGGCGGCCTCCTTCCACCGGGCGATCATCTCGGCCTGCCGGGTCCGCCAGGCGTCCATCCCGGCCCGGAACACCGTCTCGGCGTACTCCCGGACCAGCCGGGCGTACAGGTCGCGGGCGTCCGCCTCGCGCCCTTCGGCCATCAGCGCCACCGCCTCGCGCATCCCGGCCAGCATCCGCTCGTAGGCCTCCAGGTGGGCGGCCTGCACGTCGTTGCGCATCGCCGTCTGCACCCCGTTGGCGGCGGTGTCGTCCGTGGCGGTGCGGACCGGCACCGGCACGTCGCCGCACAGGTCGGCCGGATACTTGCCGCCGCCGAACAGGTAGTGCCGCACCGTGGTCCCGGCCACCTCGCCCGGCAGGCCGCCGCCGAGGCGGTTGTAGTTGCCCATGACTTTGGCGACGTAATCCCGCGTCTCCCGGTAGGGCGGGATGCCGCCGTACTTGTCCACCGCGCCCGGCCCGGCGTTGTAGGCGGCGATGGCCTTGGTCATGTCGCCGTTGTAGCGGTCCAGCAACTGGCGCAGGTAGCGGGTGCCGCCGTCGATGTTCTGGGCCGGATCGAAGCGGTCGGTCACGCCCAGGCCCCTCGCGGTGTCCGGCATGAGCTGCATCAGGCCGCCCGCGCCCTTGGGGCTCCCCGCGTCGGGGTTGTACCTCGACTCCTGCCAGATGATCGCGTGGATCAGAGCGGCCGGCACGCCGTACTTGGCGGCGGCGGCCTCGATCAAATCGCTGTACTCGGCCCCTTGCGGGCTGCCCCGGAAGAAGTCGCCCGCCCGGTCCCAGGCGCTTTTCTCCGGCGCCACGTCCTTGGTGGTCACGCCGAGCGGCGGGTAGCCGCCGGGCACCGACTCGACCCGGTTGATGGTTTCCACGCAGGTCAGCGAGTCGAAGGTGTCGCGGGCCAGCCGGGCGGCCAGCGGCTCGGCGGTCAGGGTGGCGGCCTCGGCGGAGAAGCCGTTGGCGGCGGTGGACTCGATGGCGGCCAGCCCGACCCGGTTCGCCAGCCCCGTCCCGACGGCGAGCGTCCAGAACAGCAGCGCGTGGACCCCGGCCAGCCCGCCCAGCGCGGGGATCGGCAGCAGCAGCATCCAGCCCAGCACCGCGCGCAGCGGCACCCAGAGCGAGTGCCAGCGCTCGCCCAAAAAGTGGCCGGAGTGGGCGCTTTGCGCGGTGCCCGCCAGGGTCAGGTACAGCGCCATCAGGATCGACACCGCGAACGCGCCGACCAGGAAATGGTAGACCGTCACGCCCAGCACGGTGGGGGCGGCGTCGGCGCCGAAGCCGGTGGCGGCGGTCACGGCGGGGCCGAAGATCGAGACCACCTGGGTCATGGCGACGTCGCCGGACTCGGGCAGGAACGAGCGGACCCGCTCCGCGAAGGTCGCGCCGCCGTCGGGCGGGGTTTGGGCGACGGCGATCCCGGCGACGAGCGCCCCGGCCCCGGCGACGGTCTGGCGGAGAAAGTTCATCGGCTCTCCTCGATATTTCGTTGCTCGTATTGATTTATCGCGTTTACGATGATATTAAAATGTATAAGGCCAAATCGTTCAACACAATTTATTTTTGTTTGACGAAAAATCCACAAAACATGGATAAAAAACCATTTAAATCCGCGCTGCTGGCCGGGCTGCTGGCGGTCGCGCCGGCCGGCCGCGCCCTCGACGTGCACCTCCAGGAGCTGCCGCCCGCCCCCGGCCTGCGGCCGAGCGCGGCGCTCGACCCCCTGGAGGGGTTGCGGGAGACGCTGAGCTGCGGGCTGGATTTCCTCGACACCGCCAAGGCGTGCGGGCTGAGCGCGCCGCAGGAGACCGCCTCGCCGTTCCTGGTCCGCTTCGACCCGATGTTTTGCCGGCTGACCATGCGGTTTTCGGTCGGGGAGCTGATCGACGGCTTGCTGAAACAGTGGATCGCCGGCGCGCTCGGCCGGATC
>DDSO01000123.1 GCA_002343425.1 Brevundimonas sp. UBA2388
CGCTTCGGCAACGATCCTGCTGGTACCGCTGGCGTTCCGCGACCTGATCGACTTCGGCTTCGGCGAAGGCGGCCGGCCAGGCGGGCGTCTGCTGGGCGACCTGAGCCTGAACGGGCACTTCATCGCCTTGTTCGGACTGGCGAGCATCTGGGCGCTGGCGGTGGCGGCGCGCTATTACACCGTCTCGTGGGTCGGCGAGCGGGTTACCGCCGATCTGCGCAACGCCGTCTATGCGCGGGTGCTGGCGCAGTCGCCGCAGTTCTTCGAGACCTTGCAGACGGGGGAAGTGCTGTCGCGCCTGACCGGCGACACGACGCTGATCCAGACCGTCGTCGGCAGTTCGGTCTCGATGGGCCTGCGCAGCGTCTTTCAGTTCATCGGCGGCATGGTCATGCTGGCGGTGACCAGCTTCTACCTGTTCTCGCTGAACCTCGGACTGATGGCCCTGCTGATCCTGCCGATCGTCGCCATCGGCCGCCAGGTCAAGAAGCTGTCGCGCGAATCGCAGGACCGGATCGCCGATGCGTCGGCGTTGGCCGGCGAGATCCTCAATGCAATGCCGACCGTGCAGGCGTACACGCAGGAGGAACAGGAGGCCGGCCGCTTCGCCGCGCGCACGGAACTGAGTTTCGCCACCGGCATCAGGCGCACCCGGGTACGCGCGGCGCTGACGGCGCTGATCATCACGGCGGTCATGGGAACGATCATCTTCGTCCTCTGGATCGGCGCGCGCCAGGTCCATGCGGGCGCGCTGACCGGCGGCGAACTGGCTTCCTTCGTCCTGTATGCCGCCCTGGTCGCCGGCGCGGTCGGAACCATGGCGGAGGTCTGGGGCGACGTGATGCGCGCGGCCGGCGCGACCGAGCGCCTGCTCGACCTGCTGCATGCCCGATCCGCCATCCAGGAGACGGTACGGCCGCAGTTGCCGGTGGTCGCGGAACGGGCGGCGATCCGCTTCGAGCATGTCGTGTTCGCCTATCCGGCCCGCCCGCAGGTCCGCGCGCTCGACGACATCTGCCTCGACATCGCGCCCGGCGAGAGCGTGGCGCTGGTCGGGCCCTCGGGCGCCGGCAAGACCAGCCTGTTCCAGCTCCTGCTGCGTTATTACGATGTTTGCGGCGGCTGCATCCGGATCAATGGGCAGGACATCCGTCAACTCGGGCTGCGCGACCTGCGCAAGGACATCGCCATCGTCGCGCAGGATCCGGTGATCTTTTCCGCCAACGCGCTGGAGAACATCCGCTACGGCCGGACCGCGGCCAGCGATGAGGAGGTGGTGCAGGCGGCGCGGGCGGCGCTCGCCGACGAATTCATCGAGCGCCTGCCCGGCGGCTACCGGACCTTCCTCGGGGAGCGCGGCACGCGGCTGTCGGGCGGCCAGCGCCAGCGCATCGCGATTGCCCGCGCCATCCTCAAGGGCGCCCGTCTCCTGTTGCTCGACGAAGCGACCAGCGCCCTCGACGCCGAGTCGGAGATCCTCGTGCAGCAGGGGCTGAGCGCCGCCATGACGGGACGGACGACGCTGATCATCGCCCATCGCCTGGCGACGGTGCAGAAGGCCGACCGGATCGTCGTCATGGACCACGGGCGGATCGTCGAGACCGGCACGCCGGACGACCTGCGCCAGCAAGGCGGGCTCTACGCGCGGCTGGCGGCCCTGCAGCTCGATTTCTGAGCCTGTCCAACGTGAGATGAGCCGATTGCCCGGTCAGGCCAAGGCTTCCGGAATCGCCTTGGCTAGGAAGTCGTAGACCGCGCGGATGCGTGCGCTGGAACGGATCTCGCGGTGCACGGTCAGCCAGATCGGCATCGACACGGTCACTTTGGGCAGGACGCGCTGGACTCCGGGTTCCTTGTCCCCCAGCCAGGTGCCGGCAAAACCGATCCCCAGTCCAGCACGCAGCGCTTCCCAGAGCACGAGATGGTCGTCGCTGCGGATGGCGAATGCCTCACGTGCGATCGACAGCCCGATTTCCTGAAACCCGCGGATGATCAGATCGCCCTGGTCGAAGCCGATCAGGTCGTGCTGCAGCAGGTCGGCCGACTTTTGCGGAATGCCGCGACGGTGCAGGTAATCCTCGTGGGCATAGGCGCCGATCGTCGAATCGGCAATGTGCCGGGTGACGAGCGAACCCTGATCGGGTCGCACCATCCGGATGGCGATGTCCGCTTCGCGCCGCAGCAGGTTGCTGATCGCGTTCGACGCGACGATCTCGATCGCGATTCCCGGCTCCTCGGCCCGCAACCTGGCGAGGATGGGCGGCAGCAGATGCCCGGCCACCGTCTGGACCGCGGTGATGCGGACCGCGCCCGCCAACTGCTTGCTCTGGCCGGTCAGAATGCGGCCGATGGCGTCGGCGCTGTCGGCCATGGCGCGGGCGTGGTCGGCGATCGCGAGCGCGACCTGGGTCGGCACGAGGCCGCGTCCCGTGCGCTCGAACAGCACCATGCCGAGCTGGCGCTCGAGTTCCGCGACATGCCGCCCGAGGGTGGGCTGGCTGCTGCCGAGGTGGTGAGCCGCGGCGAGCAGGCTTCCCCGTTCGAGAACCGCGAGAAACGAGCGCATCAGGGTCCAGTCGAACGGCGCGCCTGCCTGCGAGCTATTCATAATCGAGACCGTGGTATGTCATTGCATGCAATTGTGGAGCATGGGCCGCTTCTGCACAATGGGGGCTCCTGCAACGTCGATAGGAGTACACCATGTATCCCGATCCCCTCATCAGCGCCGCTCCGCTTGTCCTGATCGTGTTGGCGTGCGGCATCGCTTCGCTTCTGATGCTGGCGATTTCCATCGCCCGCGATTCACTCGCCCGGCGCGCGAGCCGTCCGGCGCCGGCAAGCCCGGAGTCTCCCAGCGGACAGGCGACCCCGGCCCAACGGGGGCACGGTGCGCGGCGGCAGGGAACCGGCAGTCGCTGGTTCACGCCGTGCGCCTCGTGATCCCTGGCTGCAAGTGCCCTGAAGATCCATGGCCGCCGCTCGGCGGCCATCGTCCAGCGCTGCAAGCGGCAAGGGGCGCCGCTCAGGAATCGGAGTCGGGCGTCCGTTCTTCCGGCTGCCAGTGCCTCTGGCCATAGCCGGTGAGTCCGACGATGGCCCGGACCAGTCCGTAGCTCAGCCAGCGCAAGGCGCGGATGTGCCACGGATGGGCGGTCAGTTCGGCGGCCAGTACTTCGCGCGCGCCGCTGGCGATGGCGTGGCCGACGCTGGCCTGGAGTTCGGCCGCGAATGCCGGGTTGCGCACGAACACGTTGGCCTCCTTGGCGAGCAGCAGGCTGAACGGGTCGATGTTGGAGGAGCCGACCGTCGCCCACTGGCCGTCGATGACGGCGACCTTGGCGTGCATGAAACTCCTCTCGTACTCGTAGATGCGCATCCCCGCCTTGAGCAGCGCCGCGTACAGCGTCTGGGTCGCGTAGCGGAGCAGCGGGTGATCGGTCTTGCCCTGGAGCAGCACGGTGATCCGCACCCCGCGCCTGGCGGCGGCATGCAGCGCCAGACCGAAGCGCAGGCCCGGCAGGAAGTAGGCGTTGGCGATCAGGATCTCGTTCTGCGCGTCGTTGATCGCCGCGATGTAGGCCTGCAGGATGTCGTTGCGGTGGCGGATGTTGTCGCGGATCAGGAAGGCGGCTTCCTGCTCGCCGGCGATCTCGCATGCCGGGGTTGTCGGCACGGTGTGGCGGAAGCGGCGCCTGAAGTTCGCCCAGGAAACGATTTCCCACATGCGCCGCGCCGCGTGGTGAACCTGGCGCAAGGTCGGGCCTTCGATGCGGACGGCGTAGTCGTAGCGCGGGCGCATTTCTTGCGGCGCGTTGTTGTCATCGACGATGTTGATGCCGCCGACGAAGGCGACGCGGGCATCGATGACGGCCAGCTTGCGGTGCAGGCGGCGCAGGCGGTGGCGGCGCAGGTGAAGGGGACCGATTTCCGGCCGGTAGAACAGCGAGCGGACGCCGGCGGCGGTCAGTCGCGGCAGGAAGTCGGCGCGGAAATTGCGGGCGCCAAAGCCGTCGACCGTGACATTGACCTGGACGCCGCGCGCGGCGGCACGGACGAGCGCGCCGGCGACTTCGTGGCCGATCTCGTCGTCGGCAAAGATGTAGGTTTCGAGGAAGATCTCGGCGCGCGCCGCCTCGATGGCCGACAGCAGGGCGGGAAAATACCTGGCGCCCGAATTGAGCAGCGTGATCCGGTTCCCTGGCAGGAACTCAGCGGGCATGCCTTGCCAGATGGGCCGACAATGCGGCGTGGTCGGAAATGGCCGACCACGGCTGCCCGAAGTGAACCTCCGTCCGGCGCACCTTGAAGCCACGAACATAGATGCGATCGAGGCGGAACATCGGCAGGGCGGCGGGATAACTGCGCACCGGCGCGCCCTTCCGGTTGCTGAAGACTTCGGTCAGGCCCAGTCGCTTGACCAGTTCGCGGCCGGCCCGGTTGCTCCAGTCGTTGAAGTCGCCGGCAATGATGAGCGGCTCGTTGGGGGCGGAGACGGTATCGAGATAATCGGCCAGCGCGGCG
>DDSO01000017.1:0-1043 GCA_002343425.1 Brevundimonas sp. UBA2388
GGGATATGCTGGCAATCGGCGGATAGGCAGCACCCAGATTTCTTCTCCCAATGGGAGAGGGTGTACGTCAATCTTTCAACGCGCGCCCGGCCACCACGGCCTTCGCACCGAATTTCGCCCGCAGGGCGTCGATAGCGGTCTCGGTTTTCAGGGCCCGCGCCTCGGTCGATTCGAACAGGGCGGGGGCGTCGATGGCGTCGACCACTTCGGCCATGCCGATGCCGATCAGGCGGTAGGGGCGGCCCAGTTCGGGGGCCATCAGGGCCCGTCCGGCGGCGAACAGGGCGCGGGCGGTCTGGACGGGCTCGGGCAGGGAGACGCGGCGGGTGACGATCTTGAAGTCGGTCCGGCGCAGCTTGAGCACCAGCACGCGACTGGCGACGCCGTCGCGCCGGGCCTTGGAGGCCAGTTTCTCGCACAGGGGCCAGAGTTCGGCCTCGAGGTCCGCCGCCGAGGTGAGGTCTTCGTTGAACGTCGTCTCGGCGCTCATGCCCTTGCGTTCGTGGCCGGGATTGACCGCGCGGGCGTCGCGGCCGTGGGCCAGGTCATGCAGGCGCAGGCCGGTCTCGCCATAGCGCCGGACCAGATCGCGCACATCGGCGGCGGCCAGATCGCCGACGCTGGCGTAGCCGTCGCTCTGCAGGGCCTTGCCGAACACCGGGCCGACGCCGGGCAGGATTCCCACCGGCCGGGGCGCCAGCACGGCGGCGGCTTCGGAACCCAGCACCGAGAAGCCGCGCGGCTTGTCCAGTTCCGACGCCACCTTGGCGAGGAAGCGGTTGGGGGCGAGGCCGATGGAGACGGTCAGGCCGGTGTCGGCCTCGATCTGTTGCTGCAGCCGGATCAGCTGGAAGGCCGGCGGGCCGCCATTCAGCCGCTCGGTGCCGGCCAGGTCGATCCAGGCCTCGTCCAGCGACAGGGTCTGGACCAGCGGCGTCAGCTTGCCGACCGCGCCGAAGATGGCCTCGCTGGCGGCGATGTATTTGCGAAAGTCCGGCTTGATGACCACGGCCTCGGGACAGGCCTTGAGCGCCTTGAACATC
>DDSO01000017.1:1108-6102 GCA_002343425.1 Brevundimonas sp. UBA2388
CTTGCCGCCGCCGACGATGACGGGCCGGTCGCGCAGCTCGGGCCGGTCGCGCTTCTCCACCGAGGCGTAGAAGGCGTCGCAGTCGAGATGGGCGATGGTCAGCTGGTCGAGTTCGTCGTGCTGGACCGTCCGACGGGAGCCGCATGCGGGACAGCGATCGACCTTGAGGTCGCCGGTCTGGAGGCAGTCGCGGCAGATCGATTTCATGCAGAGGGGATTGTGCCTGAGGCGACTGCGGCTCGCCATCGCCATCCTTGGTCGCGGAGGGTCGGGTCCGAGGTTCATCACAAAGGACACTAAGAAGGAGAAACCACGAAGGCCACGAAGGGACCGGCGTTTCGGGGCCGCGCGCAGCGCCTTGTTTTCTCGAATGCTGGAATGCCTGCGGCGGCTCGCGCTCGATCTCGTCGTATTCTTTGTGTGCCCTTCGTGTTCTTCGTGATGAACCAGCTCCGCCCAAGCTGACCGGGGCACTCGACGTTCGAGCCTTTTCTCCGGTCCGGCGGCCGCTTCACCCCAACTTAAGACCCGTCGGGCCACAGTGCACGAAGAAGGCGCCAAGCCTCCGTGCAGCCGCACCCAGAGGCAACCAGGCCAAGGTGATGATGTCCAAGAAAGTCCTCATCGTCGAGGATAACGAGCTGAACATGAAGCTCTTTCATGATCTGCTCGACTCGCAGGGCTACGAGACGCTGCAGACCCGCGAGGGGCTGCAGGCGCTGGCCCTGGCGCGCCTGCACAAGCCCGATCTGATCCTGATGGACATCCAGCTGCCGGAAATCAGCGGCCTGGAGGTCACCAAATGGCTGAAGGACGATGAGGAGCTGAGCCACATCCCCGTCGTCGCCGTCACCGCCTTCGCCATGAAGGGCGACGAGGAGCGTATCCGCCAGGGCGGCTGCGAGGCCTACATCTCCAAGCCCATCTCGGTGATGCATTTCCTCGACGTGGTGCGGAAACATCTGGGGTAGGGACCGATGACGGCGCGTATCCTTGTCGTTGACGACGTTGAAGCGAACGTCCGCCTGCTCGAGGCCAAGCTGACGCTTGAATACTATGAGGTGCTGACCGCCGCCGACGGCGCGACGGCGCTGCAGGTCGCCTCGGACGAACGCCCCGACATCATCTTGCTGGACGTGATGATGCCCGGCATGGACGGGTTCGAGACCTGCCGTCGGCTCAAGGCCGATCCGGTGACGCGGCATATCCCCGTGGTGCTGGTGACCGCGCTGGACGGGCGCGAGGACAAGCTGAAGGGACTGGACGCCGGGGCCGACGATTTCGTCACCAAGCCGATCGACGACGTCATCCTGTTCGCCCGCGTGCGCTCCCTGCTGCGGCTGAAGTCGGTCATGGACGAGCTGCGCGAGCGCGAGGAAAGCGGCCGCCGGCTGGGCGTGGACACCGACGGCGCCGGACGGCTGCGTGGTTCGGGCGGGCGGATACTGATCGTCGACGACAATGAGCGTCAGGCCGGAAAGATGGTTGAACATCTGGCCGGCGAGCACCGTCCGACGGTCGAAAGCGACCCGGCCGCGGCCCTGATCGCGGCGCGCGGTCCTGTCGACCTGATGATCGTCAACGTCTCGAGCGCGGAGTTCGACGGCCTGCGCTTCGTCGCCCAGACCCGGTCAACCGAGACCTCGCGGCGTATCCCCATCCTGGCGGTGGTGGATCCGGCGGACCGGCCGCGTCTGCTGAAGGCGCTGGAGCTGGGCGTCAACGACATCCTGCCGCGTCCCGTCGATCCCGAGGAACTGGAGGCGCGCGCCCGCACCCAGATCAAGCGCAAACGCTATGCCGACTTCCTCAAGCAGAAGCTGGACTACAGCCTCGAGATGGCGGTCACCGACGCCCTGACGGGTCTGCATAACCGCCGCTATATGGCGGGCCAGCTGCAGGCCCTGATGAGCCGGGCCGGGCAGGGGGGCGAACCCGTGGCCGTGCTGGTGCTGGACATCGACCACTTCAAACTGGTCAACGACGGCTTCGGCCATGACGCCGGCGACGAGGTGCTGCGCGAGTTCGCGGTGCGTCTGGCGACCAATGTCCGCGCCATCGACCTGCCGTGCCGGCTCGGCGGCGAGGAGTTTGTGGTGGTGATGCCGGGCGCCGGTCTGGAAGACGCCACCCATGTCGCCGACCGCATCCGCCGCGACGTCGGGGCCCAGCCGTTCCCGATCATGAGCGGCACCGAGGCGCTGACCGTCACCGTCTCGGTCGGCGTCGCCGCCAGCACGGGTCTGGACGATACGCCGGAGGCGCTGCTCAAGCGGGCCGACGAAGGGGTCTACGAAGCGAAGGCCCGTGGCCGGAACCAGGTGATCGCGCGGGCCGCCTGAGGGCCGCTATCGGCTCATCCACGGCTTCGACTTGCCGGTTGCGATTCGGGCGGCCTGTTCGCGCTGGAAGCGGCCGCCGCGGGGCGGCTTCTCGCGCGCGTCGATCGCAGCCTTCTTCAGACGCAATGCCCGCTGGACGGGGCTTTCGGGCGGCAGGTCGTCGGTCGGATCGCTCATGACGGCAGTCTAGCACGTCGCAGGACGCCGGACCTCGCGGACCGGGCCGCCACCCAAACAAAAACGCCCGACCTTTCGGCCGGGCGTTCTGATCCTCGGATCGGCCTCGCTTCGCTCGTTGTCCGAGGAAGGCGAGGTTGAAAGGAAGCCTTACTTGATCTTGCCTTCCTTGAACTCGACGTGCTTGCGCACGACGGGGTCGTATTTCTTGACGACCATTTTCTCGGTCATCGTGCGGGCGTTCTTCTTGGTCACGTAGAAGAAGCCGGTGTCGGCGGACGAGTTCAGGCGGATCTTGATTGAAGCCGGCTTGGCCATCGGAAATACCTTTGCGACGGCGAAAGCCGCTGAAATGAGAGGCGCGGAACATACTCAGGCGCGCCTCAAAGTCAACGCCGGTCAGACAGGCCGCCACGGGGCCACTGGCCGCACCGTCGCGCAGGCCGGCGAACCGTCCTTCCCGCGACCCGGCAGATGCACTTCCAGCAGGGCGCCCGGGGCCAGGAGAGCCCTGGGGATGTCGTGGATGTCGATCTTGGCCCGGCGGCTCCAGGGGCTGGCGTGATCGCCCGCCGATGTGCCGATGCGGATGTAGACGAAGCGGCGCACCGTTCCCTCGCGCCGGACGAAGGGGCCGGTCATGCGACCGTCGGGATGCAGGGTGACGGGGAGTTCAAAGGCGATCGGGCCGTCGCCGGCGGTGCGCGGCTCGAACGGCAGGTCGTCCTTCTGCAGGCTGTAACGCACGCCCGGCACGGGGTCGTCGATGATGAGGCGAAGCGTCACGGCAGCGGTCATAACACCAGGTTAGGCGGGGCCGCGTGTTCGTGCCAGATTGGCGGAATGAAACAGATCGCCGCCATTGCCGCCGCCGCCATCGCCCTGTCCGCCTGCGCCACCATGCCCGCGCCCGCGCCGCAGCAGGACGCCTTCATGGCCAATCTCAACGCCCTGTGCGGGCAGAAATTCGTGGGACGGGTGGTCACCACCCAGGCCGCGGACGCCGATTTCGCCGCCTCGCGCCTGCTGATGCATGTGCGCGACTGTTCGGCCGACGAGGTCCGCATCCCGTTCTGGGTCGGCGAGGACAGGTCGCGCACCTGGGTGATCAGCCGCAATGAGGACGGCGGGCTGACGCTGAAACACGATCACCGGGACCCCGAGGGCAATCCCGACGGCCTGCACTGGTATGGCGGCGACACGGCCGCGGCCGGGACGGCGAACCGGCAGGAGTTTCCCGTCGATGAGTTCTCGATCGAGCTGTTCAACGCCGGCAACGCCGCGGTCTCGACCACCAATGTCTGGGCGGTCGAGGTGCATCCGGGGCGGATCTACGCCTATGAGCTGCGCCGCGAGAACCGCTACCTGCGTGTCGAGTTCGACCTGACCCGGCCGGTCGCCGAATAGGCCCTAGCCGGCGGCCATGACGCCACAGGCGACCCGGTCGCCGGCGCCGCCGATGGGCTGGCTGACGTGGTCGTCGGCATTGGCGTGGATGACCAGGGCCGAGCCGTCGGCGTCCCAAAGCCACTGGCCGGGGCCGTTTTCCGCGATGCGGGCGCGGCTGGTGAACAGTTCGGCGCGCACCTGGCCGGAGGCGTCCGCGAAGACATTGGGCAGGTCCCCGTCGTCCGGCCCGCCGGCGTTCAGCAGTCCGTGCGGGGCCTTCGGGTCGCTGTGATTGATGTGGGCCCCGGCCGAGGTGAAGGGCGCGTCGCACTGGCCCGTCGCGTGGATGTGGACGCCATGCCAGCCGGGCGTCAGCCCCTCTGCCTCGATGCGGATCAGCAGGCCGGTCGGTCCCTGGGTCAGGATTGCGCGGCCGACCCGCGCGCCCGAGGCGCCGACCAGCGTGGCTTCGCCGAAATCGCCCGGGTTCGCCCGGAGAGGGGCGTCAGGCCGGTCATTGGCGGTGACGCTGATGCAGCCGGCCAGGGCGGCGGTCAGGGGCAGGAGGGCGAGGGCGGTCAAACGGGCGGCGGGCATGGTCGGGGTCCTTGTTTCGGCGGGGCGAAAACCCTCGGCGTCGCTTTGCCACGGCTGCCCCCGGATGCTAGAAAACGCGTTCGCGGATCACGTTCCGATTCCGGCCATTTAAAGCCTGATTTCCTTGACTGACGACAGCTACGACAACGCCCTTCCTCCCTCGTCGGGGGCCGGCGGCGGCGACATATCCACCATCACGATCGAGGACGAGCTGAGGCGCTCGTATCTCGACTACGCCATGAGCGTGATCGTGTCCCGCGCCCTGCCGGACGCGCGTGACGGGCTGAAGCCCGTGCACCGCCGCATCCTGTATTCGATGCACGACCTGAAGATGACGCCGGACCGGCCGTATTCGAAGTGTGCGCGGGTCGTGGGCGATGTGCTGGGCCGGTTCCACCCGCATGGCGACGCCTCGGTCTATATGGCGCTGGTGCGCATGGCCCAGCCCTTCTCGATGGGACTGATGCTGGTCGACGGCCAGGGCAATTT
>DDSO01000117.1 GCA_002343425.1 Brevundimonas sp. UBA2388
TTGGCCATGGTGTAGGCCACGTGCGGCCCGAACCATTTCGGCGACAGGTCCAGCGGCGGCGACAGGGCCAGGATGTGGGGGTTCGCCGCCTGCTTCAGGTGCGGGATACAGGCCTTCGACACCAGAAAGGTCCCGCGGGCGTTGACCTGATGCATCAGGTCATAGCGCTTCATGTCCGTGGCCAGGGTGCCGGTCAGCTGGATGGCCGAGGCGTTGTTGACGCAGATGTCGATGCCGCCGAACCGGGCGACCGCCGCCTCCACCGCCGCCAGCACCGAGGCCTCATCCCGCACATCCACGATCAACGGCAGCGCCTGTCCGCCGGCCGCCTCGATCTCGGCGGCCGCGGAATAAATGGTGCCCGGCAGGTGCTTGTGCGCCTCGGCCGTCTTGGCGGCGATAACCACATTGGCCCCGTCCCGCGCGGCTCTCAGGCCAATGGCCAGTCCGATGCCGCGGCTGGCGCCCGTGATGAACAGCGTCTTGCCCTGAAGTGACATGAGGCTTGGCTCCCGGTTGGTTTCAATAGAAAACGCTTGGATCGCCACAGACGCAGATTCCGCACAGGAGCGAAAGACCCATGTCGGCCTTCGAGATCACCCGCGACGGCGCCGTCGCCCATCTGCGCCTGTCCCGCCCGGAAGCGTCCAACGCGCTGGACCTGTCGTTCTGGCGGGAATTCGGCCCGGCCCTGAAGGCTCTGGATGCGACGGGCGAGGTCCGTGCGCTGGTCATTTCGGGCGAGGGCCGCAATTTCTGCGCGGGCATGGACATCTCGGTCTTCTCGGGCGGCGCCATCCTGCAGACGGACACGCCCGCCGAGCGGCAGGCCTTCCATCAGGCCGCGCGGGAGCTGCAGGAGACCCTGACCGCGATCGAACGGGTGCGGTTCCCGGTGATCGCCGCCGTCCAGGGGGCCTGCGTCGGGGCCGGGCTGGACATGGTGGCGGCCTGCGACCTGCGGCTGGCCGCCACCGGAGCTTATTTCCGCATCGAGGAGATCAATATCGGCATGATGGCTGATGTGGGCAGCCTCCAGCGCCTGCCGCACGTCCTGCCCGAGGCGGTGGTTCGCGAACTGGCCTATCTGGGCACGTCGCTGACGGCGGACCGGGCCGAGCGTCTGGGCTTCGTCAACGCCGTCCTCCCGGACCCCGAGGCCTTGGCGGCCGCCGCGCTGGAAATGGCCCGGGCCATCGCCGCCAAGGCGCCGCTAGCCATCTCGGGATCCAAGGCCGCCGTCACCTATGCGCGCGACCATTCGGTCGCCGAGGGACTGGAATGGGCGGCGGTGATGCAGGGCTCGATCTGGAACTCGGCGGACATTCTGGCCGCCATCCAGGCCCGGATGACCCGGACGCCCGCCGGGTTCGCGTCCCTCTCGCCCCATGCAGGGATCGGCAAAGGCTGAACCTCGGTATGCGACAAGATGGACGGGGGCGAAGGGTCGCGACCGTCCCCATATGGGGTTTGCCCCTGAACCCCTGGACCGCACGATCATGAAATCGAAACTCGCCGCCGTGGCCGCGGCCCTGCTGACCACGGCCTGTTCGACCGTCGGCGTCCGCTCCGGCACTGAAGAGCCGGCCTTCACGGAGGTGGAGCGCGTCGGCGCCGTCGAAATCCGCACCTATGGCGAGCGGATCGCCGCCCAGACCGTGGTGACAGGCTCCAGCGAGGCGGCCCGCAATCGCGGCTTCCAGCGGCTGGCGGGCTATATTTTCGGGGGAAATACGGCCCGGACCAGCATCGCCATGACGGCGCCGGTCGCCCAAGCCGGCGAAGGTCCGTCGCAAAGCATCGCCATGACCGCGCCCGTGGCCCAGGGCGCCGTGGGTCAGGATCGCTGGACGATCCAGTTCTTCATGCCGTCGGAATATACGATGGCCAGCCTGCCCGTGCCGCGGGACCCGGCGGTCGTTCTGGCCGTGGTTCCGGCCGAGACCTATGCGGTGCTGCGCTTTTCCGGACTGGGTTCGGCCAGGGCCGTCGCCGAAAAAGAGGCCGAACTGGACGCCGCCCTGACCGGCAGCGGCTGGACCAGCGCAGGCGATCCGGTCGTCTGGTTCTATGACCCGCCCTGGACCCTGCCGCCGCTCCGCCGCAACGAGGTGGCGGTGCGGGTGACCCGTCAGGGCCGCTGACCGCGGCCCCTGACGACAATCCTCAGGCGGCCAGCGAGACCACGCCCGCGTCGATCCAGCGGCGCGCCGCCTTCTGGGCTTCGGCGATCTCGTCCTGCTCCATCTCCTGGCTCATCTCGCGGCGATAGACGCGCGCTTCGATCGAGCCCTTCATGGCGGCGAGGTTGAAGATCATGTGGGCCGAGACGCGGTCCATGGGGCAACCGCCCTGGCCGCTCGAGTACATCATGCCCAGTCGGAACAGATCGTCGCCGCTCATGTCGGCGGTCGGCAGGGGCAGGCCCTGCTCTTGATCGACTTGCGGCGCGGTTTCTTGCGCGTTCATCACCGTATCTCCCGAACCGGCGCCGTTCTGGCCCCGTCCTCTGAGACGCGATCAAATACCCGCGGTTTGAAGGTAAAGTTAACAGCGCAGGCTCCGAACGGCCTTTTCAGTACAGGAACGGCGATTACTGCACCCTTGTTCAGACCTCTGAAATAACTCGGAAATCCCTGATTCACACCTGCTAACAGGGCATGACCGGGAGCCTTACGAACGGTTACCGCGCCCGTTGTCCGAACAGCACCTTGCGCGCCGCCTCGGCCGCCTTGCCCGACGCCGCGAGGCTGCGGCGCATCTCATCTCCAAGCGCCCGGCCCGCGATCACGGCGGGGCGCGCACCCACCCGCGCCATCCAGGCCTTCAGGTTCGGGAACTCCGCCAGGTCCTGTCCCTGCAGTTCCGGCAGCACCCACGGCCAGGCCGCCATGTCGGCGATGGAATAATCGCCCGCCAGATAGTCCCGGTCGGCCAGCCGCCGGTCCATCACGCCATACAGGCGGTGCGTCTCGTCCGTGTAGCGCCGGACGCCATAGGCGATCTGGCGCTGGTCCCTGACGATGGCCGGAGCGTACTGGCGGAAATGGTGCGTCTGGCCGGCCATCGGCCCCAGCCCGCCGACCTGCCAGAACAGCCACTGATCCACCTCGGCCTTCCCGCGCGGATCCTGCGGATAGAATTGGCCGGACTTGACCCCGAGGTACTGCAGGATCGCGCCGGATTCGAAGATCGACAGCGGTTGTCCGTCCGGACCGTCCAGATCGACGATGGCCGGCATACGGCCGTTCGGGCTGATCGCCTGGAAGGCCGGGCTGAACTGTTCGCCCGCGCCGATATTCACCGGCTTCATCTCATACGGCAGGCCCATCTCCTCCAGGGCGATCGAGACCTTCCAGCCGTTGGGCGTGGGCCAGTACCAGAGTTCGATCGGCGCGGTCATGGGGGGTCCTGGGAGTGGCTAGTGGCTAGTGGTCAGGGTTGCTGCTTGGAGTGCGCAAAGGCGGCCCAGTGGATACCTTCGCCGAAGCGCCAGCTAATCACTAGCCACTAGCCACCCATTCCTGACATTCGCGTTCAGGGAGAGTTCATCCGCCCGCAGAGACGCTGGCGCATGATTAACGGGCCGGACCCGGTTTTCCGTCGCCGTCCCCCAGCTGGAGAGTGATCATGAACCGCTTGACCAGGGCCGCCGTGCTCGGACTGGTGCTGGCCACCGCCGCCCCCCTGGCAGCCCAGGCCCAGGACCGGGGCGACCGCCGCGAAAACCGCCGCGACTATCGGGAAGACCGCCGCGACGACCGCCGTGAGTTCCGGCAGGAACGCCGCGATGACCGCCGCGACTGGCGCAACGGCGAATACGACAACCGCCGCGACTTCCGTCAGGACCGTCGCGACGATCGCCGCGATTTCCGCCAGGAACGCCGTGAGGACCGCCGGGACTTCCGTCGCGACCAGCGCTGGGACCGCAACAATCGCGACTGGTGGCGCGGACGCGACGACTTCCGCGACTACCGCGGCGCCCGAAATGGCTACTGGTACGCGCCGAGCTACGGCTACTACCGCGTCGAGCCGCGCTACTACGGCTACCGCTGGCAGCGCGGACACTACCTGCCCCATAGCTACCGCAACTACTATGTGCGCGATCCCTACGCCTATGGCCTGCGCCCCGCGCCGCGCGGCTATCGCTATGTTCACGCCGGCAATGACATCGTCCTGATCGCCATTGCGACCGGCCTGATCGCCAGCGTTCTGGCGGGCGTCTACTAGGCTCCGATCGAGGATCGAAAATGCGCCCCGCGGGCTCTGGCTCGCGGGGCGTTTTCGTTTCTGGCGCGCCGCTTAAAATGGCGCCGCCTGTTCAGTCACGGTTCATGATGAAAGCGCGACCGTAACATCAAGCCGTCTGACAGGGACGTGCGGGGAAAAGACGAGAATGAAACGCTCATTGATGATGGCCGCCGCGATCGCGGCCTTCGCCGTGCCGGCGATGGCTCCCTTGACCGTCCTGGCCCAGGATGGAGAACGCGGCGGCGGCCGTCGCGGCGCCTCCAACCAGAACGGGGACGAGGCACGCGAAACTCGACCCGACCGCCCGAGCCGTCCGGATCGGCCGGCCCGCGACAGCGGTGACGGCGGCGGACAGCGCCCTGAACGCCCGACAGGTCCCGGCCTCAGGGGCGGCGGCGATCGCCCTGACCGACCCGACCGGCCTGATCGTCCCGACCGGCCCAACCCGGGCGGTGGCGGTGGCGGCGGCGGCCGTCCGGATCGCCCCGACAGACCCGATCGCCCTGACAGGCCTGATCGTCCCGACCGACCCAACCCGGGCGGTGGCGGCGGCGGCGGTGGCCGTCCGGATCGCCCCGACAGACCCGACCGTCCTGACAGGCCCGATCGTCCCGACCGTCCCAATTCAGGCGGCGGCGGCAGGCCCGACCGTCCTGACAGGCCTGACAGGCCGCAGGATCCTCGCGGTGGCCGGGATGATCGGCGTGATGATCGCTGGGATCGACGGGATGACCGTCGCGACGACCGCTGGGATCGCCGCGATGACCGTCGCGACCGTCGTGAGGACCGTTCCGAACGGCGTCAGGATCGCCGCGAGTACCGGGAGTTCCGCAACCGCTTCAACAGCGACCAATGGCGGCGCAACTGGAACCGGAACAACCGCAGCGACTGGTGGCGCAACGATCGGCGGTTCCGCGGCTACAGCGGCCTTCGCATCGGCTTCTATTTCGCGCCCGGCTACGGCTACTACAGCGTGCCGCGCAACTACTGGGGCCAGCGCTATCATGTCGGCGACTATCTGCCGTCGATCTTCTGGCGCTATCAGCTGAACGACTGGCGCACCTATGGCCTCGGCTATCCGCCCGAGGGCACACGCTGGGTGCTGGTCGACAACCACATCTATCTGATCGACGAGTACGACGGCTACATCATCGACGTCATCTTCGACGCCTGGCGCTGGTAAGCCGTCAGGACACGGAGGAAACGCCGTCCGATCGCGAGATCGGGCGGCGTTTCCCATTTTCAGAGCAAGGTTGCGGCCATCGCCGCGCCGGGCCAGAACCGGCGACATGAGCGATCCGGCGATCAGCGACACGACCACCGGCGAAGAGGTCCCTTCCTCGCGCGCGCCGCAACTCGAGCTGTCCGAGGCCCTGATGGCCTCTCCGACCCGCTTCTTCAACCGCGAGATCTCCTGGCTGGCTTTCAACGGCCGCGTGCTTGAAGAAGCCGCCAACCCGGCCCACCCGCTGCTCGAGCGGCTGCGCTTCCTGTCGATCTCGGCCAACAACCTCGATGAGTTCTTCATGACCCGCGTCGCCGGCCTCAAGGGCCAGGTGCGCGAGCGGGTGCGGGTTCTGTCCGCCGACGGCCTGACCCCGGCGGAACAGCTGGACAAGGTCAATGTCGCGGCCGGCGCCCTGATGGCCGAACAGCAGCGCCGCTGGCGCAAGCTGCGCAAGGAATTGGCAGGCGTCGGCATCGAGGTCGTGGACGCCGGCCGGATCACCAAGACCGAACGCGAGCGGCTCGAACCCGAGTTCCTCAACCAGTTGTTCGCCGTGCTGACGCCGATGGCGATCGACCCGGCGCATCCCTTCCCCTTCCTGCCCAACCTCGGCTTCTCCCTGGCGCTGAAGCTGAAGCGCCGCTCGGACAACCGCACCCTCTATGCGCTGGTGCCGGTGCCGACCCAGGTGAAGCGGTTCTGGCCGCTGGCGACCGACGGGCGTTCGACGCCGGGCCGCAAGCGTTTCCTGACCCTCGAAAGCCTGCTGACCCTCTTCATCGACCACCTGTTCCCCGGCTGCGACGTGCTGGAGCGCGGCGTCTTCCGCCTGATCCGCGACTCGGACATCGAGATCGAGGAAGAGGCCGAAGACCTGGTCATGGAGTTCGAGGAGGCGCTGAAGCAGCGGCGCATGGGCTCGGTCGTGCGCATCAAGATCGAGTCGTCCATGCCCGACGACCTGCGCACCTTCATCACCAATGAGCTGGACGCCGCGCCGCAGGATATCGTCATGGTGCCCGGCATGCTGGGCCTCGCCCAGCTGGCTGACCTGATACCGGCGGGCCATCCGGACCTGAAGTTCAAGGGCTATGAGCCGCGCTATCCCGAGCGGGTCCGCGACAACGGCGGCGACATCTTCGCGGCGATCCGCGAGAAGGACATGCTGATCCACCATCCGTTCGAGAGCTTCGACGTGGTGGTCCAGTTCCTGCGTCAGGCGGCCCGCGACCCCAACGTCCTGGCCATCAAACAGACCCTGTACCGGACCTCCAAGGACAGCCCGATCGTCGCCGCCCTGATCGAGGCGGCCGAGAACGGCAAGAACGTGACCGCCCTGGTCGAGATCAAGGCGCGCTTCGACGAGGAGGCCAACCTGCGCTGGGCCCGGGCCATGGAGCGGGCCGGCGTCCATGTCGTCTTCGGCTTCGTCGAGTGGAAGACCCACGCCAAGCTCAGCGTCGTCGTGCGCCGCGAGAGCGAGGGACTGAAAACCTACTGCCATTTCGGCACCGGCAACTATCACCCGGTGACCGCGCGCATCTACACCGACCTCAGCCTGTTCAGCTGCGACCCCGTGCTGGCCCGCGACGCCTCGCGGGTGTTCAACTACATCACCGGCTATGCCCAGCCCGACGAGCTGGAGGCGCTGGTCGTCTCGCCGCTCAATATGAAGACCACCCTGCTCGACCTGATCGGCAAGGAGATGGCGGCGGCGGCCAAGGGCAAACCGGCGGCGATCTGGGCCAAGATGAACTCGCTGGTCGACCCCCAGATCATCGACGCCCTCTACCGCGCCAGCCAGTGGGGCGTCCGTATCGAGCTGGTGATCCGCGGCATCTGCTGTCTGCGCCCCGGCGTTCCGGGCCTGTCGGAAAACATCCGGGTCAAGTCCATCGTCGGCCGCTTCCTTGAGCACAGCCGCATCGTCGCCTTCGCCAATGGTCGCGACCTGCCTCACGACAAGGCGAAACTGTACATTTCGTCAGCCGACTGGATGAACCGGAACCTCGACCGCCGCGTCGAGCTTATGACCCCTGTGTTGAACGCCACCGTCCATGATCAGGTGCTGGACCAGATCATGGTCGCCAACCTCAAGGACGACGCCCAGAGCTGGGTGCTGGCCGCGGACGGCAGCTATCACCGGGTCACGCCCGCCGACCCCGAACGGCCGTTCTCGGCGCACAAATACTTCATGACCAACCCCAGCCTTTCGGGTCGGGGCCGCAAGGTGAAGACCCTGCCGGGCCACCTCAGCTACGAGCCGTCCCGGAAGAAGCGCTGATGCCGACCGCCCTGCTTTCGGCCCTCGGCGCGCCGCGCGACGTCGCCGCGATCGACATCGGCTCCAACTCGGTCCGTCTGGTGCTGTACCGGCTGGAAGGCCGCGCGATCTGGACGGTGTTCAATGAGAAGGTGCTGGCCGGCCTCGGCCGGGACCTCGCCTCGACCGGCCGGCTGTCGGTCGAGGGCGCGGCCCAGGCCCTGACCGCGCTGAAACGCTTCGCCGCCGTGATTGAGGGTGTGCAGCCTGCCCACACCTTTGTCGCCGCCACGGCGGCCGTGCGCGAGGCCGAGGACGGCCGCGACTTCTGCGACCGGGTGGCCGCCGAAACCGGCCTGAGGATCCGGGTCCTGTCGGGCGAGGAAGAGGCGCGTTACGCCGCCCTCGGCGTCCTCGCGGGCATTCCCCACGCCGATGGCGTGGTCGGCGACCTCGGCGGGTCCAGCCTCGAGCTGGTGCGACTGACGAAGGGCGAGGTCGGGCGCGGCGCCACCCTGCCCCTCGGCCCGTTCGCCCTGGCGGATGCAAGCGGCTTCGACGCCGACCGGCTGCGGGGAACCATCGCCGACCGGCTCAGGACGGCCGGAGACTTCAAGGCCGACACCCTCTACGCCGTCGGCGGCGCCTGGCGGACGCTGGCCCAGGTGCATATGGAGATCACCGGCTATCCCCTGCGGATCGTGCACCAGTACGAGATGGAGGCCGCCGACCTGATGGACACGGCCCGGCTGGTCGCGCGGTCATCGAGGGCCTCGCTCGAAAAATGGCCCGGGCTGTCGCGCAAGCGCGCCGACACCCTGCCCCACGGCGCGCTCGTGCTGGAGGGCCTGATCGACTGTCTGGGGCTGAAGCGCATCGTCCTGTCGGCCTGGGGTGTTCGCGAAGGTCTGCTGTATGAGGCTCTGGAGCCCGATATCGCCACCGCCGACCCGCTGCTGGCGGGTTGCACGGCGCTCGGCGCCCGCCAGGGCATTTCACCGGCCTTGCCCGGCGCCCTGAACGGCTGGATCGCGCCCTTGATGGCCGCCCTGCCGCCGGTGTTCGATCGCGAGCGCGACGCCGTTCTGGCTGACGCCGCCTGCCGGCTCGCCGATCTCGGCGCCCGCCTGCATCCCGATCACCGCGTCGAACTGGCCTTCGATCAGGTTCTGCGTGCACCGGTGCCGGGCCAGAACCACGCCGAACGGGCCTACCTCGCCGTGGCGGTGAACGCCCGCTACGGCGGCGGCGGCTCGACGCCCGAGCCCCGGACCGTGACCCGCCTGCTGAACGAGGAACAGCGTCAGGGCGCCCGCGCGCTCGGCCTTGCGATCCGGCTGGCCTGCGACCTGTCCGGCCGCTCCCCCCAGCTGCTGGTCAACGCCCGCGCCGGGGTCAAGGACGGCGCCCTCGTCCTGACAGCCTCCGACGGCTACGCCGACGTCCTGCTCGGCGAACAGACCCGGCGTCGCGGCAAGGCCCTGGCCGAGGCCATGAGCCTGAAGCTGGATATCAGAAGCGGCGATTAGGGTCTGTTCCAATATTCCGCTCATCCCCGCGAAAGCGGGGACCCAGTGCTGTCCAGCGTGAAGGCGGCGTTTCAGGACTAGCGAAAGAGCGCGACAGGAATGATCTGTCGCCCAAAGAACTGGGTCCCCGCTTTCGCGGGGATGAGCGGATCAAGGTTCGAATTCAGTCCCCCGCCCACCAACGCAGCTGGACGGACTGCGCCGCCGCGTCGCCTACCGTCAGCCGGCCCGTGACCACCACGCCTTCATCCCCGAGATTGCGCCGCGAGCTCGCCAGGGCGCCGGGATCGAGGTCGCCCTCGAACCGGACGGCGCCCAGTTCAGCTGAACGGCCCTCGAAGGTGATGCGGGTGTCGGTGACCGAATAGGCCGTCGGCAACACGCGGGCGGTGATGCTTCGCGCCTCGCCGATCTCGGTCTGGACCATCGGGCTGGTCACATCGTCGAACTGCAACATGACCGGGCCGAACGTCGCGCTGCGCGTTCCGCCTTCCCAGGCCTGGAACTCCGGCGCCTGGCCGACGAAGACATGGTCGAACGACCATTTCCCGATCCGCACCTCGCTGGCCGGCATATAGTAGCCGGACAGGTCCGAGCTCATGCTGTGGCTGAACGCCGTAGCGGCGGGGGCCGGGGCTTCGGCAGGCGCCTCCGGCCGGTCGCAGGACGCCAGAATCAGCAGACTGGCCGCCAGACCGATCAAATTACGCATGACGAGACTCCCTGAACGTGCGGCTCCAACCGGACCACGGAGCCGCCCGCCTGTCCACCTTCAGGGCAGGTGGGCGATGACCCGCAGCCAGCCTGTCGCCTGACCGGCGTCGATCAGTTCAAACACCGGGATCGCCAGAAGGAAGACCAGTCCGTCGCGGATCGTCGTCACAAACAGGGTCGGCCGGATGGTCAGATCATCCTCGTCCCGCCACAGCGAAAAGCGCGGCCAGAAACGCGGCGTGCGGGCCTTGTAGGCAAGGTAGACGGCCCCGAACTCCCGTTCCAGAAACGCCTCCTCACGCCGCACCGTCAGATAGAAGACGGCCATGGCCGCCAATACGAAGCCGAGGCCTGTCGTGACGCTGCCGCTCTGCGCCCCGATCCCGAAGGCGCCGATGTAGCTGAAGACATAGAGCGGGTTCCGCGTGATCGAATAGGGACCGCGATCAACGATCTCGGCCTTCTTGCGCCCGCCGATGTACAGCGAGCACCAGGCCCGGCCGACAATCGACAGGATCATGGCGACGAAGCCCGCCGATTCGACATGCTCATGCCATTCGCCGTCGACCCCGCCGTACGACTGGGTGACCAGGGCGAGCCCGACCAATGCCAGGAGAGCCGCGAGCACGGCAGCCTTGCGGATTTTCTGAACCGCGCCGAGATCCAGCGCGGGCCGGTGAATGGTGGTCATGGGGTCGCCTCCGATCATCAAACCAGACGACCGAAGCGTGACCCTTTCAAGCCCGTATCATTACGAGCGCGGGCCGCCCCCGATCAGCGGCTCAGCCCTTGGTCAAGCGCCCGGAACGAGGCGATCGAGAGCTCGGTCGCGCTGATGAAGACCGAGGGGGTGATCTTCTCGAAATCGTCCGACGGACGGTGATAGTCGGCGTGGTAGTTCACGCCCAGATACAGGAACGGCACCTGGGCCCTGTAGAAGGCGCCGTGGTCCGACGCCTCCACCCAGTTGTCGGCGCCGGTGTCCTGCGGCGTGTCCTTGCCGAAGGCGAGGGCGACCGCGCCGTTGGCTGGAATGCCCTCCAGGATCGGACGGAAGGTCGGGTGCTGATAGGTGCCCGTGACCCACAGCTTGCCGTCGGTCTCGGCGCGGGCCGTCATGTCGAAATTCAGGTTCATGGCGATGGATTCGAGCGGCATCGGCGGGGCCTCCACGAAATGCTTCGCCCCCAGCAGTCCGTGCTCCTCGCCGTCCAGAGCCACGATCAGCACGCTGTGCTCCGGGGCCTGCCGCTTCAGATCGGCGGCAAGGGCCAGCATGGTCGCGACGCCCGAGGCGTTGTCGTCCGCGCCGTTGAACACCTGGCCCTCGGCATTGACGCCGACATGGTCGTAGTGGGCGGTGACGACGATGTAGCGATCCGTCACGCGCGTACCGGGGATCATCCCGATGACGTTGACGCCATTGTACGTCCGCGGGCCCGCACGGGTCCGGCCCTGCATCTCCCACGGCTGCAGCCGGCCCATGGGCGGGGCGACAACGCCCAGCCCCTCCAGCCGGCCGACGATATAGTTGCGCGCCATCTCGCCACCCGGTGCGCCGGTGTCGCGTCCCTGCATGGCGTCGGCGGACAGGATGCGGACGTCTTCCAGCAGCTGGGTGTGCATCGCCGAGGGCGCCGGCGCCGCCGCGACCGGCGGCGTCGCTTCCGGCCCGAACAGGCTTCCGCAGGCCGAAAGCAGCAGGGCTCCGCCGAGGGCGGTGGACAGGGCGAGAAGACGGGCGTGACGCATTGGAACTCCTTGGAATCGCCAGACGCTAGCGGACAGCCGGGACGGTGTCAGTTTAACTCCGTGTCATCCGGAATTCTCCGACCGTAATCCGACGGCGGACCTCGAAACCCGGCCGGGCGATGCTAGAACAGCCTCGAGATTCCTTCCGGCGAGCCCTTCATGTCCGACACCCCCGTCGATCAGCTGTCCGAGTCCGCCGCGCGCGAGGAACTCGACCGGCTGACCGTCGAACTGGCCCGGCATGACGCCCTCTATCACGCCGAGGACGCCCCCGAGATCAGCGACGCCGACTACGACGCCCTCAAGCGCCGCGCGCTCGAGATCGAGGACCTGTTCCCCGACCTGACCAGCGCCGCCTCGCCGTCCCAGGTGGTCGGCGCCGCAGCCTCCAGCCAGTTCGCCCCGGTGCGCCACGGCGTGCCCATGCTGTCGCTCGACAACGCCTTCTCGGCGGAAGAGGTGACCGATTTCGTCGCCCGCATCCGTCGCTTCCTGAAACTACCCGTGGACGAGGCCGTCGCCTTCGTCGGCGAGCCCAAGATCGACGGCCTGTCCGCCAGCCTGCGCTACGAAAACGGCGTGCTGGTCACGGGCGCCACGCGCGGCGACGGCCGCACGGGCGAGGACGTCACGGCCAACCTGCGTACCATCGCCGACATCCCCCAGACCCTGTCCAGCGCGGGCTGGCCCGACGTCATCGAGGTGCGCGGCGAGGTCTATGCCCCCAATGACGCCTTCGACGCCTTCAACGCCGCCGCCGAGGCGGAGGGCCAGCGCACCTACGCCAACCCGCGCAATTTCGCCGCCGGCTCCCTGCGCCAGAAGGACCCCGCGATCACGGCGAAACGGCCCCTGCGCTTCTTCGCCTACGCCTGGGGCGAGACCTCGGCCGCCTTCTCCGATACACAAGCTGACGCCCTGAAAGCACTGGAAAGTTGGGGCTTTCAGGTCAACGCCCGCTCCCGCAAGGTCGAGGACGCCGCCGGCCTGCAGGGGCTGTACGGCGAGCTCGAACGCGACCGTGCCGGCCTCGGCTATGACATCGACGGCGTGGTCTACAAGGTCGACCGGCTGGACTGGCAGTCCCGCCTCGGCTTCGTCGCCCGCACCCCCCGCTGGGCCATCGCCCACAAATTCCCGGCCCAGCAGGCGACGACCGTGCTGGAGGATATCGACATCCAGGTCGGGCGGACGGGGTCGCACACGCCCGTCGCCCGGCTGCATCCCGTCACCGTCGGCGGCGTCGTCGTCCGCAACGCCACCCTGCACAACGCCGATGAGATCGCCCGGCTCGACGTCCGCCTCGGCGACACTGTCACCCTGCAACGCGCGGGGGATGTCATTCCCCAGATCCTTGGCGTGGTCGATCCCGACCGCCCCGGCCGCGGCGAACCGTGGGAATTCCCGCACGCCTGCATCTGCCCGCTGAAGACCGCGCTGGTGAAGGAAACCAACGCCTCGGGCGTCGAGAGCGTCGTGCGCCGCTGCACCGGCGAACTGGCCTGCCCGTTCCAGCGGATCGAACACCTCAAGCATTTCTGCAGCCGGCGCGCCTTCGACATCGAGGGTCTCGGCGAGAAGCAGCTGATCGCCTTCCACGAACGCGGCTGGATCAGCCAGCCGGCGGACATCTTCCGCCTCGCCCGCGACGCGGAGAAACTCGACGCCCTGCGCGCCGAGGACGGCTATGGCGAGACCAGCGTGCGCAACCTCGTGGCCGGCATCGACGCTCGCCGCACCATCGCCCTGGACCGTTTCATCTACGGCCTCGGCGTGCGCGACATCGGCGAACAGACATCCATCGTCCTGGCCCGCGCCTTCGAGACCTGGCCCGCGTTCAAGGCCGCCTGCCTCGCCGCCGCCGACGGCATTCCGAGCGAGAACTGGATGCGGCTGAACGAGACCCACGCCGTCTCCCCGCGCGTCGTGGCGACCCTCGCCGAAGCGACGCCGCCCGCCGCCGATCCCTGGCCCGAGGCCCCGATCGACCAGAAGATCGCCCTCGCCTTCCCCGGCCTCGCCGCTCCGGCCCGCCGCGGCCTGGCGACCCTCGCCGATGACTGGGCCGGTCTGGTCCGGCTGGCGGCCGTGGCTCGCGACGAAGGCCCCTCAGAAGGCCTCGGCCAGATCGCCGGCGTCTCGGGCGTCGGCCCGGTCGCCGCCCGGGCGCTGGCCCTGTTCTTCCGCGAGACCCACAACCGCGCCATGGTCGACGCCCTCGTCGCCGAGATGGAGCAGATCGAGGACGCCGAAAAGCCGAAGTCCGACACCCCCGTCGCCGGCAAGACCGTGGTCTTCACCGGCGCCCTCGAACGCTTTACGCGCGACGAGGCCAAGGCCCGCGCCGAAAGCCTCGGCGCCAAGGTGTCCGGATCGGTGTCAAAGAAGACCGACTATCTCGTCGCCGGCCCCGGCGCCGGCTCCAAGATGGCCGACGCGCTGAAGCACGGCGTCACGGTCCTGACCGAGGACCAGTGGCTGGCGTTGATCGGCGGCTGAAAGCCTAGCGGTTCAGCGCGGCCCGCGCCGCCTCGGCATAGCGGTGGCCCGACGCCGCCCCCCTGGGAAATACCGCCTCGATCCGGGCCAGATCGTCGGCGGTCAGCACCAGATCGGCGGCCGCGGCATTCTCCTCCAGCGTCCGGATGCGGCGCGTTCCGGGGATCGGCACCAGCGTCTCGCCCTGGGCCAGCACCCAGGCCAGGGCCAGCTGCGCCGCGGTCACGCCCTTGTCCGCCGCGATGGCCGCGACGGCGTGGACGAGGTCGATGTTCTTCCGGAAATTCTCGCCCTGGAAGCGCGGGTTGGAGCGGCGGAAGTCGTCGGCGGCCAGGTCCTCGACCGATTTGATCTCCCCCGATAGAAAGCCCCGGCCCAGCGGGCTGTAGGGCACAAAGCCGATGCCCAGCGCGTCGCAGGTGGCGAACAGTTCGTCCTCCGGCTCGCGGCTCCACAGGGAATACTCGGTCTGCAGCGCCGTGATCGGATGCTCGGCATGGCCCCGGCGCAGCGTCTCCGGCGAGGCCTCCGACAGGCCGAGGAAGCGCACCTTGCCCTCGGTCACCAGCTCGCCCATCGCCCCGACCGTCTCCTCGATCGGCGTGTTCGCATCGACCCGGTGCAGATAGTAGAGGTCGACGTGGTCCATCCCCAGCCGCTTCAGGCTGCCCTCGATGGCGCGGCGCACATTGGCCGGTGAGCCGTCGACGGTCAGGGCCGTCCGCTCGGCATTGTAGCCGATGCCGAATTTGGTCGCCACGAAGGCGCGGTCCCGCCGGTCCGCCAGCGCCTTGCCGATCTGGATCTCATTGGTGTGCGGGCCGTACATCTCGGCGGTGTCGAGAAAGGTGACGCCGAGATCGAGCGCGCGATGGATCACCGCCGTCGCCTGCGCCTCGTCCGACGCCTGGCCGTAGAAGGCCGCCATGCCCATACAGCCTAGGCCGATGGCCGAGACTTCGGGACCGGCCTTGCCGAGACGACGGGTTTTCATGGAGCGCTCCTGCGATGCAGAGCCTCAGGTCGGCGCCGCCGCCTCGTTTCGCAAGGTCAGAGCGGCGCTGTCTGCGCCTTCAGCCAGTCGAGCACCTCGCCGTCCAGCAACGGCCCGACCTTGGCCAGCACCTCGGCGTGATAGGCGTCGACATAGGCGCGTTCGTCCGGGGTCAGCAGCTCGACGTCGATCAGCTTGCGGTCCAGCGGCGCGAGCGTCAGTTGTTCGAACCCATGCATCGGTCGCTCGCCGCCCGGGATCGGCGTCGGCGGGGTCACCACCTGCAGCGTCTCGATGCGGATGCCCCAGTGGCCCTCGCGGTAATAGCCGGGCTCGTTCGACAGGATCATCCCGGTCAGCAGCGGCTGGCTGTTGACCGCCTTGGCGATCCGTTGCGGCCCCTCATGGACGCCCAGATAAGACCCGACGCCATGGCCCGTGCCGTGGTCATAGTCGTGACCCGCCATCCACAGCGGCAGCCGCGCCATCGCGTCCAGCTGATGCCCCGTGGTCCCGGCCGGGAAGCGCACCACGGCCATGGCGATATGGCCCTTCAGCACGAGGGTGAACATGCGCCGCTGGTCCGGCGTCGGCTCCCCCACGGCCATCGTCCGCGTCACATCCGTGGTGCCGTCCAGATACTGGCCGCCGCCGTCCACCAGCAGCAGACTGCCCTTCTCCATCCGCCGGATCGTGCGGGTCACGGGCTTGTAGTGCGGCAGGGCGCCGTTCGGCCCGCAGCCGGCGATGGTGTCGAAGCTCAGGTCCTTCAGCGCGCCCGTCGCCTCGCGGAAACCCTCCAGCGCCTCGGCGATCTGACGCTCGTCCGGCAGGGTCTCCTGCCCCACCGTATCGACCCAGTGGAGGAACCGGGTCAGGGCCGCACCGTCGCGGATATGGGCCTGGCGCGTGCCCTCGATCTCGACCGGATTCTTGCAGGCCCGCGGGAGGGTGCAGGGGTCCATGCCGCGCACCACAGTCGCGCCCGTCGCTTCCAGCCGGTCGAAATACCACGCCGGCGACTGGCCCGGATCGACCAGCACCTTCTGACCCGACAGGGCGTCGAGCGCGGCGTCCAGCGCAGCCGGAGCCTCCAGCGTCACCGCATCGCCCAACCAGCCGGGCAGTTCATTGGTCACCTTGCGCGGGTCGAGGAACAGCTGCGCCGTCCCGTCCGCCCTCACAACCGCCTGCCCGAGCGGGAGCGGCGTGCGGATCACGTCGCCACCCCTGATGTTGAACAGCCAGGCCAGCGACGCCGGCGCGGTCAGCACCGCCGCATCCGCCCCGGCCTTCGCCACCGCCTGGCCGATGCGGGCGCGCTTCGAGGCGCTGCTCTCGCCACTGTAGCGGTCCTCGTGCGGAACCACCGGCGCGGTCGGCTGCTCGGGACGTTCCTCGGCCCAGGCCAGATCCAGCGGATTGGGCTCGACCGGCCTGAGCTCGGCCCCGGCCTTCTTCGCCGCCCGCTTCAGGGTCGCCAGCGCATCGGGGCTGTGCAGTCGCGGATCGTAGCCGATCACGGCCCCTTTCGGCGCGCGCTCCAGCCAGGCCGGAACGCCGCCTTCGACGAGGTCCAGAATCTCGAACTGCGCCGGATCGACCTGGGCCCGGACCTGCACCGTATAGCGCCCGTCCGCGAACACAGCGGCGCGGTCCATCAGTACGGCGCCCGCCCCGGCCGACCCGGTGAAGCCGGTCAGCCAGGCCAGCCGGTCGTTGGCGGCGGGCAGATATTCGTTCTGATGCTCGTCCTCATGCGGGACCAGCAGGCCGTCGAGCCCCTGTTCGGCCATCTTCGCGCGCACGCGCGGCAGGTGTTTCGCCCCGAAGGACGGATCGGTGGTTTCATCGAAGGACTGGCGCATGGCGGCGAAACTAGCGTCCCGCCGCCATGTCGCAAGCCGTCAGTTCTGCGGCAACGTCGGCGTGACCACAGCCACCCCGCCGCTGGGCGCCGGAACCTGCACCTCACGCTCGATCACCACCGGCGTCGCGGCGCGAGCTTCCGCGGCCCGAGCCTCGCTGGCGGCGCGGATGGCGTCGGCCTGCGATCGGGCGGCGTCGGCGCGGGCGAGGTCGACGCTGGCCTGCGCCCCGGCGACCTGGCCCTGGATCAGCGCGGAGTCTGCCTGGGCCTGGGCGGTGGCGGCGTCCATCCGGGCTTCCAGCAGCGCCTCGTCGGTCTGAGGCTCCCCGCCGCGTGCGAACAGAATCCAGAACACGGCGATCAGAACGACCCCGCCCAGGATGCCGGCGATCCACCAGCCGGTGTTGGACTCGCGAACCACGACGGTCTCGACGGTCTCGGTCACATGAGCCGGCGAGACGACAGTCTCGGTGATGATCGTCTCGCGGCGCTCGGGATCGTTGTTCGGATCATAGTGGGTCATGGGCAGTCCTCCATTGAACTGCCGCAACGGTTGCCTGGTGCGCCTGTTCCGCCGTTAACCCACCCGCCTCAAAACCAGCGCGCTCCACGCGTCCCGATGGATGCGCCGTTCGAGCACGAAGCCGCGCGAAAGATAGGCCGCCGACACCCGCCGCTCCTGCGTCCGCAGCAGGCCGGACAGGATGGCCACCCCGCCGAGGCTCAGCGCGTTCTTGATGTCCTGCGACAGCGAAACCAGCGGCGGCGCCAGGATGTTGGCGAAGACCAGATCATAGGGGCCGTGCTGGCGGACCTTGCGGTCGTTCAGGCCGAAGGCGTGGACGAAGCGCGCGTCGGCCATGTTCAGCTTCGCGTTCTCGTTGGCGATCCGGACGGACGGCTGGTCGATGTCGGTGCCGACCGCGACCTTCGATCCGGTCTTCGCTGCCGCTATGGCCAGCACCCCCGTCCCGCAGCCGACGTCGAGCACG
>DDSO01000016.1:0-204 GCA_002343425.1 Brevundimonas sp. UBA2388
CGTGCTGCGCGGCATCGAGCGCGAGGGGCCCGGCCTGACCACGGCCGAGTCCAATCTTCCTGAATGGCTGGCCGCCCGCTGGCGCGCCACCTATGGCGAGGCGACCCTCCTGGGTCTGGCGCTGGCCGCTCGCGAGGAGCCGGCCACGGACCTGAGCCTGAAGCCCGACGTGGATGCGGCGGCCGTGGCCGAGGCGCTGGACGG
>DDSO01000016.1:276-18699 GCA_002343425.1 Brevundimonas sp. UBA2388
TGCGCCGCTCCTGGCGGCAAGACGCTGCAGATCGCCGCCTCGGGCGCTTCGGTCGTGGCGCTGGACCGGTCCGACAAGCGGCTGGACCGGCTGCGGGCCAATCTGGCCCGCACGGGCCTGGAAGCCGAGGTTGTGGCCGTGCCGGCCGAGGACTGGGACGATCCGCGCGCCTTCGACGCCGTCCTGCTGGACGCGCCCTGCACCGCCACCGGCACCTTCCGCCGCAATCCCGAAGTCCTGCGCGCCACCAAGCCCGCCGACGTGGCCAAGCTGGCCGACGTCCAGCACAGGCTATTGGACGCAGCCGCGGTCCGGGTCAGGCCGGGCGGCCGTCTGGTCTATTGCGTCTGCTCGCTGGAGCGCGAGGAGGGCGAGACCCAGATCATCGCCTTCCTGCGCCGCAACCCGGCCTTCAGGACGGCGCCGGCCGTTCCCGCGGAGGTCGGCGCGCCCGACGAGGCGCTGACGCCCGAAGGCTGGCTGCGCATCCTGCCGTCGATGTGGGCGGAAAAGGGCGGGCTGGACGGCTTCTTCATCGCCCGGCTGGACCGGATCGCCTGATCAGGCGCGCCAGAAGCCCACGATCTTTTTCACCTCGTCCACCACCGGATCGGCGATGGCCGCGGCGCGCTCGGCGCCGTCCCTGAGCACCCGGTCGATCTCGGTCGGGTCGGCCATCAGCCGGCGCATCTCTGCCGAGACGGGGGCCATGGAGGCGACGGCGAGGTCAGCGAGCGCCGGCTTGAAGACGCCGAAGCCCTGTCCGGCGAACTGCGCCAGCACGGCCTCGCGGCTGATGTCGGCGAGGGCCGCGTAGATGGTGACCAGGTTCTTCGCCTCGGCGCGGCCCTCGAGGCCTTCCAGCGTCTCGGGCAGGGCGTCGGGGTCGGTGCGGGCCTTGCGGATCTTGGCGACAATGGTGTCGGCGTCGTCGGTCAGATTGATGCGCGACTGGTCCGACGGGTCGGACTTGCTCATCTTGGCGGCCCCGTCACGCAGGCTCATGACCCGCGGCGCCGGTCCCTGGGTCAGCGGTTCGGGCAGGGGGAAGAAGCCCGGCGCGTTGAAGTCGTTGTTGAATTTGGCGGCGATGTCGCGGGTCAGTTCCAGATGCTGCTTCTGGTCCTCGCCGGTCGGCACCTCGGTGGCCTTGTACAGCAGGATGTCGGCCGCCTGCAGCACCGGATAGGTGTAGAGGCCGACGCTGGAGCGCTCCTTGTGCTTGCCCGACTTCTCCTTGAACTGGGTCATCCGGTCCAGCCAGCCGAGGCGGGCGACACAGTTGAGAATCCAGGCCAGCTCGGAGTGGGCCCGCACCGCCGACTGCGGGAAGATAACCGAGCGCGCTGGATCGAGCCCGGACGCCAGATAGGCGGCGGCGATCTCGCGCGTCTGGGCGGTCAGCAGGGCGGGGTCCTGCCAGACGGTGATGGCGTGCAGGTCGGCCACGAACAGGAAACAGGGCGCGCCCGTGTCCTGCAGCTGGGTGAACCGCTTCAGGGCGCCGAGGTAGTTGCCCAGATGCAAAGCACCGGACGCCTGGATGCCGGACAGGATGCGGCGGGGGCCGGTATAGGCGGGGGCGGGGGAGGCGTCGGTCATCAATCCAGTCCGGTCGGCGCGACTGCGCCCGGTTCACGCTTCAGCGTCGCCTTCAGTTCGGCCACGCTGACGGCGCGGAAAAGCACGATGCAGGCGCCATAGACAAGGGCGCCTGCGCCACAGACGACGAGGACGGCGATTTCCTTGGCCAGCAGGACACGGCTCAGGGTCTCGTATCCCATCCCCGCGAGGACCAGTAGCCCCGCCATCACGGCGCTGGCGGCCAGGACGCGGAGCAGGCGCGACAGGAAGGCCGGCGAGGGCCGCCAGACGTTCTCGCGCATCAGGGTCCCGCCCAGCAGCGCGACATTGATCCAGGCCGAGAGGCTGGTCGCCACGGCCAGACCCAGCACGCCGTCGACGCCCATGCGGGACAGTCCGAAGAACAGGCCGGCGCCGACCACGATTGTGAAGATCACCGCGGCGATGGCGTAGATCATCGGCCGGCGCGTGTCTTCGCGGGCGAAGAAGGGCGGGGTCAGGACCTTGGCGAGGACGAAGGCCGGGACGCCCCAGGCGAACTGGCGCAACACGTCCGCGGTGCGGGCCGCATCCTCGCTGGTGAAGGCGCCGCGGGTCACCGTCGCGTCGATGACAAAGAACGGAATAACGAACAGGGCCACGGCGGCCGGCAGGGTGAAGGCCATGGCCAGGGTGATGCCGTCATCCAGCGTCTTGCGCCCGCCCTCGTGATCCTTCGTGACAAAGGCCCTGGTCAGGCGCGGCACCAGCGCGAGGCCGATGGCGACCCCGATCAGGCCCAGCGGCAGCTGATAGAGGCGGTCGGCGTTGTAGAGCACCGAACGGGCGCCCTCGTCCGACCCGGCCAGCATCTGGCTGACCACCGAATTGACCTGCATGGCCCCGCCCGCCATGGCGCCGGGCACAGCCAGGGCGAGGGCGCGCTTCACATTCGGCGTCAGTCTCGGCCACGACAGCCGGATGGTGATCCCCAGTCGCTGCACGCCCCACCATAGCAGGCCCGCCTGGATCAGGCCGGACAGGGTCACGGCGGCGGTGACCCACAGCAACACCTGCGGCTGGCTGGCGGGAATGACCCAGGCCGCCAGCAGCGGGGCGAGAGTGCACAGGTTCAGAAACACCGGCACGCCCGCCGAAAGGGCGAACCGCCCGCCGGTGTTGAGCACGCCCGACAGCAGGGATGCCACCGTCATACAGGCCAGATAGGGCATGGCGATCTGGGTGGCGGTCACCGCCACCGTCATGATCTCCGCCTGATCCCGATAGGCTGACAGCAGCCAGGGCATGATCCACGGCATCAGCACCTGCAGAACGATGCAGAAGCCGGCGACCACGGCGAGCATGAAGGACATGGCCTCGGAGGCCGTGACCGCCGCGGCCTCATCGCCCTCGCGGGCCCGGACGCCGCCATAGACCGGCACAAAGGCCTGGGCGAAGGCGCCCTCGGCGAACAGACGCCGGAACATGTTGGGCAGCATGAGCGCGGTGGTGAAGGCGTCCATCATCGGCCCCTGGCCGAAGCGGGCCGCCAGCGCCATGTCGCGGGCGAATCCGAGCACACGGCTGCCCAGGGTCAGGGTGGCCTGGACAAGAGTGTTACGGGCGAGGCTCATCAGGGGCTCGGAATGGCGGTTCGGATCAGCGCTTATCCTGCTTCTGGCGCGCGCGATACGGGGTCCGGCGCGGAACCGCGCCGACCCACCTCGGACACGTCCCGCAGGCTGGCGCGGACCGGGGCGGAGAGCCGGATTCCTGCCCGGTCCACGCGGTCGAGCACGGCCTCGAGCTGAACCCTCAGCCGCTCCAGCTTCGGTCCCGGCTTCGGCTTCCGGCCCTTGGGATCGGTGACATAGAAGCTGTCGACGGCCCGCTCGCCGAAGCCGGCGATATGGGCCGAACGGATCGACAGGCCATTGTCGGCCAGGACGCGGGCGAGGTCGGCCAGCAGGCCCGGCCGGTCGGCGCCCGACACCTCGATCACGGCGGCATCGGGGTTTTCATCAAGATCCACAATGGCCGTCGGCCGCACGTCGAAGGCCGCGCGGCGCGGACTGGGCGCCGGGGTCGGCGCCGGCGCGATCCGGGCTCCGCCTCGGGCGGCGGCTTCCAGCGCCTCGATCAACCGGGTCAGGCGCCGCGGCTCCGCCTGGCCATAGGGGGCGCCGCCGCCGTCCTGAAGCTCGAACACGTCCAGCGCCGTTCCGTCCCCGGCGGTCGCCACCCGGGCCCCGACGACATCGGCCCCGGCGGCGGCCAGGGCGCCGGCCAGATCAACGAACAGGCCCGGCCGGTCGCGCGCGGCGACGGCGATGCGGGTGGCGGCGTGTTCCTCCGCCTCGTCCGCCTGTACCGCCAGGGCCTCGACCGCCGCGCCGTTCAGCCGGGCCCGGCCGACCAGTTCGGGATAGTCGTCCAGAGGATCGGCGTGGACCACGTCCTCGCCGCGGAAGACGCCCTCGGTGCGCTGGTACAGGTCGCGGATCAGCCCGCCCTTCCAGGCGTTCCAGACGCCCGGTCCCACCGCACGGATGTCGGCCACGGTCAGGATCAACAAGGTCCTCAGCCGCTCTGGGTCGCCCACCAGTCTAGTGAAGGCCTTGACCGTCGCCGGGTCCGAAACGTCGCGCTTCTGGGCGTAGTCCGACAGGGCGAGGTGATTGCGCACCAGCCAGACCACGAACTCGGTCCGCCTCGGATCGAGGCCCAGCCGGTCGCAGGCGCGGCGCGCGGCGATGGCGCCGTCCTCCAGTTGGCCCCGGTCGCCGCCCTTGCCGACGTCGTGCAGCAGCATGGCCAGCATCAGGGCCTCGAAGTCGTCGATGCGATGGACGATCTCGGTCGAGGACGGATGCTCGGCCTTCAGCTTGCCGCGCCAGATGTCGTTGATGATGCCGATGGCCTGCAGGGTGTGCTCGTCGACCGTATAGGCATGGTACATGTTGAACTGGGTCTGGCCGACGATCCGCCCCCACTCGGGCAGGAACCGGCCCAGCAGGCCGGTCTCGTTCATCAGGGTCAGGACGCGGTACGGCCGCTGGCCGTGGGCGAGGATGTCGAGAAAGGCGCGCGTCGCCTCGGGGTCGCGACGCAGCGACGGAGTGACGAGCGACAGCGACCGGCTGACGGCCGAAAAGGCGTCTGGATGCAGGTCCAGATCGTGCTCATCCGCCGTGCGGAACAGCATCAGCAGTTTTTCGGGCGCTTCGGCGAACACCTCGGGGCCCTTGACCGAGAGACGGCCCGCATCCTCCGTAAAGCCCTCGACCCCGAGCTTGCGTTTGCGTCCGGGGATCAGCCGCGACAGGCTCATCGTCGACTTCTGCTGGCGCGCCTCCAGCTTGGCCGACATGGCGCGGGTCAGGGCGCCGACGTCGCGGGCGACGAGGAAGTAGCGGCGCATGAAGCGCTCGACCGCCGGCTCGTCGCCGCGCCCGCGCCACCCCATCCGCCGGGCCACCTCGGGCTGAAGGTCGAACGTCAGCTTCTCTTCGGCCCGTCCCGCCGTGAGATGCAGATGGGCGCGGACCCGCCACAGGAAGTCGAACGATTCCTCGAAGGTGCGCCGCTCCCGCGCGGTCAGCAGGTCGTCCATAACCCGCGCGCCCAGCGGACTGTCGGGCGCCAGCGACCGGGCGATCCAGAACAGGGTGTTGAGGTCGCGCAGGCCGCCCTTGCCGTCCTTGACGTTGGGCTCGACGCGATAGCGGACTGCGCCGGACTTCTGGTGACGGACGTCGCGTTCCTCAAGCTTGGCGGCGATGAAGGGGCGGGGGTCGGCCTTGACCACCAGGGTGCGGAAACGGGTAATGAAGTCCTCCGCCAGCCGCTCGTCCCCGGCCAGCGGGCGGGCCTCCAGCAGGGCGGTGCGCACCGTCATGTCGGATTTCGACAGGGCCAGACACTCGTCCACGGACCGCGCCGACTGGCCGACCTTCAGCCCGAGGTCCCACAGGACATAGAGCATGAACTCGATCACCTGTTCGGTGCGCGGGATCGATTTCCACGGGCGCAGAAACAGCAGGTCGAGGTCCGAGTGCGGTGCGAGCACGCCCCGGCCATAGCCGCCGACCGCGATCAGGCTGAGCCTTTCCGCCTCGCTGGGGTTGGCGGCGGGGTAGAGGGTTACGGTTGTGAACCGCCACAGGGCGTTCAACAGGTCATCGGCGGCGGCGGAATAGAGCCGGGCCACCTCGACGCCCTCCCCGCCCGCGTCGAGGCGCCGGGCGATGCGGCCGCGAGCGGCGTCGAAGGAGTCTCCGAGAATGGCGGCCACGGCCTTGCGCACGTCGGGCGCGGACGCGGCCTTGATCAGCCGGTCGTCCAGGATGTCGGTCACCGGCGGCCGAGGCCCTTCAGCCGGTACAGCGCCTCCAGCGCCTCGCGCGGCGAAAGTTCGTCGGGCTCGATGGCCTCGAGGGCGTCCTCGACGGCCGAGGAGCGCGGGGGCGGCGTCGGCTCGGCCATGGCGAACAGGGGCAGATCGTCCAGGCTGACGGCGGCGGTCTTCTCGCCCTCCAGTCGGTCGAGCACCTCGCGGGCGCGACTGACGACGGCGGGGGGCACGCCGGCCAGTTTGGCCACCTGCACGCCATAGGAGCGGTCGGCCGCGCCGGGCCGGGCCTCGTGCAGGAAGACCAGATCGCCGTTCCATTCCCGCGCCGCCATCGACAGGTTGCAGACGTGCGCCAGCCGGGTCTCCAGCCCCGCCAGCTCGTGATAGTGGGTGGCGAACAGGGTGCGGGCGCGGTTGCGGTCGTGCAGGGCCTCGGCCACGGCCCAGGCGATGGCCAGGCCGTCATAGGTGGCAGTGCCGCGCCCGATCTCGTCCAGCACCACGAACGACCGGTCGGTTGCCTGGGTCAGGATGGCGGCGGTCTCGACCATCTCGGTCATGAAGGTCGAGCGGCCGCGGGCGAGGTCGTCGCCTGCGCCGACGCGGCTGAACAGCCGGTCGACGACGCCCAGCCGCATGGCCTTCGCCGGTACGAAGGCGCCCGCCTGCGCCAGCACCACCAGCAGGGCGTTCTGGCGCAGGAAGGTCGACTTGCCGGCCATGTTTGGGCCGGTGACGATTGACAGCCGGGCGCAGGCGGACCCGGACCCGTCCAGTCTGCAGTCGTTGGGGGTGTAGGGGTCGCCCTGCGCCTTCACCGCCGCCTCGACCACCGGATGGCGACCGGCGGTGATCTCGAAACAGGTGGTGTCGTCGATGGAGGGGCGGACGCCGCCGACCTCTTCGGCCCATTCCGCCAGAGCGGCGTGGGCGTCCAGCTCGGCCAGCGCCTCGGCGACAGCCTGCAGCGGCCGGGCCAGGGACTGGACCGTCGTCCGCCAGGCCTCGAAGGTCTCGCCCTCGATGGCGAGGGCGCGGTAGCCGGCCTGGCTGATCTTCGCGTCCAGCTCCGACAGTTCGACGGTGGTGAACCGGACCTGATTGGCGAGGGTCTGACGATGGATGAAGGGGCTCTCGCCCGTCGGCCGCAACAGGGGCTCCGCCGCCTTGGCGCTGGCCTCAAGGAAATAGCCGAGTACGGCGTTGTGCCGGATCTTGAATGGAACGCCCGCCTCCGCCACGGCGCGCGCCTCGAGATCGGCGACCACGCGGCGGCTGTCGTCGCGCAGGCGGCGGGCTTCCTCGAGTTCGGGACGATAGCCGGCGGAGACGAAGCCTCCGTCGCGGGCCAGATGCGGCGGCTCGGCCACCAGACCCTCGGCGAGATCAACCAGCAGCCGGCCAAGATCGGGCGATAGCGTCAGCCGATCGAGACAGCTGACGATCCGCGCCGGCGGACCGGTCAGAGGCTCGCGCGCCAGCGGAAAAAGGCCGGCGATGCCTTCGGCGATCGACAGGCCGGTCCGGATGGCGGCCAGGTCGCGCGGTCCGCCGCGGCTCAGCACCAGCCGTGACACGGCGCGGGCGACATCGGACGAGGCCCGCAAACCGTCGCGCAGATCACGGCGCAGGTCTCGGCGTTCGAGCAGCCATTCGACGGCGTCGAGTCCATGATTGATTTCGGCCGGGTCGCGCAGCGGCCGGGCGATCCGTTCTGCCAGGGCCCGCGCACCGCCCGAGGTGACGGTCCGGTCGATGCAGGCCAACAGCGATCCTTCGCGTTCGCCGCGCTGGGTGCGGTCGATCTCGAGGCTGAGCCGCGTCGCCGGGTCGATGGCGAGGAGGCCGGTCTCGCCCGAACGGCGCGGCGGGGACAGGGCGGGGATCTTTCCGGCCTGGGTCGTCTCCAGATAGGCGGCCACGAGGCCGAGGGCCGAGACCTCGGCCTCCTCGAAGGCGCCGAAACCGTCCAGCGAGGCCACGCCGTACAGCCGCTCGACACGAACCCGCGCCCCGACCGGCTCTGCCAGCGCCTGAGGCAGGGCCTGGACCACGCCGCCGGAACCGTCGAGCGCCGCCCTGGTCGTTTCGTCGGAGAACAGCCGGTCGGGGACCAGCACTTCGGACGGCCGGAACGAGGCGAGGGTCGCCCCAAGGTCTTCCAGCGAACAGGCCACGGCGTCGACCGAGCCGGCGGAAAGCTCGACCACCGCGACGGCCGCCCGACCCTTGCGCACCGAGACGGCGGCCAGCCGATTGGCCCCGCGTGCGTCCAGAAGGCTGTCCTCGGTCAGGGTGCCGGGGGTGACGACGCGGACGATGTCGCGATGGACCACAGCCTTGGAACCGCGCTTGCGGGCCTCGGACGGGGCCTCAAGCTGTTCGCAGATGGCGGCCTTGAACCCCTGCCGGATCAGCCGCGCCAGATAGCCGTCCAGCGCATGCACCGGCACCCCGGCCATGGGGATGTCCTGCCCCTGATGCTTGCCCCGCTTGGTCAGGGTGATGCCGAGCGCCGCCGAGGCGATCTCGGCGTCCTTGAAGAACAGCTCGTAGAAATCGCCCATGCGGAAGAAGACGATGGCGTCCGGCTGGCTGGCCTTGGCCGCCAGGAACTGCGCCATGACCGGCGTCGTCCCCTCGCTGGACGGGACGGCGTCGGCTGTCGGGGGATGGACGAGGGGGGCGTTCATGGGGACGCGACAGGGTGAAGGATTGCGGGGGCGCGCTCAAGCGGAATGGCGCGGCCTTGCACAGGCATGGCCTGCCTGCGACAAGCCCGGCAGGCGGTTAAGGGAACGCGGTGTGATGCCGCGGCTGTGCCCGCAACTGTAGGCGGCGAGACGATCGATCATTCCGGGGCTTTGGCACCGGCGTCACTGGGAAACCGGGAAGGCGCGATCCACCGTTTTTGACCCGCAAGCCAGGAGACCTGGCCGCCGACGTCGCTCGTCCGCTGTCCGGGACCAGACAGAGGCGTGGGGCCAACCCTTCCGCTTGCGCGGAAGCTGTTCCGTCGAAGCGACCCGACCCAAGCGCCGCGCCCCTTCCAGGGCCGGGTCGGTCGCTTTCACCTGCCGCCGCGCAGCGCCAGCGCGGGGCTGACGGAGTCACGCGCCATGACGCGATCCATCCTCTACGCCACGGCCGCGGCCGTGCTGGTTCCCCTGTCCGCATACGCGCAAACGCCCGACGATCCGGACGACGACCTGCCCGAGGTCGTCGTCACCGCCACCCGTCTGCCGGCCATCGTCGCCGATATGCCGGGCGCGCGGGTCATCGACCGGGCGACCATCGACCGGCGCGGGGCCGTCTTCGCCGCCGACATCCTCAGCGATGTGCCCGGTCTGTCCGTGGTGCGTTCGGGGGGCTTCGGCGGCGTCGCCCAGGTGAGGATCCGCGGCGCCTCGCCAGGCAAGACTCTGGTGCTGGTCGACGGCGTGCCGGTCAACGATCCGGCCGAGGTCAACGGCGCCTTCGACCTCTCCGGCTTTGAGCTGTCGGACATCGAGCGGATCGAGGTGCTGTCCGGGCCGCAGTCTTCGTTATGGGGTTCGGACGCCATCGGCGGGGTCATCGCCTTCACCACCCGCGAACTCGACGGTCTGTCGGCGGGCCTGGAGGCCGGATCGTTCGACACCGTTCGAGGCCGGCTGGCTGTGGGCGTCTCGACCGGACAGTACGGCTTCGGCGCGTGGGTCTCGCATTTCGACACGGACGGCATTTCGGCGGCGGACGAGGCCGACGGCAATCCGGAGGCCGACGGCTTCACCTCGACCACGGTCGGCGCCCGCGGCCGCCATGCCTTCACGCCCGACGCATCGGTGGACGGGACGCTGCGCTGGACCGACAGCCAGGCCGATCTCGACGGCTTCCCGGCCCCGACCTGGGCCTTGGCCGACACCCTCGACACCCAGTCCAGCGAGCAGTGGAGCGGCTTCGGTCGCCTGCGCCTGAATGCCCTCGGGCTGGCGCATCAGTTCAGTCTTTCCGCCTCGAACATCGCGCGGGAGACGGTCTCGGCCTTCCCTTCGGCCTTCGAGGGGGACCGGCGGGTCGTGCGCTGGCAGGCGGAAGGCGCGGTCTCGGGCGTGGACTTCGTCATCGGCGCCGAACGCGAGGATACGGAGGGCAGCCTTTCCACCGGCCTGACCGAGCGGCTGGGTACGAGCTCGGCCTTCGCCACGGCGCGGATCGAACCGACGGATCGCCTGAGCCTGACCGTGGCCCTGCGGTTCGACGACACGGACGATTTCGGCTCGAAGGCCACGGGCCGGGCGTCCGGCGCTTTCGACGCCGGCGCGGGTTTCACCCTGTCGGCGGCTTACGGGACGGGGTTCAAGGCGCCATCTATCAGCCAGGCCGTCTGCGACTTCTGTTTCTCGTCCCAACCCTTCCCGGTGCTGCGGCCCGAGACGGCGGAAGGTTATGAGGCCGCGGTCGGCTGGGCCTCGGCGGATGGGCGGATCGGGGCCCGGGCGACGGTCTATCGTCTGAATGTGGAAGACCAGATCACCTATGTTTTCGATCCCGTCACCTTCGACAGCTTCTACGTCAACGTGGCCCGGACAGAGACCGACGGCGTGGAACTGGAGGGCCGGGCCCGGTTGGGGGGTGGTTTCGATCTGAGCGTCGCATACGCCTGGACGGATGCGCGGGACGAGATGACCGGCGCGCGATTGCTGCGGGTTCCGGAGCAGGCCGGGTCGGCGACCCTGGGCTGGACGGGCGAGCGGTTATCCGGCTCCCTGACCGTCCGGGCCGAGAGTGACCAGGACGACGTCGGTGGCGTCCGCGAGCCGTTCGTCACGGCCGGTCTGAACGCGTCGTACGCCCTGACGGAGACGGCGACCCTGACGGCGCGGATCGAGAACCTGACGGACGAACGCTATCAGCAGGTGTTCGGCTATGGCGAGCCGGGCCGGTCCGGCTATGCGGGGATCAGGCTGCGCTACTGATCCGCCCACGTCCCTGGGAATGGGGGCCGGCGGCGGTGATCGTCGCCGGCTCCAGCTGCATGGAGGCCCAGTCGAGATCGGGCGTCGTTGCATGGGCTGCGGCGATGACGGCGCGCAGTTCGGCGGCCGAGGCGATGCTGGCGACCACGGCGGACACCTCGGGCAGGCCCATGGCGTAGGCGAGGGTGGCCTGCATCGGATCGACGCGGGCCTCGGCCAGGCGCCGCCGGATGCGCGACAGGGTCGGGCCGTAGCGGTGCATCTCGAGCGGCAGGGCCTCGCCGCTCATGAACAGCAGGCCGTCGGCGAAGACCGACGAGGCGTGGATCGCGACATCGAGGGCGGCCAGTTCGGACAGGACGCCGGAATGCTGGGCGCGCTGGTCCAGCAGGTTGCATTTCAGCTGGACCACATCGGGCTGGAAACGTCGGGCCAGCAGGGCCGGGCCGTCCTCGACCGTGGCGCAGAAGCCGATGCGGCGGTACAGGCCGCGGTCCTTCAGGGCCAGCAGGCGGTCCCAGAGTGCGCGGCCCTCGGCGCCGGCCAGATCGTTGGCGGCGGAGACCAGCAGCAGGTCGCCGCGCGGCAGGCCGAGACGCTCCAGCGAACGGCGGGCGCGGGCCTCGACCCGGTCGACGCCGTCGCCGACGGAGACGGTGCGGACCGAAACCTGGAAGGGGGAGGGGAAGGGCCAGGCCTGGCCGAGCCAGCGCTCGCCGTCGCCGTCAGGCTTGGTCGCAACCCGCGTGATGCCGGAGTCGGCAGCGGTCTGGAGCAGCAGGCGCAGGGATTCCTCGCGCGCGCCGGCCGGCGCGGGGATGGCGCGGTCGGGCTGGTGCACGACGGCCAGAGCCAGTTTGTCTATCGGGGACGGAGCACGGCTTGGGATCACCACCGGACTGTGACGACGAAAGTTTAAGGCCCCCCTTCCGAGACCTTGCGCGAAGCTTAACCGGCGAACCGCGGTTTCAGTCCACAGCCTCAGCCGGGCGCCTGCCGCAATGCTTCCAGAACGCCCTTGCCGTAGCGGTCCAGCTTGGTCTGACCGACGCCGGAGATGTGGCCGAGCCGCTCCAGATCGCCCGGTTCGGCGAGGGCGATCTCCAGCAGGGTCTTGTCCTGGAAGATGACATAGGGCGGGACGTGCTGTTCGGCGGCGCGGTCGCGGCGCCAGGCGCGCAGGGTCTCGAAGCGGGCGCGGACGTCGGCGTCCATGGTTTCGAGCGCGGCGTTGCGCCCGGTGCGGGTGCGCTCACGAGCCGGGGCTGCGCGGGCGGCGGCGGCCCTGACCTCGATCACCCGCTCGCCGCGATAGACGGTACGCACGGCCTCGGGGTCGCCGAGCATGACCAGCGGCTTGCCCTCATTGGGATCCTCGACCAGCAGCCCCTCGAACATCAGATGGTCGATGATGTCGCGCCAGGTGTGCTGACCGGTGTCGGCCCCGATGGCCCAGGTCGACAGGGCGGTCTCCCACGGCTGGACGTCCTTCGTCTTGCCCAGCAGGTGGTCGATGACGCGGGTCTTGCCGAACCGTTCGCCGAGTCTCTGCACCGCCGCCAGCGCCTTCTGGGCCGGGACGGTGGCGTCGAAGACGGCGGGCGGGTCGAGGCACAGGTCGCAGACGCCGCAGCGTTCGGCGCCCTCTTCCCCGAAATAGCGGCGCACGGCCTGGGCGCGGCAGACGGCGCCATCCAGCATGGCGAACAGCTGGCGGGCCTTGCGCACCTGCACCGCCTTGACCTCCTCGGCCATGGGACGGCCCTCAAGGCGCTTCAGCGTCCAGGCAATGTCGGACGGGCCGTACAGGGTGATGCCGTCGGCGGGCTCGCCATCACGCCCGGCGCGGCCGATCTCCTGCCAGTAGGCTTCCAGCGAGCCGGGCGGATCGGCGTGGATGACGAAGCGGACATCGGCCTTGTCGACCCCCATGCCGAAGGCGATGGTCGCGACCATGACGGCCCCGTCCTCGGCGAGGAACCGCTCCAGCCGCCGGTCGCGGTCGCGGGCCTCCATGCCGGCGTGATAGGCGATGGCGTTGGTTCCGGCGGTGCGGAGCGCCTCGGCCACCCGCTCGCAGCCGTCCCGGCTGCCGCAATAGACCACCCCGGACTTGCCGCGGCGCTGGCGCACCAAGTCGATGACGGCGGCGTCGGTGCGGGCCCGCGAGGCGCTTTCCTTGCGGATCGCCGAGAGCTGCAGATTGGGTCGGGCGAAGCTGTCGACGACGACCTTCGCGTCGTCCAGCCGCAGCGAGCGGACGATGTCGTCACGGGTGCGGGCGTCAGCCGTGGCGGTGACGGCGATGCGCGGCACGCAAGGAAACAGTTCGGCCAACCGGCCCAACGTCCTGTAATCCGGACGGAAATCATGTCCCCATTGTGAGACACAGTGGGCCTCGTCGATGGCGATCAAGCTCAGGGGCAGGTCATGGAGCCGGTCGATCAGATGCGGCTGCGCCAGTCCCTCAGGTGAGACATAGAGCAGGTCGAGCTCCCCCGCCCGGGCCTGCCGCCAGATGGCCGAGCGGTCGTCCATGGAGACGCCGGAATCGAGCCGGGCGGCCGCCACCCCCTGCTGTTTCAGCGCCTCGACCTGGTCGGTCATCAGGGCGATCAGGGGCGAGACCACAAGGCCGAGGCCGGGCCGCAGCATGGCGGGGATCTGGTAGCAGACCGACTTGCCGCCGCCGGTCGGCAGGACGGCGACCACGTCGCGACCGGCGAGGATCTCGGTCACCACCTCGGCCTGACGCCCGCGAAAATCGGCATGGCCCCAGACCCGCTCCAGCGTCGCCCGGGCGTCGGCCAACGTTGGCGCGGGCGGGTCGGTCAGGGTCGAGTCGGCGAACATGGCGGCCTTGTGCCTCATTTGTTCCGCCCTGTCAGTCGTGAAGTCGGGACAGTTTCGCGTTCGACGGCGATACCGCTATTAGGCGCCGCCATGACCACGCTTCTCTATGGCCGGCCCCCGGCGGTATTCGATCCGCCCGGGGCGGCGACCCAGCTGTCGCCCCTGATTCCCGGCTCGACGCCGCTCGAGGATGTGGCCGAAGGTTCGGCCGAGGCGATCATGATCTACGCCCCGCCCGGCGTGCTGGAGCGGCGCTATACGCTGGCGCTGGCGCTCAGGGGGCTGAAGGTCGGCGGGCGGCTGGATGTGATGGCGGCCAAGGACAAGGGCGGGTCGCGACTGAAGAAGGAGCTGGAAGGCTTCGGCGTCGAGGTCGGCGAGAGCGCCAAGGCGCATCATCGGCGTTGCGTCGTGATCCGGCCGAAGACGCTGACCGGGATCGACGAGGCCGTCGCCGCGGGCGCGCCGCGTATGGTCGAGGGGCTGGACGCCTGGTCGCAGCCGGGCGTCTTCGCCTGGGACCGGATCGACGCGGGGTCGCTGCTGCTGGCGCAGGCGATGCCGCCGCTGAAGGGCGCGGGGGCCGATCTGGGTTGCGGTTACGGGGCGCTGGCGACGGTAGTTTTGGGCTCACCGGCGGTGACCTCGCTGCGTCTGGTTGATCTGGACCGGCGGGCGATCGCGGCGGCGCGGAAGAATGTGACCGATCCGCGCGCGACCTTCGAATGGACCGATGTCCGGACGCTGGAGGATGTCGGCGAGTTGAATTTCGTCGTCAGCAATCCGCCCTTCCACGACGGCGGCGCCGAGGACAAGCGGCTGGGCCAGGCTTTCATCCGCAAGGCCGCGGCCCTGCTGAAGAAGGGCGGCGTGCTGTGGGTCGTGGCCAACCGCCACCTGCCTTATGAGGCCGAGCTGAAGGACGCCTTCAAACGGGTCGACATGATCGCCGACAGCGGCGGCTACAAGGTGTTCGAGGCGGTGAAGTGAAAGCCTCCACCTCCCGCGTGGACAGGCTGCTCGGCTCGTTGGGCTATGGCTCGCGGACCGAGATGGCGCGGCTAGGTAAGGCCGGCGGGATCGTGCTGGACGGGGTCGATCTGACGGATGTGTCGAAGCGGATCGCGGTGACGCCGGACCTGACGGCGCGGATGGAGATCGACGGCCAGCCGCTGGATCCGGTGCCGGGTCTGGCGATGATGCTGCACAAGCCGCTGGGCATGACCTGTTCGCGGAAGGAGGACGGGGCTCTGGTCTATGACGTCCTGCCGCCGCGCTGGCGGCGGCGCGATCCGGCGATCTCGACCATCGGCCGGCTGGACAAGCAGACGACGGGCCTGCTGCTGCTGACTGACGACGGCGACCTGCTGCACCGCGTGATCTCGCCCAAACGCCATGTGGCCAAGGTCTATCGCGCGACCCTGGCGCGGCCGCTGGTCGGGACGGAGGGCGATGTGTTCGCCGCCGGGGGTCTGGTGCTGGAGGGCGAGGACAAGCCGTTGTCGCCAGCGGTGCTGGAGGTGCTGTCGCCGACCGAGGCGCGGCTGACGGTGACCGAGGGCCGCTATCACATGGTGCGGCGGATGTTCGCGGCGGTGGGCAATCACGTCGAGGGGCTGCACCGCGAGCGGGTCGGGGGGCTGGCGTTGCCGGACGATCTGGCGCCGGGGGCGTGGCGGCTGCTGGACCAGGCACAGATCGACCTGATCTTCGCCTGACGGAACCGCACCCGGCCTGCTGACTTATCGCTCCGCTTCCAGCGGAGACGACATGACCGGGGCGACGATCAAGAGAGACCTGCGTACGGGCCGTTCGCTGTGGGCGGACAGCGCCGGTCTGGGCGTGCCCGTAAAGCCGCTGAATGAGGCGATTTCCGTCGATGTGGCCATCGTCGGGGCGGGGATCAGCGGCGCCTTCATGGCGCATGAGCTGAGCCGGGATCACACGGTGGCCGTGCTGGACCGGCGGCCGCCGCTGACCGGCTCGACCGTGGCCTCGACCNNCTGCTGCAATGGGAAATCGACCTGCCGCTGACCGCCCTGGCCAGGGGAATCGGACTGGCGGAGGCGAGGCGGGCGTATCTGCGATCGCGCTCGGCCGTCGACGCCCTCAGGCGCATCGTCGCCGAAGAGAAGATCGTGTGCGGTCTGGAGGACAAGGCGACCCTCTATCTGGCCGGCGACGCCTACGGCCATCGTGCGCTGCGGACGGAGGCGGAGGCGCGGGCGGCGATCGGGCTGGAGAGCCGGTACATCGGTCCGGCCGACCTCCGCGAACAGTTCGGCATCGACCGTCCGGGCGCCATCGTCAGCCAGGGCTCGGCCAGCGCCGACCCGGCCCGGCTGGCGGCGGCCCTGTTGCGGCGGGCGCAGACGGCCGGGGCGACCGTCTATTCGCGGGTCGAGGTGATGGAGGCCGCCAGCGATCCCGACGGCGTGACCCTGCTGACCGATGCCGGCCATGCGGTGCGGGCCAAGTCGGTGGTGTTCTGCTGCGGTTATGAGTTCCCCAAGGGGGTGCCGACGCCGGGCGCAAAGGTGATCTCGACCTGGGCCATGGCGTCGATGCCGCGCCAGCCCTGCCCCGCATGGCTGCGCGAGACCCTGGTCTGGGAAGCGTCGGATCCGTACCTTTATTTCCGTATGGGCGGAGACGGGCGGCTGATCGTCGGCGGCGAGGACGAGGCGTCGCCGGACGCGCATGCCGACAAGGCGAAGATGAAGCGGAAATGCGAGACCATCACGCTCAAACTGTCGCGCCTTCTGCCCGGGGTCGAGTTCGAGGTCGACTACAGCTGGGCCGGGGCCTTCGGCGAGAGCGCGACCGGCCTGCCCTCCATCGCTCCCGTGCCGGACATGGACCACGCCTGGGCGGTCATGGGCTTCGGCGGCAACGGCATCACCTATTCGGTGATCGCCTCGCAGGTGGTGTCCAAGGCCATTCGCGGAGGGAGCGATCCGGATGCGGACCTGTACGCAACGTGATTTGACGATAGCTATCAAGATGGCCATCTTCATCCCATGAGCCACTATTCCGTCGCCGAGGCCAAGAACAACCTGCCGAAACTGCTCGACCGCATGCTGGCGGGCGAGAAGGTCGTCATTACGCGGCGCGGCAAGCCCATTGCGCGGCTTGAGCCGGAAAAGGCGCCGGCCGTGGGCTTTCCGCTCGATCTCGAGTGGCTCGACGCCAACCGGGTGAAGCCTGAGAAGGGACCGATCGACACGGTGGCGGGGGTCGCAGAGATGCGGCGCGGATACCGCTATTGAGCACCTATATCGACACGAGCGTCGTCGTGTCCTTCTTCATCCAGGACGACCATGCCGACGCCGCGCGGCGCTGGGCCCGGACGGACCCAAGCGTTGCGATCAGCGACTGGACGGCGACGGAATTCTCTTCAGCCCTGTCACATCATGTGCGGCTTGGGTCGTTGTCCGATCGGGAGCGCAAGGCCGCCGAACTGGCGTTTGACCGTTGGGCCATGCGCGGCGTTGTTCTTGAGGTTGCGCGGGAGCGGTTCCAGGATGCCCGGATTCTGATGCAGGGACATCGCCGCCTGCGCGCGCCAGACGCCTTGCACCTCGCTATCGCACGGCATGAGGGGCTTCCCCTGGCGACGCTCGACCATGACCTGCGCGACGCCGCCGTCGCCGAGGGCCTCAAGGTCGTAGACCTTTGACCCAGGCCAAGATCTGCGGCCTGACCACGCCGGACGCGCTGGGCGCGGCCCTCGCCGGCGGCGCGGCCTTCGTCGGGGCGGTGGTGTATCCAAAGAGCCCACGCCACATCGACCCGCTGCACGGGGCGACCCTGTTCGAGCGGGCGCGGGGCAGGGCCGGGATCGTGGCCGTCACGGTCGACGCCGACGACGCCCTGCTGACCGAGATCGCCCTGATCCTGAAGCCGGACCTTATCCAGTTGCACGGCCATGAGACCCGCGAACAGGCGGAGCGGGCGCGAATGCTGACGGGGGCGGGGATCATCAAGGTCCTGCCGATCCGGACGGTTGAGGATTTCGAGGAGGCGGAAGCCTGGGAGCCGTTCGTCGATCATCTGATGTTCGACGCGAAGCCGCCCGAAGGCTCGTATCTGCCGGGCGGGGTCGGGGCGCGATTCGACTGGTCGCTGCTGGCCGGACGGGCGTTCCGGCGTCCGTGGTTCGTGGCCGGCGGTCTGAACCCGGACAATGTGGCGCAGGCGATTTCGGTGTCCGGTGCGCCCCTCGTGGATGTGTCCTCTGGCGTCGAAACCGCGCCGGGTGTTAAGGACCCGGCCCTGATCGCGGCGTTTCTCGACGCCGTCCGGTCGGCCTGATTTCCGCCGCTCCCCCGCGCGAAAGCTTTGACCGTGAACGCCATCCTGCCGAACCATTACGCCATGCCTGACGCCGAGGGCCGTTTCGGCCCCTATGGCGGACGGTTCGTGGCCGAGACTCTGATGCCGCTGGTTCACGAGCTGAACGCGGCCTATGAGGCGGCGAAGGCGGACCCGACCTTCCAGGCGGAACTCGACGGCTTCCTGACCGACTATGTCGGCCGGCCCAGCCCGCTGTATCTGGCCGAGCGGCTGACGGCGCATTACGGGGCCGCCGACATCTGGTTCAAGCGCGACGAGCTGAACCATACCGGCGCGCATAAGATCAACAATGTGCTGGGCCAGATCATCCTGGCCCGCCGCATGGGCAAGACGCGCATC
>DDSO01000008.1:0-18395 GCA_002343425.1 Brevundimonas sp. UBA2388
CGTCGTCGGCCTGATCGGCGAACGGGGCCGGGAGGTCCGCGAATTCATCGAGGAGACCCTCGGCGAGGAAGGCCTGCGCCGCGCGATCGTCGTGGTCGCCACCTCGGACGAACCGGCCCTGAAGCGCCGGCAGGCCGCCTATATGACCATGGCGATCTCGGAATATCTGCGCGACCAGGATCTCGAGGTCCTGTGCCTGATGGACTCGGTCACCCGCTTCGCCATGGCCCAGCGCGAGATCGGCCTGGCCGCCGGCGAGCCTCCGACCACCAAGGGCTATACGCCCACCGTCTTCACCGAACTGCCCAAGCTGCTGGAGCGCGCCGGACCGGGTCCGGTGCGGCCCGACGGCACCACGGCGGGGCCGATCACCGCCATGTTCACCGTCCTCGTCGACGGCGGCGACCATGACGAACCCATCGCCGACGCCGTCCGAGGCATCCTCGACGGCCACATCGTCATGGACCGCAAGATCGCCGAGCGCGGCCGCTTTCCGGCCATCGACGTCCTGAAATCCGTCAGCCGCACCCTGCCCGCCTGCCAGACCCCGCCGGAGCGCGAGTTGAACAAACGCGCCCGCCAGTGCCTGTCGGACTACGGCAATATGGAAGAACTGATCCGCATCGGCGCCTACCGCGCCGGGGCCGATCCCATGGTCGACCGCGCCATCGCCCTGAACCCGGCGCTGGAGGCCTTCCTCGGCCAGGACAAGGACGATCACACCGGTCTTTCCGATTCCTTTACCCGGCTGGAAGCAATTCTGAATCAGGGCATGGTCCAGTGACCCTGACCCTCTGGAGCGCGTACGCATGAGCAACTGGGCCCAATCGCTGATCCGGATCTCCAACTATGAGGTCGAGACGCTGCAGAAGCGCCTCGCCGAGATCACCGCCCGCCGCGCCTCCGCCGAAATGCGCATCGCCGTGCTCGAGGCCGAGGCCGAGATCGAGCAGGACCGCGCCCGTGACGACGCCGACGCCGCCATGATGCTGCAGGCCTATCTGAACGGCTGGAAACTGCGCAAGGGCGCGGCCGAAGCCGACGTCGTGGTCATCGACGCCGAGGAGGAAGGCGCCCGCGACGCCCTGACCGGCGCCTTCGAAGAGCTCAAGAAATTCGAACACGTCGCCGAAATGACCCGGCTCAACGCCGTCATCGCCGCCGGCAAGCGCGAGACGGCCGCATTCGACGAACTGGGCTTGAGGCGGCGTGCGGGCTGATCCGCCCGGACTGAACCGCCGCGCCGTCCTCGCCGCGCCGCTGGCCCTTGCCGCCTGTGACCGCTTCGCCTCGGCCCAGACCCCGGCGGGTCCGCTGGCCCCGGCGCTGAAATCCATCCTGCCCTGTCCCTTCGGCGCGACGGGCATGACCTGGCAACTCGACCAGCCCGACTGGGTCGAGCAGATGCTGCGCCATTGCTCCCAGCTGACCCCCGAGTGGGAGCAGAAGATGGAGCGCACCCTCGGCCCCGGATTCAGCTACGATTTCGAGCCTTCCGACCGGGTCGTCGCCTTCGCGCGTGACAATGGCCTGCGTGTCCACGGTCATACGGTGATCTGGTATTCACAGGGCGCCGACGTCTTCGATGACGCGAAGCTGTCCCGCGCCCGCTTCGCCGCCGAGTACGACCGCTACATCTCCACCTTCGTCGGCCGGTACCGGGGTCGGATGGCCGGCTGGGACGTGGTCAACGAACCGGTGGCCGAGGACGGCGACGGCCTGCGCGAATGCCACTGGAGCCGGGCGCTGGGCATGGACGGCTATATGGTCCGCGCCTTTGAACAGGCGAAGGCCGCCGATCCGGACGCGGTCCTGTTTCTCAACGAATACAATCTCGAGAACCTCCCCCGGAAGGGCGCGACCTTCCTGAGGCTGGTCGAGCGGCTGCTGAAGCTCGGGGCGCCGATCGGCGGCATCGGCACCCAGTCCCACCTCGATATCGAGATCCCGGCCGGACAGATCACCGCCTTCATGCGCGACGCGGCCTCGCTTGGTCTGCCGATCCATGTGTCGGAGCTGGACTTCCCGATGGAGCGGGACGGCGGCCGGATGCCCGACCTGCGCACAACGGCCCAGAAGCGCGCCCAGCAGGTCGCCCGCGTCGGCGAACTGGCCGAGGCCTTCATGGCCCTGCCCGAGCGCCAGCGCTACGCCTTCACCACCTGGGGCCTGCGCGACACGGACAGCTGGCTGGTCCGGGCCGAGGGCAAGAATCGCCCCGACGAAAGCGCCCTGCTTCTTGATGCGCAGGGCCGGGCCAATCCGGCGTACCAGGCCGTGGCCGAGGCGTTCAGGGGCTAGGCCAGGACCGCCTCGATCCCCGCGGCCGCCAATTCGACCAGCAGGGCCTCGACCGCCCCCTCGACCTTCGCGAGGGTGCGCCCTCGCACCACCAGATGCGTCCCGATCTCGCCGACCGAACCGTGGCCGAACGGATAGCTGCCGAAGCTGATCTCGCGCTCAAGCCGCGCCGCCGCGGCCAGCAGGTCCGCGACGGCTCCCTCGCCAACGCCTGTCACCCTGATGGTCCGCGCATGCACCACCGCCCCGGTGCGCAGCCGCGGGGCCACATCCTCGAGCATGGCCGTCATGATCTTCGGCACCCCGGCCATGACGAAGACATTGCCGACCTGAAACCCCGGCGCGTCTGTCACCGGATTGGCGATCAGCGTCCCGCCCTCCGGTATCCGCGCCATCCGCCGCCGCGCCGCATTGAAGTCATCGCCATAGCGCCGCTCAAGGATCGCCACCGCATCGGGATGTTCAGGCAGGGCCACGCCGAAGGCCGTCGCCACAGCGTCGGCCGTGATGTCGTCATGCGTGGGCCCGATGCCGCCGGTGGTGAAGACATAGTCGTGGGCGGCTCTCAAGGCGTTCAGGCTGTCGACGATCTGCGCCTTGCGGTCGCCGATGGTCCGCGCTTCCAGCAGGTCGATCCCCAGCGCCGCCAGGAACCGGGCGAGGGTGTTCAGATTGGTGTCCTGCGTCCTTCCGGACAGGACTTCGTCGCCGATGATCAGGACAGCGGCGGTAGGGGAGGATTCGGTCATCTCCGCACGCTAGACTGCCGCAGTCGTCCGGTCATCGTGTCGCCTTGAGCATCTGTGCTATGATGGCCATCTGAACCGAGCCTGCCGCCTCCCGAAAGCCCCCGATGTACGAGACCCCCGAACTGGACAGCGACGCCTTCGTCCGCACCCACGAGATTCGCGTCTATGAAGGCGACGAGGCGTGGGAGGGCATGCGTGCGGCCGGCCGTCTGGTGGGACAGGCGCTGGACATGATCACCCCGTTCGTGGTCCCCGGCGTGACCACAGGCGAACTCGACGACCGCATCCGCGAGTTCACCCTGGACCACGGCGCCCTGCCCGCCTGCCTCGGCTACAAGGGCTATGAGAAGACGATCTGCACCTCGATCAACCACGTCGTCTGCCACGGCATTCCGGGCGACCGGGTCCTCAAGGACGGCGACATCGTCAATATCGACCACACCGTCATCGTCGACGGCTGGCACGGCGACTCCAGCCGCATGTATGCGGTCGGCGAGATCAACGCCCGCGCCCGCAAGCTCATCGACGTGACCTATGACTCGCTCGAGGCCGGTCTGGCGATGATCAAGCCGGGCAACACCTTCGGCGACATCGGCTACGCCATCCAGCAGGTCGTCGAGGCCAACCGCATGTCGGTGGTCCGCGACTTCTGCGGCCACGGCATCGGCCGCCTGTTCCACGACAGCCCCAACGTCCTGCACTACGGCCGCCGCGGCGAGGGCGCGACGCTCAAGCCCGGCATGTTCTTCACCGTCGAGCCGATGGTGAACCTGGGCAAGCCGCACGTGAAGGTCCTGTCCGACGGCTGGACCGCCGTGACCCGCGACAAGTCCCTGTCGGCCCAGTGCGAACACTCCGTGGGCGTGACCGAGACCGGCGTGGAGCTGTTCAGCGCCAGTTCGGCCGGGCTGTTCCGGCCGAAATTCGGTTGATCCGCCTCCCGGGCTGATCCCGCTGGACGTTCGCCTTTTGTTCTGACATCGTACCTCCGATTGAACCGGAGGCCGCCTTGTCCAGCGTGCTGCCCTTTCCGAGTCTGCCGACCCGCGCGCCCGTCGCGGGTGCGAAGCCCCCATCCACGCCCAAACCGCACCACACGGGCCACCGCGAACGCCTGCGCGACCGGGCGCGCGGGGCCGGGATCCATCACCTGCCCGACTATGAACTGCTCGAACTCTTCCTGTTTCGCAGCCAGCCGCAGGGCGACGTCAAGCCGATCGCCAAGGCCCTGCTGGCGCGGTTCGGCTCGCTGGCGGCGGTGCTCGCCGCCCCTGTCGAGGACCTGGGCACGGTCAAGGCCGAGGACTCGAAGGGCCGGACGAAGGGCGTGGGCGCAGAGACCGCGCTGGACCTCGCCGCCCTGCATGAGGTCGCGCGCCGGGTCATCAAGGAAGAGGCCGCCAAACGCACCGTCATCTCGTCGTGGACCGCCCTGGTCGCCTATGTCCGGCTGTCGCTACAGCATGAGGCGCGCGAGCAGTTCCGGGTGCTGTACCTCGACAACCGCAACCAGCTGATCCTCGACGAAATCCAGAACCGCGGCACCGTCGACCACGCTCCGGTCTATCCGCGCGAGGTCGTGCGCCGGGCGCTGGAGCTGTCGGCCAAGGCGATGATCATCGTCCACAATCACCCGTCCGGCGACCCGACCCCGTCCCGGCCCGACATCCACATGACCCGCCAGATCGTCGAGGCCGCCAGGGCGCTGGACCTCAGCGTCCACGACCATCTGATCGTCGGCCGCGACGGCGTGGCCAGCTTCAAGCAGCTGGGGTTGATGTGAGCGGCGGGACCGGTCGCGCCGACGCGGCTGACAGGGCGGCGGCGAGGGCCACGGCCCGGTTCGCGCCGTCCATGGCGATTTCCACGTCGGGCGTGATGCCTTCAATTTCATTGGTCCCGTCATTGAGGAACCGGGCGCAGTTGGGCGCCATCACATCCAGGGATCCGGCCTGCAGCCGTATGCGGCCGCCGCCATTCACATAGCCGCAACCGGCTCCGGCGGTGCGCGCGCCAAGCACCAAGGCGACACGGTTCTGCTGCAGCCAGGCGACGAAGTCCTCGGACGCCGAGCCCGTCTCATGATCGACGAGGATGAACAGCGGGCCCACCCAGTGGCCGTTTCCGGTCAATCGCAACGGCTCACCGGCCGGCGCCAGCACGGGGCAGACCGGCTCGCCGCGCCAGATGGCCGACCGGTCGCAGGCCGGATCGACAAGCCGCCCGGCGGGCCTGACCAGGGTCTGGTCGGTCATCAGGGCGACCACCTCGGTGACCCATTCCGTGCCGCCGCCATTGCCGGTCAGATCCACCAGAAGCCGCCGCGCGCCGCGTGCCTTAAGGTCGTCGATGGCCTCCATGAGGCTCTGCTGGAGACGGGCGCGGACGGCCATGCGCAGGCCACGGGCGGTCATGCCGGGGCGGAACGCTTCGCGGCAGGCCGCCAGATAAGAGTCTTCGCCCAGGGCCGCGATGCGCAGCACGCCCAGGTCGCCGGCGACGCCGGTGGCGAACGGGCCGTCCCGCAACGGGGCCCAGCCCGGCAGCCGGTTGAAGGGAAACCGGAAGCGAGGGTTCCCCACCTGTAGCCGGCGGCCTCGCAGGAGGCGACCGCGGCGGGCGGGTCGGGAAGGCGCGGCACGGCCGCCGGGCCTGCAGTGCCCGGCGGGCTGGAGCGGTCGCCGCGAACCAGCTTCAGATGGGGGTCCTCAAAGGCGCCGATGAACCGACGCAGTGCTGCGGCGGCCTGACCATCGGATCGGGCGCGCTCGATGGCCGCGCCTGTTTCGGCGTCCAGCGCCGCGAGGTCGAGGCCGCGATGGGAAACGATCCAGTCGAGGTTGGCATAGCGCTGCGCCATCTCCTGCTTGAGATGCTGGAAATCCCTGCGCCAGCCCGCGACGTCGAACGTCGCACCGCCCGACGCCGGGGCCGCCGATGCCAGGCCAAGGATCAGGGCTGACAGAACCGACACGGAGCGTCTCGCCCGGCTCGTGATCGCATGCCGCCGGGCGTCAAAGGTCGCCATAAAAACCCTCCGGGCGTCATCTCCCGACCGCAGGATACAACCAATATCATGGCGGGACGGTTCGACAAGCGAGGGAACCGGACGGGCCCCTCGCACAGCGCCCGGAGCTCCACCTCCACGACCCCGTCCGGTTGACCCTCGACCCGATCCAGAATCGCGGCACCATCGGTCATGCTCGGGTCCATCCGCGCGCGATGGTGCGCCGGGCGCTGGAGCTGTCGGCCAAGTCGATGATCATCGTCCACAATCACCTGATCGGCCACGACGGCGGGGCCGGCTTCAAACAACCGGGACAGCCGTGAGCGGCCCCTCGCGCAGAACCCTGCTGGCCGCCGCCCCTGTCGCGGCGCTCGCGACCTCCGCCCTTGCCCAAACCGCCGCTCCCGCCGTCATGGTCTCGACCTGGGACTTCGGCGCCGCCGCCAATGCCGCCGGCATCGCCGCGCGGGCGAACGGCGGCTCGGCGCTGGACATGGTTGAGGCCGGCGGCCGCGTGGCGGAAGCGGACGAGAGCAATTCCTCGGTCGGTCTGGGCGGCCTGCCCGATCGCGACGGCCGGGTGACGCTGGACGCCTGCGTCATGACCTGGGCCGGGGATATCGGCGCGGTCTGCGCCCTGGAGGACATCGTCCATGCCGTTTCGGCGGCGCGCCGGGTCATGGAGCGCACGCCCCACACCATGCTGGTCGGCGAGGGCGCGCGGACCTTCGCCCTTGAACAGGGGTTCGAGGCGCGGAACCTGCTGACGCCCCGAGCCGAGGCGGCGTGGCGGGAATGGCTGAAGACGGCGAACTACGCCCCCCGCCCCAACTCCGAGAACACCGACTGGCGCTCCATGCCCGGCGGCCCGAACAATCACGACACCATCGGCCTGCTGGCCATCGGCGCGGACCAGCGCATGGCCGGTGCCTGCACCACCTCCGGCATGGCCTTCAAGATGCGCGGCCGGGTCGGCGACAGCCCGATCATCGGGGCCGGCCTCTATGTCGATGACGAGGTCGGCGGCGCCACCGCCACCGGCGTCGGCGAGGATGTCGTCCGGGTCGCGGGCGCCCATGCCGTCGTCGAGGCCATGCGCCATGGCATGGATCCCACCGCCGCCTGCCGCAGCGTGATCGAGCGGCTGGCGCGTCTTCGCGGAACGAAGGTGGCGGGCTCGCAGGTCGCCTTGCTGGCGCTGGACAAACAGGGCCGGGCCGGGGCCTTCGCCCTCCAGCCCGGCTTCACCTATGCTGTCACCGACGCCGCCGGCCAGACCCGAATCGCGCGCGCCGGCGCCCTGTTCGAAACTCCATGACCATCCTCATCACCGAACGCCTGACGTTGACGCCCATGCAGGTCTCCGACCTGCCGGACCTGAATGCGCTATGGGCCGACCCGGCCTTCGCCACGGCCATCTTCCCCATCCCCCTGACGTCCGAGGACGTCTGGTTCCGCCTGCTGCGCGACATCGGCCATTGGGAGGCGGTCGGCTACGGCAACTGGGCGATCCGCGAGACAGCGACCGGCGACTATGTCGGCAGCGTCGGGGTGCTGGACTATCGCCGCATCCTCGACCCGACATTCGACGCGCCTGAGCTGGGCTGGGGCGTCGCCCCGCGCTTCCAGGGGCGGGGCATCGCTTTCGAGGCTGTGTCCGCGGCCCTCGCCTGGTGCGATGACACCCTCAACGCGGCGCGCACCGTCTGCATGATCTCGCCCGAAAACGCCCCCTCCCACGCCCTGGCAGCCCGCGCGGGCTTCACCCCCTATGTCGAGACGACCTACAAGGGCGCGCCCGTCGTTCTGCTCGAACGCATCGGCCGATAATCGCCCGACGTAGCCCCCCATTAAGGTTTACGCGCCATCATCTCCGGCGAGCCCGGAGACCGCCTGTTCCATGCCCATGCCTGTCGAAACGCTTCGCGCCCATCTGACCGAAGCCTTTCCCGACGCCGAGATCCTGATCGAGGATCTGGCCGGCGACGGCGATCACTATCGCGCGCGCATCGTGGCCCCCGCTTTTGCGGGNNAGTCGGCGCCATGCCGATGTCCCAACCCGACCTGGAGGCCGCGCTGCGCGAAGGCTTCCCCGATGCGACCATCGAGATCGAGGACCTCGCCGGCGACGGCGATCACTACAAGGCCCGCATCGTCTCCGAAGCGTTCAAGGGCCTGCCGCGCGTACGCCAGCACCAGCTCGTCTATGCCGCACTGAAGGGCAAGATGGGCGGCGAGCTGCACGCCCTGGCGCTTGAAACCTCCGCCCCGCCCCCCTCGTCCTCGACGGGAGATTGACCCCATGCGCTACCGTCCCTTTGGCCTGACCGGACAGGCCGTCTCCTGCCTCACCCTCAGCCTCGGCGCCCGCGACATCGGCGGCGGGCCCGAAGCCGGCCGCGAACTGATCTATTCCGCGCTGGAAGCCGGCATCAACTCCTATCGCCTCGAAAACGCCGACCCCGTGCTGGCCGAAGTGCTGGGTCAGGCGCTGAAACACGTCGACCGCAAGCTGGTTCAGGTGTCCCTGACCCTCGGCGCCGGCGACGGCCGCCGCGGCTCCGACCGCGACTTCTCCGCCCAAGGCATCACCTCGGCCATCGACAAGGCCCTGCACGCTTCCGGCCTCGGGTATTTCGACCTGGCCATCCTCGACGAGCCCGGCGACCACGAACTGCCGCAGTCGACCCTGAACGCCCTCAAGGCACTGCGCGCCACCGAGCGGGTGCGGCTGCTGGGCATCTCGGGCGACGGCGATGTGATGGACACCTATGTCTCGACGGGCGCCTTCGACGTTCTGGCCACGCCGTTCCACGTCAACGCCAGCTGGCAGGTCCGCTCGCGCCTGCGCGCCGCCCAGGAAGGCGACATGGCCATCTTCGTCTACGGCTATTTCCCCGACAGCCTGAACACGGCGAAAAAAGCCGCGACAGTCCATGTCCAGAAAAAGGGCTTCTTTGGTTTCGGCGGCGGACCCAAGCCTGTAGAGGGCCCGCTGGCCCATGCCGGCACCTTCGCCTTCCTGCACCGCACCAACAACTGGTCGGCCGAGGCCATCTGCCTGGCCTACGCCCTGACCGATCCGTCGGTGTCCAGCGTCATGATCGAGGCCAGCGACGTCGAGCGGCTCAACACCCTGTCCCAGGTGCCTGACCGCGACATGCCGCCCGGCCTGTCGGCCCAGATCGAAATGGCCAGGGTCGCGGGCGCCAAGGCGGCCTGACGCCCTTGACCGGCGCGCGCCCGGTCCATACCTGACGCCCTTCACTGAAAGGCCCGCGTCCGTGACCGATCAAGCAGCTGATTCCAATTCCGGGGCCGACCCCATCCACGCCTTCATCGCCGACACGCTGAAGAACCATGCGGTGGTCCTGTTCATGAAGGGCTCGCCCGACGCCCCGCGCTGCGGCTTCTCCTCGCTGGCGGTGCAGATTCTCGACCACATCGGCGCGGACTTCGTCGGCGTGGACGTGCTTCAGGACGAGGGCCTGCGCGACGGCATCAAGACCTTCAGCGACTGGCCGACCATTCCCCAGCTCTATGTGAAGGGCGAGTTCGTCGGCGGCTCCGACATCGTGCGCGAGATGTTCAACGCCGGCGAGCTTCAGGCCCTGATGGCCGAGAAGGGCGTGCCGCTCGGCGAGCAAGCCGAGGCCTGATGGCGCGCGCGGTCCTCGAACCCCGCGTCGACCGCGAGATCTTCGTCGTCCCGCTGGAGGTCCGCCCCGAGCACATCGACGACAACGGCCACGTCAACAACGTCGTCTATGTCGGCTGGCTGCAGGACGCCGGTACGGCCCACTGGAACGCCCGCTTCGACGATGCGACGCGCGCCCGCTGGTCCTGGGTCGGCACCCGGCACGAGATCGACTATTTCCGGCCGCTGATGCCCGACTCTGTCGGCGTCGTGGCCCGCACCTGGGTCGGCGATCCGCAGGGACCGCGCTTCAACCGCTATGTCCGCATAGAGGACGGCGAAGGCCGCGTCTGCGCCCAGGGCGTGACGGAATGGGTGCTGGTGGACGCGACGACCATGCGGCCGCATCGCCTCCCGGCGACTATGCTTGAGGCTTTTCAGCGATAACAGCTGTTCGGCGGTCCTGAATCTCCGCCCGGGCGGCCAGGCGGCGCCATTGCAGGGCCATGGCCGCGAAGTCAGCGCAGACGTCCGGTGGGTACGGTTCCGCCGCCCGCTGTTCGAGCTCCGCGGCCTTCGCCAGGCACTGCGCCACCGTAAACATTGTTGCCCGAACCGGGTTTTCGGGGATTGGTTCCGCCGCAAGCCTTGCACTCAGGAAACAAAATTCATGAGAGGAGCTAGCCAATACATGATATCAGTTATCTGGCGTGGCGTCCGGATTAAGAATCCGGATCCACTTTGTTTGCCGACAATACAAGACGGGTAAGGCTTTCGCTTCGCGAGTCTCCGGTAACTATTTGGAGGGCCAGCCTTGGCTGCCCCCACACCGATTCATTCCGGCGGTTCTATCGACCTGGCGCTCGCCGTGGTCGGATCATCGACCGCGCCCCTGGTGCTGCTGGACGGCGACCTGAACGTCATTGCGGCCAGCGCCTCCTTCTTCACCGCCTTTCAGATCGACCCCACGGGGGCCATCGGCGAGTCCTTCCTCGGCCTCGGCGACGGCGAATGGAACCTGCCCCGGCTGCGCTCCCTCTTGACCGCCACCCTGTCCGGCGCGGCCGATGTCGAAGCCTATGAGATGGAGTTGAAGAGCCGGCATCTGGGTAAGCGATGCCTGATGCTCAACGCCCACCTGCTCGCCTGGGGCGACGGCTCCGAGGTGCGGATGCTGCTGGGCATGTCGGATGTCACGGAGGCCCGGGCCAGCGAGAAGCTGAAGGACGACCTGCTGCGCGAAAAGGCCATCCTGCTGCAGGAGGTCCAGCATCGCGTCGCCAACAGCCTGCAGATCATCGCCAGCGTCATCCTGCAGAGCGCCCGCAAGTCCCAGTCCGACGAGACCCGCACCTCCCTGACCGATGCCCACAGCCGGGTCATGTCGGTCGCCGCCCTGCAACAGCAACTCGCGGTGTCGCACCTCGGCGAAGTCGAGCTGAAGCCCTATTTCGACCAGCTGTGCATCAGCGTCGGCGCCTCGATGATCCGGGACCACGACCAGCTGTCGCTGCGCGTCGACTGCGACGACACCTCGGTCGACGCTGACGTCTCGGTCAGTCTGGGTCTGATCGTCACAGAACTGGTGATCAACTCGCTGAAGCACGCCTTCCCTGGCGGACGCTCCGGGGTCATCACGGTCGGCTACAGGGCCCACGGCCCCAACTGGACCCTGTCGGTGGCCGACAACGGCGTGGGTATGCCCAAGGACGCCGAAAGCTCAACACCCGGCCTGGGCACCAGCATTGTCGAGGCCCTGGCCAAACAGCTGAACGCCCATGTCCAGGTCGTCGGCGGCCATCCGGGCACCACGGTGTCCATCGTCCACAGCCAGATCAGCGCCGTGGAAGACGAAGCCATGCATGGGCGGGCCGTCTGAGTTCCTGCGGTGTGACCTCAGGTCGGCGGCAGCTGGTACGGATTTTCGACCGACAGGCGTGATCCGGGGGCTAGGCCCAGCTCTTCGAACGACCAGCGCACCTCGGTCCCCTCGGGCCGGCTCTCGCGGCAGCGGTCTTCCCTGATCCGGCGCAGGGTGATGATCGGCCCGTCGCTCGAGGACCGCACCACCGGGGTGATGTCTTCCTTGGCGGTGCAGCCGTTGGAGGTGACCCAGAACACCGCCTCGTCCCGCGCGATGGCCGCGGCATGGACCGGTTCGACCTGACCGGGCATCTCTTCCTGAGGCGTCCGGAACCCGCCGGCGATCTGCTGCACAGCGGCGCATCCCGCCAGCGAGGCGATCAGGGCTGCCGTGGCGGCCAGCGTAGCGATCCGTTTCATCACTCCAGCCTCCTGCACCGAACCCTGAGCAAGCGGCAAAATGCGCCTGTTCGGAGGTCAATGGAAGACCGTTGCTGCGACCAGCAAAAAGGCCCCGGATTTCTCCGGGGCCTTCTCGGTGTTTCGCATCGTGCGCTCAGGCAGTGAGCGACCGCGTCGCGAGCGCCAGCGCCCTTACGACGAGTAGTATTCCACGACCAGGTTCGGCTCCATCTTCACCGGGAACGGCACGTCAGCCAGCTCCGGCACCCGGACGAAGCGGACCGAGAAGCCGCGATCGCCGATTTCGATGTAGTCGGGGATGTCGCGTTCCGACGACTGCTGGGCTTCGAGCACCAGCGCCATGTTGCGGGACTTTTCCTTGACCTCGACGACGTCGCCGACCTTCAGACGGTACGACGCGATGTCGACCTTCTTGCCGTTCACAGTCACGTGGCCGTGGCTGACGAACTGACGGGCGGACCAGACGGTCGGGGTGAATTTGGCGCGATAGACCAGGGCGTCGAGACGCGACTCCAGCAGGCCGATCAGGTTCTCCGAGCTGTTGCCCTTGCGACGCGAAGCTTCCTCGTAGGTCGCGGCGAACTGCTTCTCGGTGATGTTGCCGTAGTAGCCCTTCAGCTTCTGCTTGGCCTTCAGCTGCAGGCCGAAGTCAGAGACCTTCTGCTTGCGACGCTGGCCGTGCTGGCCGGGGCCGTACGAGCGTTTGTTGACGGGGGACTTGGCGCGACCCCACAGGTTTTCACCCATGACCCGGTCGAGTTTGTACTTGGCGCTATGGCGCTTGGACATGTGTCACTCTTCTTCGTGATGCGGCCCGGTCCCTCCCCAACTGGAGAGACGATCTCAACGGCGGTCCACGCATCGTCCGTAGTGGTTCACGCAGACGGGCAGGCCCGACGGCGTGAAGGGCGCGCTTATGACGGGGTCGGACCCATCCGTCAAGGCCGGGCGGCGGCTTCCGGAACCCAGACGAAGCCGTCGTCCCGTCGCTGGAACCGACCCAGGCCCGGGAAGGGGAAGTGAACCGCATAAACCCGGAGGTTACCCGCCGCCGCCCTCTCCAGCAGGGCTGCGCGGCTGGCCGTCGCGGTCGGGGCGTCATTGTCAAAGGCGATCTGCCATTCCGGCCGCTGAACCGAGATCACCGAATGGTGCATGGTGTCGCCGATGTAGAGCAGGCTGTCAGTCCCGGACCTGATCTCATAGCCCATGTGACCCGGCGTATGGCCGTTGATCGCGACCGAAGAGATGGAGGGGGTCAAGGCTGCGGCGCCCGGCTCGAACGTCTGGACCTTCGGCGTGATCGTTGTGACCAGCGCACCCATCTGGGCATTGGCCTTGAGGAACTCCCATTCCGCGGCGGCCATGCGGATCGTGGCGTTGGGGAAGGTCAGGCCGCCCGAGGCGTTGACCAGTCCAACCACATGATCGCCGTGGCTGTGGGAAATCAGGACGTCCGTGACCTGGTCCGGCTGCACGCCCGCGGCGGCCAGCGAGGCAGGCAGCTTGCCCGCGCCGGGACCAAAGCTGTTCCCCGCGCCGGCATCCAGCAGAACGACGCGCGCGCCGTCGCGCACCAGCAGAGGCTGGACGCTGAGGCTGAAACTGTCGCCCGGCAGGCCGTTGGCGGTCAGCACGGCAGCGACCTCGGCGGGCGTGCGGCCGACCCCCAGCACAGTGTTGTCATTCGGCACGCCAGTCATGCCGCCGTCGCGCAGGGCGACGACATCAAGCGCGCCCACCTTGAACGGGTGGATGTCCGCGTTGGCGGCCGGGGCCTGCGCGGCGACCGGATCGCTCTTTTCGACATCAGGGGAGCAGCCTGCGGCGCCCACAAGGGTGGCGAACATCAGGCTCGCGGCGGCGAGTTTCGTCTGCGACTTCATGGTTCAGCCTCCCCGCGATCGGGACCAGCCCCCGTCACGCTTGCGGTCACATAGGTTGCAGGCCGGCGCATGCCAGCCCGCGCGCCATGAAGTTTTTCTTCGTCGAGCCGTCAGGTCGTGGCGGCGGCGAACAGTTCATTGGCCTTGTTCCAGTTCACCACCGTCCAGAAGGCCTTCAGATAGTCGGCCCGGCGGTTCTGGTATTTCAGATAATAGGCGTGCTCCCAGACGTCGGCGGCCAGCACCACGGCACCCTTGTCCTCGGCCACATCCATCAACGGATTGTCCTGGTTCGGGGTCGAGGTGACCTTGAGCACGCCGCCCTGCACGATCAGCCAGGCCCAGCCCGAACCGAACTGCCCCGCTCCGGCGGCGTTGAAAGCCTCCTTGAATTTGTCCATCCCGCCCAGATCGCGGTCGATGGCGGCGGCCAGTTCAGGCGACGGCCGGCCGGTCTTTCCCGACGGCGCCATCAGTTTCCAGAACAGGCTGTGGTTCCAGTGCCCGCCCGCATTGTTGCGCACCGCCTTGGGCAGGGTCGACATCGTCGCGAACATCTCTTCCATCGACTTGCCGCGCAGGGCGGGGTCGGCGTCGACCGCCTTGTTCAGATTGTCGACATAGGCCTGATGGTGCTTGCCGTGGTGGAACTTCATCGTCTCCCGGTCGATCGCGGGCTCCAGGGCGTCATGGGCGTACGGGAGGGGGGGAAGCGTAAAGGCCATCGGGCGGCTCCTTCAATCAGTTCGGTCCGCCTGTATCTAGGCGCCCGTTCCCCCATCCCAAGCGGGACGGGCCGATTTCGTTCCTGCGGCTATCCGCCCGACCCCGGCAGATTGGCTTTCAGACAGTCGCGCACCGCCCGCCGCAGGTCGCCCGTGGCCGAGGCGAAATCCACGCCCTCGGCGTCGAACACGGCCCGCGTCGCGGCGTCCAGTCCGTTGGGCAGAGCCTCGAGCACCCGCTTCTCCCCCTTGGGATGCAGGCAGAAGCCGACCTCCCGGCACAGGGCGGCGAACATGGAAGCATAATCAGCCTGGTTCATTGTCTCGACCTGAAAAAGCGACCGGGCAGGCGGCCGCAGCCTGATCTGCGATCTGGTCGGCGATGGCTTCGTCCATCGGCCCAAGCAGCGCATCGTGTCCCAGAGTATGGCCCCGATCCGGGTGCGAGACGAACCTCAGTTGACCGGCAGGCAGGATGCCTTCCGCTGCGATACGTTGACGGTCCTCGCGCACCTGCGAGTCTCTTGAGCCGTAATGGAAGATCAGGGGCGAGGGCCAGCGCGAAAGCCGGACGGCGTTGGGCGTGTCATCCAGGAACCAGGACTTCCACCAGCGCCAGCTGGCAAGAGGCTGCTCGGCGTCCGGATAGGGCGCGTCATCGGCATGGTTGGCGAGGGCCGCCACTTCCCGGGCGTACCAGGCGGCGCCTTCAGCGCGGGCGCCGGCAATGTCGGCTGCGGTCCAGGACCCGTCCGGAGCCAGCAGGGGGGCCGGGTCCTCATAGATGCCCGCCGGCGTTTCGCGGAAATTGGCGCGAATCTCCTCGTCAGTGACCATGCCGTCGCCGTCGTCGTCCATCATCAGCAAGGCGTCCGGCTCACGGTCAACGGACTGCCATCGAATCACGGACGCCTTGCTCTCCAGCAGCCCGCCCATGCCGATGACGAGGTCTGGCGGAACGGCCCCCCGCTCTGCCAGCCCCGCGATATGGATGGTGCCTTCCGAATGGCCGAACAGGACCACGCATCGCGCCCCCAGACCCCGCTCGGAACGGGTCCAGTCATACAGGGCCTCGACATCCTGACTGAGGTTTTCAGGCGTCGCCGTGGGCGCAACGGCCTTGTCCGTCCGCTCTTCGCGCGGAACCCCGTAACGGGCGCCCCGACGGTCGAAGCGCACCACCGCCATGCCCCGTTGGTTGAACCGGGCGGCGAGGTCCAGGAATACGCGGTCTCCGGGCGTACCGGACCGACCGAAGTTGACATCGCGGGTGAAGACGCCGGTCCCCGCGACCATGATCACGACTCCGCGCGCCGGCCCTGCGGGCCGATCCGTCTCGCCCTGGATCATATACCCGTCGGCCGAGGGCACCTCGAAAGGGACGGCGTCCAGAACCGGCCCCGGCGCAGGCAGTTGCAGGCCAACAGTCAGTGCGACGGCCAGAAGGGTCATGGTCAAACAGGTCCTCTCAGCCGCAGGGCGTGGAATGCCACGTGATCGGCGATAAAGCTCGCCATAAAGAAATAGGAGTGGTCATAGCCCGGCTGCATCCGCAGCGTGATCGCCTGTCCCATGGCCTTGCCCGCGGCGACCAGCAGTTCCGGCTTCAACTGCTCGACGAGGAACGGATCCGCGTCGCCCTGGTCGATCAGGATGTCGTCGTAGTAGCCCTCGCCCACGCCGCCCTCAATCAGCCGCGCCGCGTCATGCGCCTCCCAGGCCTCGCGATCCGGGCCCAGATAGGCGGCGAAGGCCTTCTCGCCCCACGGACAGCGCGTCGGCGACGAGATCGGCGCAAAGGCCGAGACCGACCGGAACAGGTGCGGATGCCGCAGGGCAAGGGTCAGCGCCCCATGCCCGCCCATCGAATGGCCGCTGATCGACCGCGCCTTCGTGGTGGGGAATCCCGCGTCGATCAGGCCGATCAATTCCTCGACGACATAGCTCTCCATCCGGAAGTGCGGCGTCCACGGCGCCTCCGTGGCATCGACATAGAAGCCCGCGCCCTGCCCGAGATCGTACGCCGGATCGTCCGCGACCCTCTCCCCGCGCGGCGAGGTGTCCGGCGCGACGATGATCACCCCATGCGACGCTGCGGCCGCATAGGCCCCGGCCTTGGTTGTGAAATTGTCCTCGGTGCATGTCAGGCCCGATAGCCAGATCAACACCGGAAACGGCCCCTCGCCGCCCGGAACGAAGACCGACAGGGTCATGGGCGTGCCGGTCGTGGCGCTGTCGTGGCGCAGGTAACGCAGGGTTCCGCCGTGGACCTGATGTGCCTTGATCGTTTCCATATTTTTCCGCTCATCCCGGCGAGAGCCGGGACCCAGTTCTGTCCCGCTTGAAGCCGGCGTTTCCGGACATCGTTCCCGACAGCCTAACGAGACTGGTCACCCAAGGCGCCGGGTCCCGGCTTTCGTCGGGATGAGCGGTATGGAGAACATTCGCAATATTCAGGGCTGATCGTCCTCGGGCGTCACCACCCGCGTGGTGCGGCCGGCCTCGTCCATAAAGGCGATGCGCGCGGCGCCGTCGGCCGCCACGCTCAGGACCAGACGCGCCTTGCCCCCAGCGTCGCGCAACACCAGTTCCGACGCGCCCGACCCCTGACGGCCCAGGAAGGCGCGCTGCGACCCGCCCATATTCGCGGAAACCATGGCGGCCTGCTGCGCCTCAGGCGACAGGCCCTCCAGCCGCTCAAGCACCGCGTAGTCGATGGGCTCTTCGGGCCGATCAGTGACGACCAGTCCGGACACCCGGCGCTGGCCGCGCTGTGAGCCCATGAGCTGGACCGTTTGATCCTGCTCATAGCCGTCAAAGGTCAGGCTGCCGCCGGACGAGCGCACCCCATCCTGATCCTTGCCGCCGAAAATCAGGCCCCCGACCTCTGTGCCCTCCTCGTTCATGAACAGCATCCCGGCTGTGTCGCGCCCCGGGTGCGGAATCTCGCGGCCCCGATAGGGAATTTCGGGGAAGCTGGTCTGGTTGGAGATGACCATCCGCAGCGTGCCGTCCGGTTCGCGTACATTGATGCGCTGCACATCAATCTCTGTGAATCTCGCCGGGCCGACTCCCTGCACGGCGCCAGAAACCATCACACCGATGACCACGGCGGTCAGGGCGCCAGAATAGGCGATAAGGGCTCTCTGCGGGTCAAGCTTCATCGCTGCGCTCCGTGGCTTGGACGTTCGACGGCATCGACGAACGCGGATAGGCCAGCCTAACGCAGGCTTGTCCGTCAGGCCACTCGATGCAACGCGCACACCTTGTTGCCCGACGGGTCCCGCAGATAGGCAAGGTTCAGCGTGCCGAACGGGCCGTTGCGCTCGCCGGGCGGGTCCTCGATCGCCTTGCCGCCGGCGGCGACGCCCGCGTCGTGGAAGGCCTTGACCATCTCGGCCGACTTGGCCGCGAAGCCGATTGTCCCGCCGTTGGCGTGGCAGGCCGGCTCGCCGTCGATCGGCTTGCCGACCGCGAAGGCGCCCATGCGCGTGCGCCACCAGTAGCGGCCCTTGGCGTCGGGTCCCTGCCCCGGCTCGTGGCCCAGCGCGCCCAGCGCCGCATCGTAGAATTTCCGCGACGCCTCGACGTCGTTCGCACCGACGGTGATGTGGGTGAACATGGCTTCCCTCTCCTGACCTCAGGACAGTTTTTTTAAACAACTATCCCGGCGACGCAAGCCTCTAGAAGACCACCACGCTGCGGATGCTCTCCCCGGCATGCATCAGGTCGAACGCCTCATTGATCCGCTCCAGCGGCAGAGTGTGGGTGATCATCGGATCGATCTCGATCTTGCCGTCCATG
>DDSO01000008.1:18442-19069 GCA_002343425.1 Brevundimonas sp. UBA2388
GCGATCTCCTTGCCCGCCTCGGCCACGCCGATGACGATGCTCTCGCCCCAGCCGCGATGGCAGGCCTCCAGCGCCTGACGCATGACCGTGGTGTTGCCGGTGCAGTCGAAGGTGTAATCGGCCCCGCCCCCGGTCAGCTCGACCAGATGCGCCACCACGTCGGAGACGTTCTTCGGATTGACGAAATGCGTCATCCCGAACCGCCGGCCCCACTCTTCCTTCGTATCGTTGATGTCGACGCCGACGATCATGTCGGCCCCGACCATCTTCAGCCCCTGGATGACGTTCAGCCCGATGCCGCCGAGGCCGAAAACGACGCAGTTGGCACCCGGCTCCACCTTGGCCGTATTGACCACCGCCCCCACGCCCGTGGTCACGCCGCAGCCGACGTAGCAGGCGCTCGCGAAGGGCGCGTCCTTGCGGATCTTCGCCAGGGCGATCTCGGGCAGGACGGTGAAATTCGAGAAGGTCGAACAGCCCATATAGTGGGCGATCGCCTGCCCCTTGTAGCTGAAGCGCGAGCTGCCGTCGGGCATGACGCCCTTGCCCTGCGTCCCCCGAATGGCGGTGCACAGATTGGTCTTGCGGCTGAGGCAGCTTTTACATTGCCGGCACTCGGGCGTGTAC
>DDSO01000084.1:0-676 GCA_002343425.1 Brevundimonas sp. UBA2388
GGGGTGAGGTAGCGCGCCGAGCGTTGGCGACTTTGCGCAATGCACCTCGAGCGGCGCGCGCATACCGGGCGCTTCAAAGCACGCCACGCGCTCCAATCTCTCAAACACTCAGTCCCTCACCCCACCCCCTGCCCCCTCCCCCTCTAGGGGAGGGGGATCAGAGCAGGTCACCCCATGACTGAAGCAGAGGTCGTTTCAGAGCTGGTCGAGTTCACCAACATCCTGATGGTGGGCGTGTCGCTTATCTTCTCGATCGTTTCAGCCTACGTCGTCGCGCTTAACTACTTCATCGGGTCCTCGAACCTGCTCNNGCTCGGCAGCTTCCTGTTCATCACCATCGTGCTCGGAATGCTGGTTGTGGTGATGGCCGGCGCGCAGACAACGCATATGGGCCTGATTGCGCGCCTGCATGAGTTGGAGGCGCAAAGCCAACTCACCGCCGCCGGCCGCGCGGTGCTCGCCAACGCGACGCCCGAATGGGTTGGCGCGCTCACCGGTCATCGCTACGCGATTGATGAGGTGATCCGTGCCTGCGTGTGGGCGGGATTGAGCTTCATCTACCTCGCGCTTGCCTATCTCACCTTCCTGCACCGCTGGACGCCCGACGCGATCCCAGTGTCGATCGAGGAACGCAAATGAGCATACAAATCACCATGCCCGCGCTGTCGCCGACGAT
>DDSO01000084.1:694-2412 GCA_002343425.1 Brevundimonas sp. UBA2388
CAAGGCGACGATGGAAGTCGAAGCGGTCGACGAAGGCGTCATCGCCGAAATTCTGGTCGCCGAAGGCGCGCAAGGCGTGAAGGTCAACACGCCGATTGCTGTGTTGGCTGGAGAGGGGGCGAGCCAACCCTCTCCCCCCTTGCGGGGGAGAGGGCAGGGTGAGGGGGAGTCAGTATTGTGCGCGCAAGCAGTGAATGTAAGTTGCAGGATTGGAAATTTCTGTCGTTTGGGAGAATTCGATGGCGAAGCAAGTTGGCATGTCGATGGTGAGACTCGAAGTGGAGACGGTCACAACGGCTCCTGAGTTTCACGTCACCGAGGGAGGAAAAATCCTTGGCGATCTTCGAGTGTCAAAAGGCGGTGCTTTCTGGCGACCGAAGAGTCACCAGCAATACTTCCATTTGAGCTGGGAGCAGCTCGATGCCCACTTCAGAGAAAAAGGCACGCCAAAAGCGGTGGGAGAGTATAAGTTCGCACCACCCCCGGCTGGTTCCTTCGACGAGTTCTAGAGCTCACTACTGATGACGCACTAGCCATTCTTAAGCTTGGCAAGAGACCGACGCATTTTGTCCAAGGATGTTCTTGGAACTGCTTTGCGAGCGGCTTTTCCACGTCGGTACTGATTCCATTCGTGAGCGAGCTCAATGGCGCCCTGATACTGTGAGGCGGAGAGATCTTTTCGCTCGTGAAGCGCGGCGGCTTTGATGGGCATGCTGGCGCCGGCAATGTTCTTGTAGGTCCGCCGATGCCTGCCGTCGGAAGCGTTCTTCATCCGCTCTTTGATAAAGTTTTCGCCCTGGTCAAATACGGCCTCAGCTTCGGCCCTGAAATTCTCCGACGTCGGCGCCTGATCAGCCGATGTGTCAGGCTCTTCCTCATCAGCCTCTGCCGCTTCAACATCGTCCTTCAGGGTGATCAGGTTGGCCGCGTCTTCCGCTTTTTCTTCCGCTTTCTGGACCCGCTTGTTCAGCTGCTAGCCGATTAGCGCAGCCAAAAAAGTGACGAGTATCGGAGAGTTAAGGACATCCCAGACGCTGGCATCGTCGGGCCAAGCGAAGAACGCCTGCGACCAGCTCCAGTCGATGTCTTGAAACCACTCCACGCCCTAATCTCCCCAGCTAGAGATTAGCGCCCTGTAGCGCGTCCCGCAATGCTCAAGGCCCCTTCCTCCTTCTTCCCCGATACGCGCTCTTCGGCCTCGGCGTGCTCGGCGCTTTGCCCGCGCTTTCGCGCATACGTGTTTCGACTTGCGCCGAGACATCCGCTTGCCTTGCCAGCGGATCGTCGGCGATCAGCAGTTCGGTTTCCTGCAAGCGCTTGATCTCGTCGCGCAGGCGCGCGGCGGTTTCGAATTCGAGATCGGCGGCGGCTTCGCGCATCTCGCGTTCCAGATCGGCGATCACGGCCTTGATGTTGTGGCCGTAGAAGGGCGCTGAGTTCTCCGAAACGCCGCGACCGCCCTTGCGCTTGTCGCCGCCGGCGCCGCGCTTGAACGACATCGGATCGCGCGGATCGATGGTGAGAGAGTCCTTCTCGTACACAGAATCGAGAATGTCCTTGATGTGGCTCTTGACGCTTTGCGGCGTGATGCCGTGCGCGATGTTGTATTTTTCCTGCTTTTCGCGCCGGCGCTGGGTTTCGGCCATGGCGCGCTCCATCGAGCCGGTGATCTTGTCGGCGTAGAGGATGACCCGGCCGTCGACGTTGCGCGCGGCGCG
>DDSO01000084.1:2446-10115 GCA_002343425.1 Brevundimonas sp. UBA2388
CGAGGCCGCATTCGGGAATGTCCAGACCTTCGCGCAGCAGATTGATGCCGACCAGCACGTCGAAGGCGCCGAGCCGCAGGTCGCGGATGATCTCGATGCGCTCCAGGGTGTCGACGTCGGAGTGCATGTAGCGGACGCGCAGGCCCTGCTCGTGCATGTACTCGGTGAGATCCTCGGCCATCTTCTTGGTGAGGACGGTGATGAGGGCGCGGTAGCCGTTCCTGGTGACCTTGCGGACCTGGTCGATGACGTCGTCCACCTGGCTGAAGCCGCCCTTGGACACCGGGCGCACCTCGACCGGCGGATCGATCAGGCCGGTGGGGCGGATCACTTGCTCGGCGAACACGCCGCCGGTGCGCTCCATCTCCCAGCCGCCGGGCGTCGCGGACACGCAGATCGTCTGCGGCCGCATCGCGTCCCATTCCTCGAATTTGAGCGGGCGGTTGTCCATACAGGAGGGCAGGCGGAAACCGTAATCGGAGAGCGTCTTCTTGCGGTTGAAGTCGCCGCGATACATGCCCCCGATCTGCGGCACGGTGACGTGGCTTTCGTCGACGAACACCAACGCGTTGTCGGGGATGTACTCGAACAAGGTCGGCGGCGGCTCGCCGGGGCGGCGGCCGGTGAGGTAGCGGCTGTAGTTCTCGATGCCGGCGCAGGAGCCGGTGGCCTCCATCATCTCCAGGTCGAAGCGCACGCGTTGCTCGAGCCGCTGGGCCTCCAGCAGCTTGCCGTTCCCGACCATCCAGTCGAGCGTCTCCTTCAGCTCGGCCTTGATGCCGGTGATGGCCTGGTTCAGCGACGGGCGCGGGGTGACGTAGTGGCTGGCGGCGTAGACGGTGATCTCGGTGAGGTCGGCGGTCTTCTTGCCGGTCAGGGGGTCGAACTCCTGGATGGATTCCAGCTCGTCGCCGAACAGCTGGATGCGCCAGGCGCGGTCCTCCATGTGGACGGGGAAGATCTCGATGACGTCGCCGCGCTTGCGGAACATGCCGCGGTCGAAGGCGGCATCGTTGCGCTTGTACTGCAGGGCGATCAGGTCGGCGCGGAGCTTGGACTCGTCGATCTGGTCGCCGACCTTCAGGGTGAAGGTCATGGCGGTGTAGGTCTCGACCGAGCCGATGCCGTAGATGCAGCTGACCGAGGCGACGACGATGACGTCGTCCCGCTCGAGGATCGCCCGCGTCGCCGAGTGGCGCATGCGGTCGATCTGCTCGTTTATGCTTGAGTCCTTCTCTATATAGGTGTCGGACTTGGGAACGTAGGCTTCCGGTTGATAATAGTCGTAATATGATACGAAGTATTCGACGGCATTATCTGGGAAGAATGACTTGAATTCGGAGTAGAGCTGGGCCGCCAAGGTCTTGTTGTGGGCGAGGATCAGGGCCGGGCGCTGGGTCTGTTCGATGACCTTGGCCATGGTGAAGGTCTTGCCCGAGCCGGTGACGCCGAGCAGGACCTGGTCGCGCTCGCCGGTTTCGGCCGTGGCGACGAGCTCGGCGATGGCGGAGGGCTGGTCGCCGGCGGGGGTGTATTCGGAGTGCAGGCGGAAGGGGATGTGCCGGCGGCCGTCTGGCCGGTCGGGGCGGTGCGGGGTCCAGTCGGCGGGTTTGCCGGGGGCTTCTTCCGGCGTCAGGCGCGGGCCGGAGACGGGGGCGAACATGGGCATGTGCGGGGTCTGGACCGGCATGCGGGCGGGGGCCTCGGCCAGGGACTCGCCGCGGACGTGGACCGGTTTGGCGGTGCGGGGGGCCGAGCCCTTGGGGGGCGAACTGGAACGGTTCATGAACAGCAATCTAGGGCGCGAAGGGCGGCTTCGCCAGTGAACGCGCGGACGGGACGGAGGCTGCTGACAGCGGGTGTCAGCAGGGCCGGGGCAACGGTCCGGAAACCGCGAGACGGAGCGGGGCGGACGCGGCAGTATCGGCGCCATGTCGCCCGCCGCCCTGACCCTCTCACGCCTCGACAGCCCGATCGGGCCGCTGACGCTGGCGTGCAATGAGGCGGGGGCGGTGCGCGGGCTGTCGTTCGGGGACGGGCTGATCGGGGCGATGCGGCGGGAGTATCCCGGGGCGGCGCTGAATGACGGCGTCGCGCCGGCGGCGGTCGCGCGGGAGATCGCGGCCTATTTCGACGGGGACCGGGAGGCGCTGACGCGGGTCGACTGGTCGCTGGAGGGCGCGGCAGCGGGCGACGGCTTCCAGGCGCGGGTCTGGCGGGCGCTGGCCGGGGTGCCGGCGGGCGCGACCATCAGCTATGGCGAGATGGCGAAGCGGGCGGGCGAGCCCGGCGCATCCCAGGCGGCGGGGACGGCGCTGAACCGCAATCCCATCCCGCTGGTGCTGGCCTGCCACCGGGTGATCGGGGCGGACGGGTCGTTGACCGGCTTCGGCGGCGGGCTGGAGCGGAAGGGGTGGTTGTTGAGGCACGAGGGGGCGTTGTTGATCTGAGTGGCGAGTGGCTAGTGATTAGTGGCTGGCTGACGCCTGTGCGAAAGCGCGGTCCGCGCCGCCCTTCCGCCGACGGGCGTGCGGGCGACACTAACCACTAACCACTAACCACTGGCCACTAACCACTCGCCACTCGCTTAGCGGCGCACCTGCACCCTTGCCTCGAGCTCCGCCCAGCGGCGGGTCAGGTCGCGGAGCTCTTCGCGGAGGCGGCTCGCCTCGGCGCGGCTGATGGAGCCGTTGCGCTCGCCGGCGGTGATGCGGGCTTCCAGGGCGACGGCGCGGCCGTCGGTTCCGTAGCCGCCGTCGTAGGCCACGTCGCCGATGCGGCGGTCGAGGTCGGCGAGGCGGGTGGTCAGGTCCTGACGTTCGCGGTCGCTGAGACCGTCGCGCTCATAGCCGGCCTCGAGGCGGACGAGGGCGTCGAAGTCGCTGCGCAGCCGGTTGGCCTCGGTGCGGCTGATGCGGCGGTCGTTCAGGGCGACATCGACGCGGGCGTTGAAGGCCGTGCGCTGGTCGGCCAGCGAACGCCAGCCATAGTCGTCGCCATAGCCGCCGTCATCGCGCGCATCGCCGACGCGCTGGGACAGGGCGTTGTAGCGGGTGCGCAGGTCGTTGCGCTCCTGGGTCGTCAGCCGGCCGTCGGCGGCGTAGCGGGTCTCGAGCTGGACCAACGAATTGTATTCCGCGCGCAGCCGGTTCGCCTCGGTGCGGCTGATCGAGCCGTCGCGCACCCCGGCGTCGATCCGCGCCTCGAGCTGCACGCGGCGCTCGCCCAGCGGACGGCGGCCCTGGTCGTAGTCCTGCTCGACCTGCTGGTCATTGCCGAAGGCGTCGCCGAACACGGCCCCGAACAGGGCGCCGATGATGCCGCCGGGCTGCTGCGTCGGGCCCTGGCCGCTGTAGCCGCTGCCGCTGTTGTCCGGATAGAGGGCGCCGACCGTGGTGCGCGCGCCGGTGCAGGTCAGGACGCCGTCGCGGTTCGAGATCGACGAGCGGCAATCCACCGGCCGCAGCGAGCTCCAGCGCCAGCCGCCGTCGGCCTGGCATTCGGCCGAGACATAGCCGTTGGCCAGCTGTTCGACATTGCGGCACGAACTGGGGATGTCGCGGCCCTGGCTGCTGTAGGCGGTGTACGGCGTCTGCGCCTGGGCGGCGCCCGCGGCGGACATCAGCAGGGCGCCGGCCGCGAGCGCCGACAGGGTGTGGGGGATGGAGGTCATGGGAGTGTCTTTCCGGGTCGGGGCGGCCCTGTTGCCGGGAAGAACGGGAGTCGGTGGGGAAAGGTTGCGGGGGGTCAGAAGTCCGCGAACGCGGCTTCGTTGACAGTCACTTCCTCGACCATGCGAACCGCGACCCCAAGCCCGCGGTCCTTGAGCAGGTCGCACAGGGCGTCGCCATCGACCAAATCGATGGCCGGGGCGCCGTCGCGGGTCGCCTCGCGCCGGGCGTCGGCGGTGAAGGTGCCGGTGGTGATGATCAGCCCCTTGTCGGTGCGCCCGACCATGGCGCCACGGAAATCCCGAACCGCCCCGGCCCCGACCGAGCCGGAGTAGCGCTTGCACTGGAACAGGACGTGGAAGGACAGCAGGTTGACCCGCAGCACCCCGGTGCCGTCGATGCCGCCGTCGCCGGATCGGCCCGTGACTTCGACTTTGGAAAAGTCGGATTCTCTGAGCAATCGTTGGCAAAGGCGTTCGAAGGCTGCGGGATCAAGCTGAAGGAGTTGCGCGAGCAACTGATCTTTCCATCCTTCGGCGTCCTCGAACTCCGCGGCAACAAGATCGGATGTCGTAGGCGCGGAAGGAGTCTTGGGGCGAGTGGCACGACGCTCCGCGTACTGGCCGCGAACCTCGCGGGGACCTGCGTCAACCTCTTCTTTCGTCATCGCTGCGCCCTGCGGCGTCAGCGTCCACACGGCTCGTCCACTATTCGTGAGCGCTCCAATCTTCTTGAGGTAAGTTCTGGCCCAAGCCATCCGATACTCAACTTCCGAACGCCCGGTTGAGCCGTGCTCGACCGCGCGCTGATCGTCGCTCAGGCCCATGTAACCAGCCACGTCATCGTCCATCTCGGCGTTTGTCATCGAGCGCCCATGAACTTTCATTCGCTCAATGATCGGCCACATGAACGTGTCATAGCTGGGGATGTCGGCAATCGTGGGCATCAGGCGTTGGCTTTCCTGCGGCGTTCGGGTTGGCGCAGCCAGTAGGCCCGCGCTCATTTACTCATAGAGGATGGACCGATGCGCGACGCGCCCGAGACCGCTGCCCCTCTTGCGCCGCACTTGGCCCGGTTCGCCCGGGCGTTGCAAGCGGGGTCCGTGCGGCCGGCGCCCCTCCACCCCGCTTCGCCCTGCGGGCTTCGCGCGGTCCCCCTCCCCATCGCTGCGCGACGGGGAGGAGACGATGACGTGCGCCTCCGGTACTCCTTGCCTTCATGACCACCCTCCCTCTGCCCGACCTGCTCCTCCTGCTCGCGGCGTTGACCGCCGCCGGGCTGGTCGGGGGGCTCGTCGCCGGGTTGTTCGGGGTCGGGGGCGGGACGGTGATTGTGCCGGCGGTCTTCTATGCCTTCGAGGTGCTGGGTGTCGGGGGCGAGGGCAATCTGCATACGGCGATCGGGACGTCGCTGCTGACCATTGTCGCGACCTCGTGGCGGTCGCTCAGGGCGCATCGGGCCCATGGGGCGGTGGATGAGGGGGTGCTGAAGACCTGGACGCCGTGGGTGGCGGCGGGGGCGCTGATCGGGGCGGGGGTCGCGGGGTTCACCTCGATGCAGGGGCTGGCCATCGTCTATGGCGTCTGCCTGCTGGTCGTGGCGGCGCAGATGGGGCTGTTGCCGGAGCGGGTGACGCTGAGGCGGGATCTGCCGGAGGGCTGGGGGCGGCGCGTGACGGGGACCGTCATCGGCGGGCTGTCGGCCATGATGGGGATCGGCGGCGGCAGTTTCGGCGGGATGATGATGATGCTGTGCGGACGGCCGGTGCATCAGGCGGTGGCGACGGCCTCGGGCTTTGGACTGGCGATCGGGGGGGTGGCGACCCTGGGGTTCGTGGGGTTCGGCTGGGACGCGGGCGGGCGGCCGCCGCTGTCGCTGGGGTATGTGAATGCGCCCGGGGCGGTGGTGATGGCGGTGCTGACCACGGCGGTCGCGCCCTGGGGGGCGAAGCTGGCGCATGCGCTGGACCGGGCCGTGCTGAGACGGGCGTTCGCGGTGTGGCTGCTGGTGACGGCGGGGGCGGTGGTGTGGAAGGCTTTTTGAGTGGCTGGTGGTTAGTGGCTAGTGGCTAGTGNNACTAGCCACTAGCCACTAACCACTGGCCACTCCTACGGCCGCAGCGTCAGTCCCACGGGCGTCGCGCTGAAGGACGAGAGGCGGCCGAGGTAGCTCATGCCGAGCAGGCTGTGGGGCAGGCCGCGCTCGACGACGAGGGCCTCGACCCGTTCGACGCGGGCGCCGGCGACGGCGACGGTGCGCAGGGCCACCGGGGCGGCGCGGACGGGGCCGGAGGCGGTGATGACGGTGGCGGAGAAGTCGCCGGCCTTGAGGCTGAGGCCCAGACGGACCGCATCGGCGGGGGTCAGGACCACGACGCTGGCGCCGGTGTCGACCATGACGCGCACGGCGCGTTGGCCGTCTTTGGCGTCGATCAGGGCGTCGGCCCAATAGTGGCCGTCGGCGGCTTTCAGAACCTGGGCGGGGCCGCCGTGGGTGGGGGCGTGAACGGGCGCGGGCGTGGCGGCATGCGCCTGGCCCCGCGCGTCGGCGTGGTTCAGCCACCAGGCGGTGGTCAGGGCGGAGGCCACGGCCAGGGCCATGACTCCGGCGGAGGAAAGGTCGAAACGCATACGCCGTCCGTCGTGAACACGCCGCTTCTGCGGCGGCTCAGCTGTCGCACACGGCGGTTGGGATGCGGTGAAGGGGTGTGGTTTGCAGGGGGTTAAGGGAGGGATGAGGGATCAGGGATGAGGGATGAGTGGCGGCCTGCGATGGAGCCGGCTGCGCCCCCGCTTCCTTCCCTCCTAATCCCTCATCCCTAGTCCCTCATCCCTCCCGCGCGCGCCTCCCGCGCCGGCAGCTCCGCCATGATCCGCGCCCGTTCCTCGTCCGTGAACCCGCTCCAGCCGCCGATCTCGGACAGGGTGCGCCAGCAGCCGAGGCAGAGGCTGGTCGCGCCGTCGACGACGCAGACCTTGACGCAGGGGGTGGCGATGCTGCGGGGCGGCGATGAGGGATTTGGTGACATGAATGCGAAATATGGTCCGGTAGCGGAGTAAAACTTGTTGCTTTTTTTACGTCCTGATGTTAGCTTCACCATGACGCGAAACGACTATGACGGTGAGATTCCCGAAAAGCACGACGTGTCTCTTTTCATCATTCACTCGAAAGGAGACGCCAGATGAAAGACAGAGACCGCAATCTGCAGCACGCCATGATGTCCTTCGCCCTGTGGGGCGGGATGCTGGTGAATACGAAGAACGGCTATGGGGCCGGCGACCGCGTGGTCAGCCACCCGTCCAACTTCGTGCCCATCAAGCTTCGCAAGCGCGACTAGGTTCGCGCGAAGCCGCAGACGATCCAGCCCCGGTCCGCAAGGTCCGGGGCTTTGCAATTCACCCGTCAGGGTTCGTCATTCGACGTGGTCCCTCAACCTGTGCCAGAGTAATTACACAAGGGGTGGGGACCATGTTCAGGCTGAAGGCGACGCTCGTCGCCACGACGCTTCTGCGGCCGTGGCGCACCGGCTGGTCCGAGGACCGCGGGGTGGATTTTTCGCTGGCCGCGACGGGCCGACCGGCAACGCCGCCGGCTGTGGCGCGCGACGACAGGCCCGCCGCCGAACCGGCCTGTTTCATCGATGAGGACCGGGCCGTGCCGCCGGGCGCCGCCGTGGTGCGCAGCTTCGCCAGCCTGGCCGCGGCCGAGGCGGCGATCGAACCGCCGGCTGAAGATGCCTCTGACACCGCCGGCATGCGGGCCTGGTGGTCGCTGTCGGGGAAGCCGTCGGGGACCTGACGTTGCGGCGGGGCCCGGCGTGCGGCACACCGGTCGCATGACCCTGATCCGCCGAGAGCGCCGCGCGCACATTGAACTCTGGACCCTGGACCGGCCCGACCGGCTGAACGCCCTGCCCGACCTTGAGGACGGCGAGGCCTTTGCGGCGGCCTGCGAGGCGGTGAATGCGGACCCGGGCGTGCGCTGCGTGATCCTGACCG
>DDSO01000080.1 GCA_002343425.1 Brevundimonas sp. UBA2388
GAGGTTGGTCAGGATGGCGGCGAGATCGCCGGCCTTGGCCAGCACCGGCCCGGACGTGGCGCGGAAGTTCACGCCGAGTTCGCGGGCGACGATCTGGGCCAGGGTGGTCTTGCCCAGGCCCGGGGGACCGAACAGCAGGACGTGGTCCAGCGCCTCCGCCCGGCCGCGCGCCGCCTCGATGAAGACCTTCAGATTGCCCTTGGCCTGCTCCTGACCGACGAATTCCGACAGGGTCTGCGGCCGCAGGGCGCGGTCGTGGCCTTCGCCGGGAGCGGGCGCGCCGGAAATGATCCGGTCCTCGCTCACCGCCCCAGCTCCTGCAGGGCCGCGCGGATCACGGCGGACAGATCGGCCTCATCGCCCAACCGGATCAGCGCCTGATCGACCGCGCGGCGGGCGTTGACCTCGGCCACGCCCAGACCCAGCAGGGCCGAGACGGCCTCGCCCGTGACGCTCGGCGTCGGTGGCGCGATCTCGGCATGCACGCCGGGCGCGCTCGGCGTGAACGACGCGTCCCCCAGCGGCTTGCCCTTCAGTTCGGTGACGATGCGCAGGGCCAGTTTCGGCCCGACGCCGTTGGCCCGCGCCACCGCCGCCTTGTCCTCGCGCGCCACCGCCGCAGCCAGCTCTCCGGGCGGCAGGACGTCCAGCACCGATAGCGCCGCCTTCGGACCCACGCCCTGGATGGCAGTCAGGGTGGTGAAGGCCCGGCGCTCGTCACGGCTCAGGAAGCCGTACAAGCGCGGTCCGCTCTCGGCGTTCCAGTTGCTCTCGATATGCAAGGTCGCCTCGTCGCCCGGCGCCGGCAGCCGCCCCAGCGTCCGCGCCCCGCAAGCCACCACATAGCCCACGCCGGCGCAGTCGATCAGACAGTGGTCCGCCTCGACCTCGGCCAGCACGCCCCTCAGACGACCGATCATGCGGCGCCTCGCAACGCCGTGAGCAAAGCCCGCTTCCGCATCTGCGCATGGGTGATGGCCACGGCCAGCGCGTCGGCGGCGTCGGCCTTCACATCTCCGGCCGCGGGCAGCAGCCGTTTCACCATGAAGGCGATCTGGGTCTTGTCGGCGTGGCCCGCCCCGACCACCGCCTTCTTGATCAGGTTCGGCGAATATTCCGCCACGCTCAGCCCGTGCCGCGCCGGCGCCAGCATCACCGCCGCCCGGGCATGGCCCAGCTTCAGCGTCGAGACCGGGTTCATGTTGACGAACACCTCCTCGATCGCCGCCTCGTCGCAGTCATGGGCGGCGCAGACTTCGCCCACGGCCTCGAGCAGGAACAGCAGCCGCTCGCTGAACGGCGCGGTCTCGGGCGGGGCGATGACGCCATGCGCGATCCAGCGCAGGCGCGCCCCTTCAGACGCCAAAACGCCCCAGCCGGTGCGGCGCAGGCCGGGGTCCAGCCCCAGAATTCGAGTCGTTCCGTTCGTCATTCGTTCCATTCATGCCTCAAACGAGGTTGACGAACAATGACCGGCGCCGGGGGCGTCGCCTGTTCCCTCCTGGCGCCGCCGAAATTCTGTTCGGACGCATCGGCGCCCCGCACGATTCATCAATTGCCGTTCCCTGGCTTGTCGGGAGACATCTGCCCTGTAACTTCGCGCGCATGGGAGAGAAACAGATGAAGCTTGGCCGCTTGTTTGCATCGGGGGCCGTGGCGGCCTGCCTGTTCGCGGGCGCCGCTTCCGCCCAGACCCCGGCTGAGTCCGCCCCGGACCAGCTGGCCTTTCGCGAACTCTTTCGTGAGCTGATCGAGACCCGGTCCAGCCTGTCCGGCGGTGAATGCACCCTGGCGGCCGAACGCATGGCGGCGCACCTCTGGGCGGCGGGATATTCCCGGGATGACGCACGGGTGCTGGTTCCGGAGAGCCATCCGAACGAGGGCGCCCTTGTCGCGGTGCTACGCGGTTCGGACCCCTCCGCCCCGGCCCTCCTGTTGCTGGCCCACATCGACGTGGTCGAGGCCAGGCGCGAGGATTGGGAGCGTGACCCCTTCGTCCTGGTCGAGGAGGGCGGCTATTTCTACGGACGTGGAACCCAGGACGACAAGGCGCAGGCCGCCATCTGGGTCGACACCCTGATCCGGCTGCGGGCGGAGGGTTTCCAGCCACGCCGGCACATCAAGGTCGCCCTGACGTGCGGGGAAGAAACCTCCGACGCCTTCAACACCCTGAGCTGGTTGCTGACCAACCACCGTGACGCTGTGCAGGCCGGTTTCGCCCTGAACGAGGACATCCGAGCCCGCCTGGACCCCGACGGAACCCGGATCGCCCTCGAAATCATGGCCGGAGAAAAAGTCTATCACGACTTCCAGCTGGAGACGACGCACCCCGGCGGTCACAGTTCACGACCGGTTCCGGGCAACGCCATCTACCGCCTCGCGGACGGATTGAGCCGTCTCGACGACTACACCTTCCCGCTGGAGATCAACGGCACCGGCCGCGCCTATTTCGCCGCCATGGCGGACGTCACGCCCCGGTATGCGGACGACATGCGCGCCGTCAGCCAGGCGACACCAGACCCCGAGGCGGCGACCCGCCTGGGCGCCATTGATCCGGTCTGGAACGGCATGATGCGCACCACCTGCGTCGCGACCATGCTTGAAGCCGGCCACGCGCCCAACGCCTTGCCCCAGCGCGCGCGGGCGAACGTGAACTGCCGCATCCTTCCGGGTCACAGCGTTGCGGAGGTGCGGGCGGAGCTGGAGCGGGTCATGGCCGACCCGGGCATATCCGTGACGTCCACGGCCGTCCCCGATCCGGTCTCTCCGCCCCCGCCGCTGACGCCGGAGTTCCTCGAGCCGATCCGGCGCGTCGCCGGCCGCATGTGGCCCGGCGTGCCCGTGATCCCGACCATGAACGTCGGCGCCAGCGACGGACGGTTCACCAACGCGGCCGGCATACCGACCTATGGCGTCACCGGCCTGTTCGCCCATCCGGACGGCGGCGGGGTGCATGGCCTGAATGAACGCATCCGCATACGATCGCTCTATGAGGGCCGCGACTTCCTGTTTGATCTGGTGAAAATCTACGCCAGCGAGCCGTAGCGCCCGGTCGCGGTGTTTATCCGGTCACCCCCCGCGGATTGACGAACAATGACCGGCCGTCACTCCTCGCGCGGCAGTATGGAGAAGCGCGCGAGGCCCGCCTCGGCGCCGAGCAGGGTCACCAGTCCGTCGACGTCGATCGGGACCTGGCCCTTCACCTTCAGATGATGCTCGTGGACGGCGCCGTCGTGGCTCATCACATGGCCGAGGCGCACCACCTTCACCCCCTTGCCGCGGAACAGATCGCGGACGGCCTGGCCCGAAGGAGCCTCGCCGCGCTTCCAGCTCAGCGTCACGTCCATCACCCCGACGTGAGGCAGTTTGGCGTCGAGCACGCGCAGCACGGCCAGCACCGCCAGGGTGGCGCCCGAGCCGATCAGGGCCAGGTCCATCATGCCGACGCCGTACAGTACGCCGATGGCCGAGGTGACCCACAGCGAGGCCGCCGTGGTCAGGCCATGCACCGAAAAGCCCTCGCGGAAGATCACCCCGGCGCAGAGGAAGCCGATGCCCGTCAGCAGGCCGTGCGACATCCGGGTCGGGTCGATCACCACCGTCTGCCCCGGCAGGGAGCTGAAGGCCCAGGTCGACTGGTGCATCGCCGCCAGCATCAGCAGGCAGGAGGTCAGGCAGACAAGGATATGGGTGCGGAACCCGGCCGGGTGCCCGTGATAGGTCCGTTCGACCCCGATCAGACCGCCCGCGGTCATGGCCGCCAGAACCGGCCATACCAGATCCCAGTTCATGGTCACAAATTCGCTCCGCTAACTGACGAATCTTCAGCCTAGCGCCGGCAGAGCTTGTCGATCAAGGACCGTGGACTACTCCGTGGTCTTGCCGTCGAAATGTTCTTCTTTCGCATCGGCCTCGGCCTTGGTGGCGCGGACCACGCCGTCGTGGTGCTCAGGCGGCCCGTAGAGGGTGTAGAGCGTCAGGAGAGCGTCGCCGGTATTGATCACATTGTGCCGCGCGCCGGCGGGCACGATGACGGCGTCGTCGTCCTTGATCGGGGTGCGCTTGCCGTCGATCAGGACCTCGCCCGAACCGGACTCGATGCGGAAGAACTGGTCGTGGTCCTCATGAACCTCCTCGCCAATCTCCTCGCCCGGCTTCAGGGCCATCAGCACCAGCTGCAGATATTTGCCGGTGTAGAGCACGCGGCGGAAGTCGGTGTTTTCGGTGGTGAGGGTCTCGATATTGTCGACGAAGCCTTGCATGGAAATTCCTTGGCCGGGGAGACGGTACGATGCCGGTCAGATCGGCATTCGCAGGATGCGATTCAAGGAGCTGACAAGCGTTCCGGACCACCGCAACGGATGTGGAAGCCTGCTGTTCCGCCGCCGCCCGTTCCGGGCTAGCGTCCAGCCCGGTAAAGGAGAGACATCCATGTCGAGTTCAGGTGGAACGGTGGTCCTGGCGATGGCGCGACCGGTTCGCGTGGTGATCGCCCTGTTCGTGGCCGCGGCGGTCACCATCGCCTTCGGAGCATTCCGCGCCCAGGCCCAGACAGCCGACCCGCGCCCCGACCAGCTCGCCTTCCGCGCCCTCTATGAAGAGCTGGTCGAAACCAACACCACCCTGTCGGAGGGCAGCTGCACCCTGGCCGCGGAGCGTATGGGCGCCCGACTGCTCGCCGCAGGCTATCCGGCCGCCGACGTGCGCGTGCTGGCCACGCCCGAACACCCGAAGAGCGGCAATCTCGCCGCTGTCCTGCGCGGATCGGACCCATCCGCGCCGCCCTTGCTGCTTCTGGCCCACATCGACGTCGTCGAGGCGAACCGCGCCGACTGGGACCGGGATCCCTTCACCCTGATCGAGGAGGGCGGCTATTTCTATGCCCGCGGCGCGGTCGATGACAAAGCCCAGGCCGCCGTCTGGGTCGACACCCTGATCCGCCTCAAGGCCGAGGGCTTCATCCCGCGGCAGGACATCAAGATCGCCCTGACCTGCGGCGAGGAAACCCCGGACGTCTGGAACGGTGTCGAGTGGCTGCTGGAGACCCATCCCGACGCGCTCAGCGCCGGCTTCGCCCTGAACGAGGGCGCGCGCAGCCGGCTCGACGACGAGGGCAACCGTATCGCCCTCGAAGTCCAGGCCGGCGAAAAGGTCTATCAGGACTTCCAGCTGGAGATCACCAATCCGGGCGGCCATTCGTCGCGGCCCCTGCCGGACAACGCCATCGACCGCCTCGCTAACGGGCTCGTGCGTCTGTGGGACCAGCCCTTCCCTCTCGAGGTCAACGCCACGGTCCGGGCCTATCTGGTCGCCATGGCGGAGATCACGCCCGACCTCGCCGCCGACATGCACGCCGTCGCGGCCGAACGGCCAGATGCAGCTGCCGCCGGACGGCTGTCCGCCGCCGATCCCGCCTTCAATGCAATGCTGCGGACCACCTGCACCCCGACCATGGTCAACGCCGGCCATGCGCCCAACGCCCTCCCGCAGCGCGCCCGGGCTAACGTCAATTGCCGCATCCTGCCCGGACATACGGCGGCCGAGGTCAAGGCCGACCTGGAGCGGATGATCGCCGACCCCGGCATCATCGTGACCCCGATCGGCGACGCCGATCCGGTGTCGCCGCCTCCGCCGCTGACGCCCGCCATTCTCGATCCAATCGTGGCCGCGGCGGCCCGGCAATGGCCGGGCGTGCCCGTGGTCCCGTCTATGGCCACGGGGGCCACAGACGGGCGCTTCACCAACGCCGCCGGCATTCCGACCTATGGGGTGACCGGCATGTTCTACGACCCCGACGGTGGCGGGACCCACGGCCTCAACGAGCGCATCCGCGTCCGCTCGCTCTACGAGGGCCGGGACTTCCTGTTCGATCTGGTGAAGGCCTATACGGCCCGGCCCTGAATTCCGATGGAGCGGCCCGGCTTGATGCCACGCCGCCCCACGCCTTCGCCCGGGGTCAGGCGCGGGACAGAGGCCGGAGCGAGAAATCCCGGTCTTGTGGAACGGCGTCCCACAAGACATGAGTCGCCCTAGCCGGTGATCGACTGCACCGTCGCCGGCGCCTTGGCCGGGGCGCGGGTGTCGGCCCCCGGACGCTCGCGTCTTGCAGCGTCGAGGGCGGCGGCGGTCATGGCCGAGTCCGCCCGGACCCGTTCCAGCTCTGCGCGCATGGCGGCGTTCTGCTCGGTCAGGGTCTGCAGCCGAGCCTGGTGTTCTTCCTGCGCCGCGCCCAATCGGGTCTGCAGTTTGGCGACGCGGTCCTCGCTCCGGCCCAGCGCCTTTTCCTGGGCGGCGAGAGACTGGGTCAGACCCTCGGCGCGGTCGACCGCGGCCAGGCGGGCCGCTTCCATGGTGATCTGCCGCTGACGTGTTTCTTCCACGGCGGCCTCGAGGCTCTGGATGCGCTCAAGCGCGCGGTCCAGCCCGTTCTGCGCCTCTTCGGCGCGGCGCTCGGACAGGCGGGCGGCAGCCTGAAGCTCTCCGAGCTGGATCGTCTGTTCGCCGTTCAGCGTCTCCAGACGCGCGGCGCGGGCGGCGGCGGTGTCGAGGCGCGCGGTCAGGGCCGCGTTCTCTGATCGGGCGGCCTCGACCTGATTCTCCATGCCGCGCAGGGCGCGAACGCTTTCCGCCTGTTCGGCGGCCGCGCGGGCGCGTTCGGCGGTCAGTTGCCCCTCGATCGACGCAGCGGAACGGGCCAGGCCGGCGACCTCGACCCCCACTTCTTCGACACGGCGTTTCAGGGCGTCGTTCTCGTCTGAGACGAGGCTCAGATCACGGCGGGCCTGGGTGCGGGCGGCCTCGGCTTCGGTCCGCTGACGCTCGACCTCCTTCAGCTGGACCCGCAGGGCGTCCTGATCATTCTCAAGCTCGGCGATGCGCTGGGCGCTGTGGCGGCCCGCGGTCTCCAGGGCGCCGACCTGTGTCTGGGACTGGGACAGGGCGCTGCGCAACCGGTCCAGCTCCAGTCGGGCCTCCACAAGGGCGGCGGCCTGGTCCGCGCCCTTGGCCCGGCTTTCCTCCAGCCGGGTCTCGGCGGTGGCGAGCTCCTCGGCGAGGCGGCGGTTCTCGACGGTCAGCGGCTCGATCCGCGCGGCCATATCGGCATGGGCCGTGCGCAGGTTGATCAGTTCGATATGGCCGTCGCGCCGGGCCTGAAATTCCTCGGCGAGCGGCTCGCGCATCTGCTTCAGCAGCGGCTCGACCATGCGGAACTGGCGCGCGAGGTCCATCAGCTGGTCCAGCCCGCCCTGGATGGTCTCGAAGCGTTCGCCGATCACGCCGGCCATGGCCTCGCCCGAGACTGCGGCGTCGCCATTGCGGCCGCGCCCGTTCGCACCCGCGAGGGCGCGGTCAATCCTTGATAAAATCGTCATGCTCAGTCCCCAACCCGGAGCACTACGGCCGCGCCCACCCCGCGGGAGCCCGGTCCATCTGCGCCATTTTCCCAACTGGTTAACGCCAACGGGAATGGCTGTCGAGTGACGGTGTTACGTGAAGGGACGCGCGAGGACGGCGGTCAGCCCGCGTATTTCGCCAGGTCCTCGTCCGAAATGTCCTCGTTCGAATAGACGTTCTGCACGTCGTCCTCGGCGTCCAGCGCATCGAGCAGCTTCATCAGGGTGCCGACCGCCTCGCCCGTGACGGGCACCTCGGTCTGGGGGCGCCAGACCAGGGCCGTGGACTTGGCGTCGCCGAGGATTTTCGACAGGGCCTCGGCCACCTCGTTCAGGTCCTCGAAGGTCGTCCAGATCGTGTGGCCCGGCGCGTCCTCATAGATGTCGGGCTTGACCAGATCGCTTTCGACGTCCTGGGCGCCGGCCTCGATGGCGGCCTCCATGACGGCGTCCTCGCTGCCGACCTCGGCCGGATAGATGATCCGGCCCACGCGGTTCCACATGAAGGCGACCGAGTTCATCTCGCTCAACTGCCCACCGTTCTTCTTGAACGCCGCGCCGATGTTGGAGGCTGCCCGATTCCGATTGTCGGTCAGGGCCTCGACGATGATGCCGACGCCGCCGGGGCCCCGGCCCTCGTAGCGGACCTCTTCCATCGTATCGACGTCGCCGCCGGCGGCCTTGTTGATCGCGCGCTGGATCACGTCGCGCGGCAGGCTCTCGGCCTTGGCGTTGTTGACGGCCAGACGCAGGCGCGGGTTCATGTTGACGTCGGGCATGCCCAGCTTGGCGGCCACGGTGATGTCGCGCGACAGCTTGGAGAACAGCTTGGACCGCTGCGCATCGGCGCGTCCCTTGCGGTGCATGATGTTCTTGTATTTGGAATGGCCGGCCATGAATTCAGTCTCTGGTCGTCTTGAGCGGTCGAAAGTCGGAGCCGCGATCTAGCGGATGGCGGCGGCGGTGTCACGGTTCAGGAACCTCTGCTGCGCTACAGCTTTTCCCCACCAGCAGACGGAGCCCCGCCATGACCGCCGAAGATGTCCTCTATGACGCCCAGGTCTACGCCGATGACGACCTCAACGAGGCCGACATCGTCGAATGGTACGAGGCCCGGCACGTCACCGTCCCGGCCGCCGTCGCCACCGGCGCCATCGTCGCTGCCTTCGCCCTGGGCGTCCTGACCGCGGTCGGCGCCCTGGCCCTGATGGGCCGGCTGGACGACTAGGCTTTCAGGCTCTCCAGAAAGCCCCGCATCTTGTCGTCCACAGGCACGGGCCGTTTGGAGTCGCGGTCGACATAGACGTGGACGAAATAGCCGACGGCCGCCGCCTCCTGCTCATTGTTGCGGAACAGGCCGATCTCGTAGCGGACCGAGCTGGTGCCGACGTGCGCCACCCGCACCCCGGCCTCGATCTCGTCCGGGAAGGCGGTCGGCGAGAAATAGCGGCAGCCGGTTTCGACTACCAGGCCGATGGTCTTGCCGTCGTGGATGTCGATGACGCCGTTGACGACCAGCAGCCGGTTCACCGCCGTGTCGAACCACGAATAATAGACGACATTGTTCACATGGCCGTAGACGTCATTGTCCATCCAGCGCGTCGAGATGGCCTGGAACCGGCGATAGTCGCTCCGCTTCGTCCGTTCGATGGTGCCGGTCATGAAGTCTCCCCTGGTGCGCTCACGCTCGCGACGCGGTCGCTCGCTGCCTGGGCGCGTTTTGATTCCGCGCGTCTCGGCGCGCCTGGTCCCAGCCTTGGGCTTGGCGGACGCGGCGTCAAGCGCCTAGCCTCCCTTCATGCAGACCATCGCCGCCGTTCTCAGAACCACGGGCGCCGCCCGCCCCTATGCCGACAGCCGGCCGCTGTCGCTCGAGACGGTGACGCTGGATCCGCCCGGCCGGGACGAGGTTCTCGTCGCCATCAAGGCCGCCGGCCTCTGCCATTCGGACCTCAGCGTCATCAACGGCGACCGGCCCCGGCCCCTGCCGATGGCGCTGGGCCATGAGGCGGCGGGGGTGGTCGAGGCGCTCGGCCCCGGCGTGACCGACCTCGAGATCGGCGACCATGTCGTCATGGTCTTCATGCCCAGCTGCGGCCATTGCGATCCCTGCGCCGGCGGCCGTCCGGCCCTGTGCGAGCCGGGCGCCGCCGCCAACGGCAAGGGCGAGCTGCTGGCCGGCGGGCGGCGACTCCACGATGCGGCGGGCGATCTCAACCATCATCTCGGCTGTTCCGCCTTCGCGGCCCATGCGGTGGTCTCGCGCCGGTCGCTGGTGAAGGTCGATCGCGATCTGCCGTTCGAACACGCCGCCCTGTTCGGCTGCGCGGTGCTGACCGGGGTGGGGGCGGTCGTGAACACGGCGCAGGTCAAGGCCGGCCAGGGCGTGGTCGTCATCGGCCTCGGCGGCGTCGGCCTGTCCTCGGTGCTGGGGGCCCTGGCGGCGGGGGCCAGTCCGGTGATCGCCGTCGATCTCAGCGAGGACAAGCTGGCGCTGGCCCGCTCTCTCGGCGCCGTCCAGACGGTCAACGCCGCCGCCCCCGACGCCGTCGAACAGGTGCGCGCACTTGCTGGCGGGACGGGGGCAGGCGGCGGGGCCGACTTCGTGTTCGAGATGGCGGGCTCGGCCGCGGCCCTCGACGCCGCCTGGCGGATGACCCGGCGCGGCGGGACCACGGTCACGGCCGGCCTGCCCCCGCCCGGGGCCGCCCTTCCGGTCAACATCGTCCAGCTGGTCGCCGAGGAGCGCACCCTGAAGGGCTCGTACATCGGCGCCTGCGTCCCCAGCCGCGACATCCCCCGCTACGTCGCCCTGTTCCGGCAGGGGCGGCTGCCGGTCGACCGGCTGCTCAGCGGCGTCATCGCGCTGGAAGGGATCAACGCCGCCTTCGACGATCTGGCCGACGGCCGCGCCGTGCGCACTGTGGTACGGTTCTGACCCATGACCGACACCCCTGCCCTCCGCCGCCTGCTCGACCTGCCCGGCATCGACGATCTGGAGCTGAAGGCGCTGATGAAGCCGCGCCTCGCCGACCCGGACGAGCTGTATGACTTCCCCGAGATCGCCGAGGCCATCGACGAAGCCGCCCGCGCCGCCTTCGGCCTGACCCCGGACGAGGCCGCCGCCGTCCCTCTCCCCACTGACTGGGACCCTATCGAGCGGCTCGACCCCGCCGACAGGGCCGAGGCCTTCGCCGCCGAGGGCTGGGACGTCCTCGACGCGCGCCGCAAGCCCCTGCGCATGCTGGGATGGTGGACCCTGCCGCTGGCGCTGGCGATGCGCGGCGTCGCCGGCGCGCTTCCGTTCCACGCCGAGCCCGACCGGCCGGTCACCGACTGGGGCTCGAACCTCAAGGCCGAGGCGACGCGGTTCCGGAAAAGGTAGGGTTCACATCCCGACCTGCCATGGATCGCCCGGCGGCGGGCTGGGGGTGACGGTCACGTCTTCGAGGTCCTCCGTCGCCGACAGCAGCCAGTCCCGCACCTCGGCCATGGCGTCGAAGCTGGACTGCGACACCGTCACCTCGCCGCCCAGCGCGCGGATCTGCGCCTCCGCCGCGTGAATCCGGCGGACCATGGCCATGTGGCGATGGGTCTGGATCTGCCGCACCTCGGCCAGCCGCCGCTGATACTCCGCCTTGATGGCCCGGTCCGGATCGTCGATCCGGTCGGGGTTGAACGCCAGCCGCCGGGCCGCCACGCCGTCATCGTCGGCCAGCACCTCGAACATCAGGCCCAGGTCCATGGTCTCGATCGACGGCCCCCCGCCCCGCGCCCGCTCGCCCAGCCGCGCATAGCTCTCGGCCAGCCCGGCCAGCGCCCTGGCCTCGTTCCACTGCCGCGCCTTCATCGCCCGCCCCGAGGCCAGCGTCGCCGCCCGCGCGAGGGCGGCGGGATCGGCGGCTTCGGGGTCGTCGGCGGGGGCGGGGGCGAAGAGGTTTTTCAGCGCGCGCTGCTCCTGCCTCTGCGGCTCGGCCCGCACCGCCTCTGCAGCCTCGACAGCCTTGGCATGTTCCCTCGCCAGCTGATCGCCGTTCCGCTTCTTGCTCCATCCCGCGCGCCCGGCCTGATAATAGACCGACCCCGGCGACACCTTCCATTTGACCGCCAGCTCCCGCGCCGTCGCGCCGCTGCGATAGGCTTCGACGACCTCCGCCCAAGTCTCTTTGCTGAGGTGATAGTGGCACGGGACGACGGGAGGGCGATTGGGCATGCGGGGAGTCTACGGCACCCCGGAGCCTTGCTGAGGTACGAGCCGCAAACGCCCGCTGCGGCTGGAATCTGAGTGTCGGAATAGCGCTTCGGTCAGCTCTTTGCCGAAGCAGCCCGCTCTTTGATCACAGCGATAAGTTCACCGACGGAAAACAACCAATCCTGCTGGTCCGGTCCATAACTGGGCTGGATCGCTTCCGGCACCACGAGCTGCAGTTCAGCAGCTCGCATCTCGCTCGTCTGATTGGATGAGATCCCTGGTTCCAGTGTCAGGAGATGCTTTTGACCTACCCTGCGTCCTTCCGAGAGCACCTGCCGCCACCGATCCTTGCAGGTCGTTTTGACGCCCAGCAGCGTTAGCGCTTTCGGCTCGAACATCGGATTGTGGTACTCGATCGCCCCTGGAAATAGGAAGTCGGGCTGCTTGTTGCCCTCTGTCCTGCCATTGCGGTCGAATTTCAGGTCATGCACCTCGAACAGGCTTGCAAGATGGTGCTCAAGCGAGAAGCCTGCCCTCGATTTACGTCGCCCGTGAACGCTGAGCGAGAACGATACAAACCCCTCAACGTCGATTTTCCCGTCGGCCTGAAAGCCTGTCTGCAGGCGCTCCTCTATCAGGTGTCGCTCGAGCGTGTGGAACATCACATCCTCGAGCTCGATCCAAGCCATCAAGGTGCTGTCCGGCTCAGTGAGCGGCGACATTTCCTGGAGCTGCCGACGAGCGAAAGCAGAAAAGGCTGCTGTGCCGGGGAACCTCGGTCCGAACTCTCTGAAGATGGGCTCCAACCACTGATCATGTGCGATCGGCACGTCGATCTCGATGGCCTCCAACACCTGCCGCGCCGCGAAGTCGAGCTGGAGTCCTGGAGATTCCCGTAGGTCGTTCTGGATCAATCGGGCGGTTGGTGGCGTGAGCCCGAACAACCACAGCAACTGCTGCTCGATGTTGCTACCGCTTCGACTTAGGAGGATCAGCAATCGCCCATCTTTGCGAAGGCAGACGAACAGGCTGTCGCCGTCGGTCGCTGCGCGCACGACCGCCTCGGATTCCGCCGTATACAGGAGCCGAGGTTCGGGGTTTCGATGTGGTTGATTTGCCCGCGAGTCATACCAGGTAGCCGTTCCATCGTGACGGACCGGAGCCTCATCGTCGGTCAGCCACATGTAGGTGCATGGCAGCCGGTGTGGCGAAGACGGCAGACCCAAAAAGCTCTGAAGGACCTTGGTTCCCTGAAACTCATGGCCATTAGACACACGGGGATCAAGTTCGGTGCCGCTCAACTTCTTCACGCCGACGCCTGAAAAGAAGTCTGCGAGGTGGCCCCGTTTCATGCTTGTCCCGTCAGCGTTAGTCGCGCTTCAGTTGAAGTGAGCCACTGCGCCACACAATCCATCAGGCGGTCAACTGGAATGCGCTCCCGCCCTTTGATCGCGCATTCCCAAACAACCGCCACCCGCCAGCCAAGATCTGCAAGTCGGGCTTCCGCCGCCCTGTCGACCTCGCAGTTCCGCCCGATCTTGGCCCGCCAGAACTCCGGCCGCGTGCTCGGCCATTTGAACAGATGGCACCCATGCCCGTGCCAGAAGCAGCCGTGCACGAAGATCACCGCCCGGTGCTTCGGCAGGCAGATATCCGGCTTGCCCGGCAGATCGCAGTGCAGCCGGTAGCGGAAACCCCGCGCATGAAGCGCCTTGCGGATCAGCAGTTCCGGCCTGGTGTTCTTGCCCCGGATGCCGGACATCATCCGGCTACGGGTCGCCGGATCGACGACGTCAGCCAAGCCCGGCCTTCGGCCGTTTCCCGAGCGCGCGGAAGAGGTGCGGCTTCATATGTTCGGCGACGGCTTTCACGGCCGGCACCACAACAGAATTGCCGAACTGGCGATAGGCCTGGGTGTCCGACACCGGGATGATGAAGTCCGCGCCTCGCGGCGAGTCGAAGCCCATAAGCCGGGCGCATTCGCGCGGCGTCAGGCGACGTGGGACCTTGCCGTCCTGTTTGATCAGGATCTCCGACCCGTCCTTGTGATAGCGGGCGGACAGGGTCCGGGCGACATCCTCCGGACCGACCAGACCAAAGCCGAAGCCGTTTCCGGCGGCCCGGTGCTTTTCCTTGTAGCGCTGCAGATAGGCCCAGAGGTTGTCGGTCAGGGTGTATTTGTCGGCAACCCGGCCGGAGTTCCCCAGCGTGAAGCGCTGGTCCGGGATCTCGGAGTCGTCGCCTTCGCGATGGAGAATTTCCGCCAGCTTCGGCGCGGCGTCAGGCAGCTTCATATCGGCGAAGCGGAAGCCCTGGTCCTCGCGGAATCCGACGATGAAAATCCGTTCGCGGTGCTGCGGCGTCCAGTAGCGACCGTCGATGACCCGGAAGTCGATTTTGTAGCCGAGCTCTTCGGTCAGCACGTCCTTAATGGTCTGGAACGTCTTGCCCTTGTCGTGGCCGACGAGGTTGCGGACGTTCTCCAGCAGGAAGGCCGCCGGGCGATGGTGCGCGATAATCCGCGCCACATCGAAGAACAGGGTGCCTTGGGTCTTGTCCTCAAACCCGTGCGCGCGGCCGAGGGCGTTCTTCTTCGACACGCCCGCGATTGAAAACGGCTGGCAGGGGAAGCCCGCCAGCAGGACATCGTGCGCCGGGATGTCGGCGACCGCGACCTTGGTGATGTCGCCGTTGATCTCGTGATCGTCGTCCGGGAAATTCGCCCGGTAGGTCTGCTGGCTAAATTTGTCCCACTCGGACGTGAAGACGCAGCGACCGCCGATGGATTCGAACCCGCGACGCAGTCCGCCGATGCCTGCGAACAGATCGATGAAGGTGAAGTCAGCCGGCGGCTGATCCTTGCCGCCGTGCAACAACTTCAGTTTGGGCTGCGGCGCTACAGGTGTGACCGGGCCATCGATGATGCCCAAACGCACAGCCGTGTCGGCAGTCGCCTGTCCGGCCTGCTTCACCATAAGGGCATACTCCGACACGGCGATTCCGCTTGTTGAGGGTGGCAGACTGGGGAGATTCTGCCAGGAGAACAAGTCAGGAACAATGGCTTACCTACCCAAGGCTGCCAGGTTTCGCCGCTTCTACCGGACCGCCCCTACCTGATCTTCACCCCCACGCCCTTCTCGCCGCCCGGCTTGCTCACGCTCACATCAAACACCTCGCCCCCGAACGCCAGACCGCGCACGGCGCGTTCGCACAGGGCGACGATCTCGTCGGCGGGCTGTTCGGTGCGGATGTCGAGGAACCAGCCCATCATCCGGGCCTCGTTCCAGCGGGCGCGGGCCAGCCAGGCCTCGTCGATCTTCAGGTCGCGGAACGCCACATTGAGGCGGCCGATCAGGCCGATGGGCTGCTGGGGCTCGGGGATGTCGGCCAGCTCGACCGTGCCCGAGGGACGGCCGACGAAGGACGGGAGCGGGGCGTGGGCCAGCACGGCCTTGATCTGGTCGGGCTCCATCATCAGGCCCTTGCCGCCGGCCGGGTTGAGCAGGATCACCGTGTCCTTGAGCATGTCCAGCAGCTTGCGGCCCTGCATGGCCAGGACGCGGGTGTCCTCGCCGAACATCTGGCCGGCGCGGCGCGGGTCGGTGAACAGGGTCACGGTGTTGCGGCCGTCGTTGAGGACGACGCCGCGCAGGATCAGCTGCTCGCCCGGACGCAGCACCTTGGCGCCGTCATCGCCGGGGGTCCCGCCGGGGCTGTCGGGCTCGGGCACGGCGTAGAGATCGGCCTCGAGCATGATCTGCTCGAACTCGCCCATCTGCGATGCGTCGGCCAGACCGGCGTAGAGCAGCTCCTCCAGCGGGTTCATCGGATTGTCGGTGAAGGTGATGGGGGTCTGGGCGGGCGTGGCGTCGGTCATGGGTCGGGCTCGGAATCGAAGGGTCGGACACAAGAGGGGAGCGGGGGCGTGGCGTCAATCGGGGGGCTGGCTCCCCCCCGACGATCGCCAGACGTCCGACAGCCGGCTAGCGGACATTGGAGATGGAGTTCTTCACCGTGTCGTGTTTGGTCTTCATGATATTGGAGACGGCCGTATAGGACCGGTTCTCGTGCTGCATGGACGACTGTAGCCGCAGATACTGGAGCTCGAACCGGGCTGCCGAATCCCGCAGGGCCTGCGCATCTAGGGCGGTCGACGACATCGACCGAAGCCGGCGACGCTCGTCCATGATCACCGCCAGCGCCTCGACCGCGTCCGACAGGCCATCGACCCAGGCGCTCTCTTCGGGCGTCTGCGCCAGACCGCGCATCTCGGTGATCGTCCGGCGGGCGAGGGCGATGGCCCGCGCCTCCTCCTCCGCCAGACCCCGGGCCGCCGCGCCGGTCGCAGGCTGGCTGAAGCGGCTTGTCGCCTGCTGCGCTGCGGCGGGGGCCGTGAGCCCGAGCGACAGGGCCGAGAGAAGAATGATCAGTCCGCCACCCGTGCGCATCGCGCCGCTATTCGGCAGCATAGGCGTGGCCGTCCTTGCCTGCGCTCGGACGGGGGGCCTTGCTCCACTCGCCCGGCGCCAGAACCTTGCTGGCCGACAGCAGTTCGAGGCCCACAACCTGATTGTCCGCATTGTAATCGAGCACGAAGGGGCCGGCGTCGGCGCCCTCGACCGGCCGCTCGTCCGACAGCTTGATGTAGAGCGCATCAGCCTCGGGATCGTAGGTCATTTCAATCGCCATCGGGCGGTCTCGCGTCTCGGTCGGGGAAGGCCGACAGAACCCGAATATGATCGCTTTCCTCGACACACGCCACCCTGAGGTAGCGTCCGGCAAGTTCAGGTGGCCGCCCGAAACGCCGCTCGATGCCGGGTCGTGGGTCAGGTTCGGCCCACAGTGGATGTCGAACAGCGTCCACCACAGCCGGTTCGGACAGGCCGTAGCGAGCCATGCGGGCGAGGGCGTGCTGGCGCAGAATGATCGGTTTCATGACGCCATCGTCGCCACCTTCGCCTGGCCCTCAATGCACGTTTAAGAGGTGCTCCCCAAGCGATCAATCGTCATCCATCTTCAGCGCCGCGATGAAGGCTTCCTGCGGGATCTCGACCTTGCCGAACTGGCGCATGCGCTTCTTGCCGGCCTTTTGCTTGTCCAACAATTTGCGCTTCCGCGAGGCGTCGCCGCCATAGCATTTCGCCGTGACGTCTTTCCGCATCGCGCTGATGGTTTCGCGCGCGATGATGCGGCCGCCGATCGCCGCCTGGATCGGGATCTTGAACATGTGCTGCGGGATCAGCTCTTTC
>DDSO01000011.1 GCA_002343425.1 Brevundimonas sp. UBA2388
CACCACCAGCACCGACACGTCGCCCTCGGTCCACAGCAGGATGCCGAGCGCCCCCAAGCCCAGCAGGACGATGCCGTTCTGGGTGACCAGCCGGCCGGAGAGATTGCGGAACTGGCGCGGCACCCAGGAATCCACCGCCATGTTCGCCAGCACCGTCGGGCCGCTCAGGAAACCGGTGTTGGCGGCGACGAACAGCAATCCGGCCTCCAGCAGCAACACCACCGCCAGCAGGCCGTGGCCGACCAGCGGGCCGAACCCCCAACTGTCGATGATGGCGCCGAAGGTGACGGCGTTCAGGGTCTGGTGCGGGACCGGTTGCGCCTGCCAGAGCAGGTACAGCAGGATGATGCCGCCGGCGGTGAAGCTCAGCGAGCCGGCCATGTACAGCATGGTGTACCGGCCGGTTTTGACTCTCGGCTCGCTCAGCATGTTGACGTTGTTGGAGACCGCTTCCAGGCCGGTGTAAGTGCCGCCGCCGAGCGAGTAGGCGCGCAGAAACAGCGAAACGGCGAAAATCCAACCCATTTGCTGGGTCAACTGCTCGGTTTCGGCGATGGTGTCCGGAACCAAGTGGGGCAGTCCGTCCGAATGCGCGACGATGCCGTAGACGATCAGAAAGGCGTGGGTGAGGAAGAAACCGAGAAAGATCGGCAGCAACACCCTGAACGATTCCTTCATGCCCCGCAGGTTGAGCGCGATCAGGGCGACGATCAGGAGCGCCTGGCTGCCGAGCTTGTAGGCCTGGGCGCCGGGTGGCAGCAGGCTGAACAGGGCGTCCACGCCGGCGGCGACCGAGATGGTGATGGTCAGCACGTAGTCAACCAGCAGCGCCGAGCCGGACACCAGGCCGGCGCGCGGCCCCAGCAACTGGGTCGCGGCCTTGTAGCCGCCGCCGCCGCTCGGAAACAGCTCGATCACCTGGTTGTAGGCCAGGGCGATCACGAACACGGTCAGCGAGGTGGCGGCGGCCAGATAGAGGCCGAAATGGGTGTACTGGCCCAGGGCCACGAACGCCATTTCCGGCCCGTAGCAGGCGGAGGACAGGCCGTCGGCGCCGAGCCCGATCCAGGCGATAAAGGCGACCAGGGCGAGGTTGCGGCGGGCGTCCGGATCGAGCGGGTCGTGCGGTTTGCCGATGACCGCTTCTTTGAATTTGTCGACGAACGGCATGTGGGTTTCTCGTGGTTTGTCTTATGCCGGCCTAACTATACTCCACAACCCGGCGCGGATAGACCGGCGCGAGCGGCGGGAAAACCGGAGCGGGGAGGAGGCTCGCTCAGGGGCGAAAGCCTTTTTTGACCGCCCAGACGGCCGCCTCGACCCGCGAGCCCAGGTCGAGCTTGCGCAGCAGGTGCTTGACGTGAACTTTCACCGTGCCCTCGGTGATTTTCAGCTCGCGGGCGATCAGCTTGTTGCTGTGGCCGGCAGCGATGCGCGCCAGAATCTCCCGCTCTCGCTCGGTCAGCTTGGCGCCGTCCGCCGGTCTGGGCTGGATCTCGTGGCGCAGTGCGTCGGCCAGAATCTCCGCCACCCGCTCGCCGAGCGCCATGCGGCCTTGCGCCGCCGCCCGCAAGCCGTTCAACACGTCCTCCGGCTCCATGTCCTTGAGCAGATAGCCGTCGGCCCCGGCCCGCAGCGCCGCCACCACGTCGTCCTCGTGATCGGAGACGGTCAGGACGATCACCCGCGTGTCGTGCTCTTCGGCTTTGAGCAGGCCGAGCAACTCCAGGCCGCTCATGCCGCGCATGTTGAGATCCAGCAAAATCAAGTCCGGGCGCAATCGGCGGGCCAGCTCCAACCCGCGCTGGCCGTCGCCGGCCTCGCCGACCACCCGCAGCGAGCGCTCCAGGGCGATGAGCTGCGAAATGCCCTTGCGCATCAGCGGGTGATCGTCGATGACCAGGATGGTCTGGGCGTCTTCAAGCATAGCGGGTCTCCGGCCCGAGTTCGGCCGCCGGCTTTCGCCCGGTCGCCGGCACGAACTGCAGCTCCACCCGCAGACCGCCCTCCGGGGAGGCGCGCAAGGTCAGGGCGCCGCCCAGATGGCGGGCGCGTTCGCGCATGATGTTGAGGCCGAAATGGTCGGCGCGCTCGGGATCGGCCGGCAAGCCGATGCCGTCGTCGTCGACGTCGATGACGGCGTCGTCGCCCGAGCGCCGCAAACGGACGGCGATACGGCTGGCCCGAGCGTGTTTCACGGCGTTTTGCAAAGCTTCGCGGACGATCTGCACGACGTGAATCTGCTCGTTGGGGCCGAGGGCGAACGGCCAGCCGGCGCAGTCCAGATCGACCGGCAACTGGCCGCGCCGGGCGAATTCCCGCGCGATCTCGGCCAGGCTGTCCTCCAGCCGGAGATGGTCCATTTTCAGGCGGAACGCGCCGATCAGCTCCCGCAAGTGGCGATAGGCGTCGTTCAGCCCTTCACGCAGCTCGGCGACGATGCTGCGCGCCTCGGAGAGGGGGTCCGCGCCATCCAGCACGGCGTGCAGGCGGCTGACCTGGATCTTGAGGTAGGACAGCGCTTGGGCGAGCGAGTCGTGCAAGTCTCTGGCGATGGCGTTGCGCTCTTCCAGCAGCTCCAGCCGGCGGCGATGCTCGCTCTGCTCGGCGGCGCGCAAGGCGACGGCGATGTGGCGGGCCACCGCTTCCAGCAGCGGCAGTTGCCAGGCGGCGACCGAATCCAGGCCGGGGTCGCGGACCATCAGCACCCCGAATTGCTGTTCCCGGTCTTTGACCGGAATCGAGAAAACCTCGTCGCCGGCGTCCAGGGCATGGGTGGTGCCGTCGCCTAGGCAGAGGTCGCAGTTCGGGCGGCTGCAAAAAGACGGCGCCGCCGTCGGGCGCGGTCGGGCCGAGAAGACTTGCGTGGCTTGATGGGTGTCGGGATGGAGCAGGCACAGCGTGACCGAGCCCATCCCGGTCAGCTTTTCGATTTCCGCCATCAGCGCCCGATAAGTGGCCTCGGCCGGAGCCGCTTCGCCGAGGGTGCGGGCGGTGTAGTACAGGAGTTCCAGCGAGCGGTTGCTGAGCCGCAGCGCCCGGGTTTGCCGTTCGACCCGCGCTTCCAGATCGGCGTACAGCGCCGACAGATCGGCCGCCATCCGGTTGAAGGCTTGCCCCAGCACGCCCAGCTCGTCGGCGCCGGTGTGGCCGGCCCGCACCGACAGGTCGCCCCGTCCGGCCTTGCGCGCCAGCTCCACCAGATCTTGCAGCGGCGTCACCACGGTCGTGTGCAACTGGTACATCGCGGCGAAAATCAGCACCAGGGTCAGGAACAGGGCGATGCCCTGCGCCAGCCGCAACAGCAGGATTTTCGCCTCGGTGTCTTGCTCCAGCAGCTTGACGAAGGCGTCCAACTGGGCGACGAAGTCGTCCACTTGGCCGAGATAAACCGCCGAAAGGGAATCGCCGGTCGCCAGGCTGGTCAAGGTCGGTTGCACGGTGGTGCGCCAGAGCGCCTGAATCGTCCTGAGCGTCCGGTTGCGCGGGTCGCCTGCCGCCGCCGAGATCGCGCCCGTCCGCCACAGGTGGTCCAGGCGGCGCTCGAAATCGCCGATTTCCCGGGCCACGTCCGCGAGGTGTTCGGCGCTGTCTGGACCGGTCCGCTGCAAGCGGGTGGCGATGCGATAGGACTGCATCCGCAGCGAGCCGGCCAAGTTGATCGCGGTGGCGTCGCCTTTGGTGGATTCGGCGATGAACACCGAGCTGGTCATGCTCAGCAGCGCCAGCAGCACGATGCCGCCCATGATCAGGCCGCTGCGAAAGATGATGGAATCGTTGTTGTCCACGGGGTGGCGCTCGCCGGGGTCGCGCTCAGGAAAGAGGGAAGTGTACCGCAATCCGCAAGCCCGGACCGTCCTCGGGCGAGTTCAGCCGGAGCCGCGCGCCGTGGCGGTCGGCGATGCGCTTGACGATGGCCAGGCCCAGCCCGCTGCCCGGCGCTCGGGCGTCGGCGCCGCGATAGAAGCGGTCGAACACCCGCTCGCGCTCGGCCGGGGAGATGCCGGGGCCGGTATCGCGGACCGCGAGCACCGCCTCGGTTCCGGCGCGGTGGACACCGACATCGACCCGGCCGCCGCCGGGGGTATAGCGCAGGGCGTTGTCCACCAGATTGTCGAGCAGGGCGCGCAGTTCGGCGGGATCGCCGGAAACGGTGACGGAATCGCTCGGCAGCAGTCCCAGATCGAGATTTCTGGCGTCGGCGATGGCGGCCTGTTCCCCGATCGCGGTTTTGGCGAGCGCGAGCAAATCGACCGGCTCGATCCGGCCGGCGGCGGGATTGGCGTCCAGCCGGGCCATGGCCAGCAGTTGCTCGACCAGATGGGTGGCCCGCTCCAGGCCCGCGCCCAGATCGCGGATCGCCTCGACGCGGGTTCCGGCGTCGGCGGCGGATCGCGCCAGCCCGGCTTGCAGGCGCACGGCGGTCAGCGGCGTGCGCAGCTCGTGGGCGGCGTCG
>DDSO01000132.1 GCA_002343425.1 Brevundimonas sp. UBA2388
GTCGAAGAAGGCGTCCACCGGCGCCCGCAGCCGCGAAAGCGCGGTCATGGCGGCGGCGAAGTCTTCGGTCTCCAGCGCGGCGTCCACGGCGGTCGCGGCGGCGGCGGCGGCGAAGGCCAGGGCGCTTTCCTGCTCCGGCTGTCCCGGCAGGCCGGTCTGCACCATCCCGGTCGGCACGGCGCCCTTCTTCTCCTCGGCCTTGAGGATGTTGGACGCCCGCTTGTACCCGGCCAGCAGATTGGCCCCGTCGTCGGTGGCCAGGAAGCCGTCCAGCGCCTCGATCAGCGAACGGAGTTTGACGTAGTCATCGCCGCCGTACGCCAAGACCGCAGCCGCAACGTCGTGTCGCTTGCCTTCATCCCGGAACAAGACCTTCAGTCTTTCCGCCAGGAAGAATGTCAGTTCGCTCGCGACATCCTGCGGATCGGATTCGCCGAAGGCCCGCGTCGAAGCCTTTGTAAGCAATGGCATAAGCGCGATCCGCGCATTGGTCGCGAACAGTGTGCGGAGGACCCCCAACGCCGCCCGCCGCAGAGCAAACGGATCCTTCGACCCCGTCGGCTTCTCATCAATCGCGAAGAACCCGACCAGCGTATCCAGCTTGTCGGCCAGCGCCACCGCCACCGTCAGCGGCGCGGTCGGCACGGAGTCCGCCGGACCCTGCGGCTTGTAGTGGTCCCGCACAGCATCGGCGACGGCGTCCGGATAGCCGGCGGCGCGGGCGTAATAGCCGCCCATGACCCCCTGCAGTTCGGGGAACTCCCCGACCATGGCGGCCGACAAGTCAGCCTTGGCCAGCTTCGCGGCGGCCTCCGCCTGATCCGGATCAGCCCCCACCAGCGGCGCGATCTCGCGCGCCAACGCCGCGATCCGCTCGACCCGCTCGGCCAGCGTCCCCAGCTTCGCATGGAAGGTCACCCCCTCCAGCTTCTTCGCCCAGACGTCGAAGCCGGTCTTCAGGTCCTCGTCCCAGAAGAAGCGGGCGTCATCCAGACGGGCCGACAGCACGCGGCTGTTGCCGGCGGCCAGCGCCTTGCCGCCGTCGGTCGCCTCGACATTGGCCACCACCACGAAATGCGGCGCCAGCCCGTGTTTCGCCGGATCGCGCACCGCGAAATATTTCTGGTGCACCTTCATCGACAGCCGGACCACCTCGGGCGGCAGGCTGAGGAAGGCCGGGTCCATGTCGCCGAGAATGGGCGTCGGCCATTCGGCCAGCCCCGCCACCTCGTCCAGCAGACCGTCGTCATCGACGAGAGCCAGCCCGCGGTCGGCGCAGACCTTCTGCGCCGCCTCGAGGATCTTCAGCCGCCGGTCGGCCGCGTCCAGCAGGACGAAATCGCTTTCCAGCTTGGCGCGATAGTCGGCGAAATCCTTGACCGCGAACGGCCGGCCGCAGCCGAGGAAGCGGTGCCCCTCGGTCAGCGCGCCCGAAACGATGCCGTCGATCTCGAACGGCACGACATGGCCGTCGAACAGGGCCACGATCCGCTTCAGCGGCCGCACCCAGCGCAGCGTGCCCGAACCCCAGCGCATCGACTTGGGCCAGGGGAAACCCCGCACGATCTGGTCGACCATCTCCGGGATCAGGGCGGCCGTCGCCTGGCCCTTGCTGCTGAGCACGGCGAAGAACACCCCATCGCGCTCGACCAGTTGGTCCTTCGTCAGGCCGGTCTTCCTCAGGAAGCCCTCCAGCGCCTGCTCCGGCGCATTGGCCCGCGGGCCCTTGACCTCTTCCTCGCGGTCCGGCGTCGCCGCCGGCAGGCCCTCGACCACCAGCGTCAGCCGCCGCGGCCCCGCGAAAGTCGTCAGCGCCTCATACGTCAGCCCCGCGGCCTTCAGCCGCTCCGCCGCCATCCGCTCAAGGTCACGCGCCGCCCCGCCCTGCATGCGGGCCGGGATCTCTTCGGAGAACAGTTCGAGAAGAAGCTGGGCCATCAGACGCGCCCCCTTTCCTGCTCGACCCATTCGGTCGCGCAAGCCTTGCAGAGGTCCCGTATCCGCCCGATGTAACTCTGCCGTTCCGCCACCGCGATCGCCCCGCGCGCGTCCATCAGGTTGAACAGATGGCTGGCCTTCAGCACCTGATCATAGGCCGGCAGAACCAGCGCCTGATCCTGCGGGCCCTTCATGGCCAGCAACCGCCCGACCTCGCCGACCATGTCCTCGAACCGGCGTTTCAGTCCATCGACGTCATAGCCGTGGAAATTGGCCTCCGACTGCTGGCGCTCGTTCTCTAGGAAGACCTCGCCATAGGTCAGCCCCTCTTTCGTGAACTTCAGGTCGTAGACGTTGTCGACGCCCTGCACGTACATCGCCAGACGCTCCAGCCCGTAGGTCAGCTCGCCCGAGACCACATCGACCTCGATCCCGCCGACGCCCTGGAAATAGGTGAACTGGGTCACCTCCATCCCGTCGCACCAGACCTCCCAGCCCAGCCCCCAGGCCCCGACCGTGGGGTTCTCCCAGTCGTCCTCGACGAAGCGGATGTCGTGCAGTTTCGGATCGATCCCGATCGCCGCCAGCGAACCCAGATAGAGGGCCTGCAGGTTCTCGGGGTTCGGCTTCAGGATCACCTGATACTGGTAATAGTGCTGTAATCTATTGGGATTTTCGCCATAGCGGCCGTCGCCCGGCCGCCGCGACGGCTGCACATAGGCCGCCTTCCACGGGCGCGGCCCCAGCGCCCGCAGCACCGTCGCCGGATGCAGCGTCCCCGCCCCGACCTCGATGTCATAGGGCTGCAGAATGGCGCAGCCCTGATCGCCCCAGTATTTGTGGAGCGTCAGGATCAGGTCCTGGAAGGCGAGCGGTTCGGTCGTCACGGGCAGCTTTTTCGTCCGGGAAAGAAGGCCGCGGACCCTAGACGGGCGGCCCTTTGGCGGCAAGGCGAAGCCCCGCCAAACCCTTCCTTAAGCGCCCCCGCGCTATGACCACCGCCATGAAGCAGATCGACCAGATGCGCCGGCGGGCCGCGCGCTATCTCGACATCGAGGCGGTGGAGATCGCGCCGGCGCGCGGGGTCTTCTCGCTGAGCTTCGACGACTTCCCCGCCAGCGCCTGGACCGAGGCCGGGCCGATCCTCGCCGACCACGGCGTGAAAGCCACCTACTATGTCTGCGGCGGCCTCGCCGACGGCGTCAACATGGACCGCGACCAGTTCCAGGTTCCGCACCTGCAGGCCCTGCACGCCGCCGGCCACGAGGTCGGCTGCCACACCTTCGGCCACACCAGCGCCCTGCGTATGGACGCCGAAGCCCTCCGCCTCAGCCTCGACGCCAACGCCGCCTGGGTGGCCGAGCGGCTGGACGGCCACCGCATGACCACCTTCGCCTGGCCCTTCGGGGACGCGACGGTGTCGGCCAAGCGGGTGGTGCGCACGCGCTTCGCCATGGCCCGCGGCGTCCGCGACGGCGTCAACGCCGGCCGCGAGGACCGGGCCCTGATCAAGAGCATCGGCCTCGAAAGCCGCCGCCTCCCCGGCTACGACCTCGAAGCCCTGATGGCCGAAGCGGCCGCGTCGAAAGGCTGGCTGACCGCCTACGGACACGACGTCTCGGATCGCCCCACGGACTATGGCTGCACCCCCGCCGATCTGGACCGGGTGCTGAGGGCGGCGAAAACGGTCGGACTGGAGATCGCGCCGGTGGGCGTCGCCTGGGCCGCAATGCGCACGAAAGCCTGAAGGACCGCTCCGCACACCAAAAACACCGTGCGCATAGTGCGCATAGTGCGGACCGGTCGTTTGCATGGCGCGGAGCCTCGCACGGCCCTGCGTCAAAATCGGTCGCGGGTCAGGCGGCGCGGGCGGTCTCCGACTGCATCGCCGCCTTGCGCGCATCCGCCCATTTGATCAGGGCGGCGCGCGGGAAGGCCACGATCCACGAACGGGCCGTGTATTCGCCGGCCTCGATCAGGGCGGCGCGGGTCGGCGAGGAGGTGGCGGCGCGCTGGGTGTGAATCTCGCCCGGCCCCTGATGCACCATGAAGGCGCCGTGCTTCAGCAGGTTGAGCCGCAGATAGGCGAGGCGGGGACTGATCTGCTCCAGCGGCGGATCATAGAACCAGCTCGAGCCCAGCATGCCGGCCATCTCCGGCCGACGCTTGCAGATCTCGGCGGCCGTCGCCCAGGCGCGGTCCCAGCCGGCCTCGTTGAAGTCGGACAGTTCGCGGCTCTCGGTATGGACCTCCAGCCACGGCTTCCAGGCCTGGGCGGCGGCATAGGCCGGGATCACCGACCAGCCCCAGCCCTCGCGGGCGTGGCGCAGCACCTGCCCCGGCCCCATGGGCGAGGACAGGTCGATCATCTGGGTGCGGGCGCCGGGCACGCTGAGGACCAGCGAGATGCGCACATCCTTGGCCCAGAAGTCGCGGTCATAGGGATCGGCGGCGGCGGTCAGGAAGTCGGCGAGCCGCTGGATCCATTCCGGATACAGCTCGTGCACCGCGGCGGGCATATCAGCGGCCGGAACCCGGGCCGGCATCTCCAGCGCCCACAGGGCGACAAGAGCCCGGCGATGGTCGTCGGTCAGGCCGGCGCCGAAGGCCTCGGCCAGATGCTCCTCCGCCCGGTGGCCCGGCTGGTCGAAATCCCAGTGCGGGGCGGAGCCGGCGGCGGCGGCGGCGGCGGCGTCCTTGAGAGCGTGAAGCCGGGCGCGATCCTCGACCGGGACCTTGTTCAGCACGGCTTCAAACGCGGCGATCTGGGCGGGCGAGAGCGTTTCCATATTGCCACTCTGCCAGACACGGGTTTGCCGACGGTTAAAGCCCCGCACGGGCCCTATCGCAGGACGGTCGGCCGGACCCACCAATCGGGGTGCAGGGCTGACAGGGTCTGTCCGGCGGCCTCGGCGGCGGCGCTGGTGTCGAACAGGGCGAAGACCGTGGCGCCCGACCCCGACATCCGGGTCAGGCGCGCGCCGGGCAGCGCCTCCGTCGCCGCGAGGGCGTCGCCGATGGCCGGGGCCAGAGCGACCGCCGGGGCCTGCAGGTCGTTGTGTTGCATCTGCAGCCAGGCCTCGACCGCCGGCGCCGCCCAGTCCAATGGCGGCGGCGGCGTGTCGGCCAGACCGGGCGCGCCGGCGTCGAAAGCCCGATAGACGGCTCCGGTCGATGACGGGACGCCCGGATTGACCAGCAGGGCGGGGAGCGGCGGCAGGGCAGGCTCAAAGGTCAGGACGTCCCCTCGCCCTCTGGCCCAGGCCGCGCGGGCATGCAGGCACATGGGGCCGTCGGCGCCGATAGAGGCGGCTATCTCCGCGAGGGCCTCGTCGTCGAATGGCAGCTCCAGCGTGTCGCGGACCAGCTTCAACGCCGCTCCGGCGTCGGACGAGCCGCCGCCCAGCCCCGCGGCCACCGGCAACTGCTTGTCGAGGGTGATCCGCAGTCCCGGCTCGGCGATCCCCGCCCCCACACCCAGCGCGCGGACCGCCCGCAGGACCAGATTGTCGTCCTCGCCTTCCAGCGCACCGGCGAAAGGCCCGGTGACCGCCAGCGAAAGGCGATCCGCCGGATCGATCGTCAGCACGTCACCGACATCGGCGAAGGCGACCAGACTGGCCAGCGGGTGGTAGCCGTCCGCCTCAAGCGGCCCGACGTGCAGGAACAGATTGACCTTGGCGGGCGCGAGCCGGGCGAGCGCGGCCATGGGTCAGAACTGGCCGGCGGCCACCGGCGGCGCGATCGACAGACCCTTGGCCAGCTTCTGCTCGACTTCGGCGCGACGTTCGGCGTCGGGGTCCAGCGTCAGGACCCGGTTCCACTGCCACTGCGCCTCGCGCGTCCGGCCGACCTGCCAATAGGCGTCGCCGAGGTGGTCGTTGATCTCGGCATTGGCGGGCTCCTTGCTGACGGCGCCCTCCAGGGTTTCGACAGCGATGTCGTACTGCCCCTGCCGGAACTGGGCCCAGCCGAGCGAGTCCTGGATGTTGCCATTCGTCGGTTCAGCGGCGTGGGCGCGGGCCAGCATCTCGGCACCCTGATCGACGCGCCTGCCGGTATCCACCCACATATAGCCGAGCGTATTGAGGATGGTGGGGTCGTTCGGCGCCGCCGTCAGCGCCGCCCACAGCTCATTCTCGGCCTCATCCAGCCGCCCGAGCTCCTGCAGCGTGGCGCCGCGCAGGAGCCGGAGCTCCGGCGGCTGTCCCGCGACATTGACCGAGGGCCGGTTCAACACGGCCAGGGCTTCCTCGTCCCGGTCCATGGCGATCAGCTGCTGGCTCAGCCGGAAAATCACTTCGATCTGGCCGGGAGCCGAGGCGTCGGCAAGGCGGAATGCCGCCAGCGCCTGCTCCTCCATTTCATCCCGCTGGAAGCTCAGCCCCAGACCGTACTGGGCCCCGGCGTACAGGATCGGATTGTCGGTGGTCACACGCCCGAAAGCCCGACGGGCGGATTCCTCGTGGCCAAGGGACACCAGACCCAGACCCAGACGAAGGGCGACCTCGTCATCCCGGCCCAGGCTGTCGGCGAGACGCAGGAAGATGGTCGAAACGTCCCGTTCGCGGCGCTCGGCGGCCTGGATCGCGGCCAGTTTGATGGCGAAGGCGGCGTTCTCGCGGATCGTCGGGATCGGAGGCGCGGCGGCCCGGTCCAGCACCCGTCGGCGGCCGACCAGGGCTTCCGGGTCCGGGGACGGGCCGGTCAGAGAGGATTCATAGAGGGCGAGCGCCTCGTCACGCCGTCCGCGGCGCTCAAGGAACCGGCCGAAGTCGACCATGAACAGCTGGGACCCCAGCGGGGAGGCCGTAATCACCCGGTATTCGGCCTCGGCCTCGGCATGGCGGCGACGGCTTTCCAGCAACCGGACGCGCTGATGGCGCAGCACCAGACCGTCGATGTCGGTCAGCGGCGCGTCGACCGATGCCAGGGCGAGATCCCAGTCGCCCGCCGAAGCCGCGAGAGTTGGCAGGATGTACTGGCCGATGGTTTCGAATGGTTCGGTCAGGGGCTGGGACCGCAAGGCGACGAGCCCCGCCGCCGCGTCGCCGTCGTTCAGGGCGTCGACGATCACAACCAGCCGCCCGGCCTCGGCCAGCAGGGGCATGTCCTGAATCGAGGGCGCCAGCTCCGCGAGGGTCTCCAGATCGCCGGCGAACAGGCCGGTTCGAAAGGCTTCCTCGCCAACGACCGGTTGCTCCGGCGTCAGGGCCTGGCTCTGGGCCAGAAGGTCAGCGCCCAGGACGTTGTCGCCCCGGAAGGCGGCCAGACGGCCGGACAGATACAGGCCATAGGCGGTGCGGCCCATCTCGTCGGTCGGAATCGGCGACCACTCGGCCGGAATGGCGACGACCGTAACCGGCGCAGCCGGTGCAACCGCCTCATTCCCGATGATCATCGCCGGGGCTGCAGGGGGCGGAAGGGCGCGCGGCGGCGGTACGACAATCGGCGTGTCCTGCGCCGCGGCGGGGACGGCTAGCGCGGCCAGGGCGCAGGCGGTCAGGAGCAGGGACAGTCGGGAAAGGCGCATGACCGCGAACCTTCCCGCTTTATGAGGCGGCGACAAGGCCTCTCGCCCAACCCAAGAAGAATTGGGCGAGTCGCAGATTCGCAGGGTCGCCGCGGAGATGCGACGAACCCTTGCCCCGAATGACCCTGCATGGGAGCGTCGAAGGATCAGGGGGAAAAGATATGCGCATTCTGGCCTCGGTCGTTCTTGCCGCCATTCTGACCGGAGGATCGCCGGCGATGGCGCAGTCCACGGCGGATCCGGACGTGGCGCGTACCGTCGAAGCCATCGCCAGCATCCGGTTCGCGGGCGGACCCAGTTTCTCGCCCGACGGCGCGCGGATCGCCTTCATCTCCTCCGCCAGCGGCATCCCCCAGGTCTGGACCATGGCCGCGGATGGCAGCGATGCCCGCCAGATCACCCACCTGAACGACCCGGTTCAGTCGGTCGAATGGTCGCCGGCCGGGGATCAGATCGCCTGGGACGTCGCGCCCGGCGGCGGTCTGAACGTCCAGATTTATGTCAGCCATCCCGACGGCTCCGGCGCGCGCCGCCTGACCGCCGGGGGGCGCGAGAACAATGCGCTGACGGGCTGGACCGACGACGGACGCAGGCTGATGGCGGCCTCGAACGCGCGCGATCCGGCCCGGTTCGAGCCGGTGCTGATCGATGTCGCCACGGGCGTGGCGACCCCGGTCAGCGACGGCGCCGGCGTCAGCCGACTGTTGGACCTGAGCCCCGACGGTCGCCATGCGGTCATCACCCGGCTGGTCAGCCGCGGCGACAACAACCTGTACCTCGTCGATCTGGCGTCCGGGACCGAAACCCTGCTGACGCCCCATACGGAGACCGCAACCTTCGGCTGGGGCGAGTTTTCCCCGGACGGGCGGCGCATCCATGTCATGTCAAACGGCGGGCGGGACCGGCAGGCCTTCGGGGTAATCGATCTGACGGCCGACGGAACGCCGGGTCCGATCCGGATCATCGCCGAGCGGGCGGACGCCGAGGCCGAGTCAGCAAGCCTGTCGCATGACGGACGGCGCGCGGCCCTGTTCTGGAACGCTTCGGGCCGTAGCGAACTGTCCTGGCTGGACACGGCGACCGGCGTGGTCACGCCCGGCCCCGCCCTGCCGATGGACATCGTCTCGGGTAGCGTCCTGTCGCGGGACGGCGAGACGCTGGCGCTGTCGGGCTCTGGCGCGAACCGACCGGGCGACATCCACCGGCTGGACATCGGATCGGGTACGCTGGCCCAGTTGACCCGCAGCGCCCATGACGGCGTGGACCTGGCCACGCTGGTGCGGCCGACCCTGGTCACCTATCGGGCCCATGACGGGGAGGAACTGTCTGGCTGGCTGTACCGCCCGGTCGGGGCGACCGGTCCCGGGCCAGTGGTGGCCAACTATCATGGCGGGCCGGAGGGCCAGTCCCGGCCGTCGATGAGCGATGTGACCCAGGCGCTGGTGGCGCGCGGCATCACCGTCTTCGCGCCCAATGTCCGCGGCTCGTCCGGCTTCGGCAAACGGTTCGTCAATCTCGACAACGGCCCCCTGCGCGTCGACGGCGTGCGCGACATCAAGGCCACCACCGATCATCTGGTCGCCGCCGGGATCGCCGACCCGGCGCGGCTGGGGATCATGGGGGGGTCCTACGGCGGATACATGGTGATGGCCGGGGTCACCGAATATCCCGACATGTTCGCCGGCGGCGCCAATCTGTTCGGCGTGGTCAATTTCGAGACCTTCTTCGCCCAGACCGAGCCGTGGATGGCGGCGATCTCGACCGTCGAATACGGCAATCCCGTCACCGAGGCAGACATGCTTCGCGCCCTTTCGCCGATCCACAAGATCGACATCGTGACGACGCCCCTGATCATCCTGCACGGCGCGAATGACACCAATGTGCCGGTGGTCGAGGCGGAGCAGATCGTCAACAGCCTGCGGGCGCGCGATGTGCCGGTCGAATATGTGCTGTTCCCGGACGAGGGTCACGGGTGGCGGAAGCTGCCAAACCGGATCCGCTCAACGACCGCGATCGTGAGCTTCTTCGAACGGACGCTGGCGGCGCGGCCCTGACCTACATGTTCGGATAGTTCGGCCCGCCGCCGCCCTCGGGCGTGGTCCAGACGATGTTCTGCGACGGATCCTTGATGTCGCAGGTTTTGCAGTGGACGCAGTTCTGGGCGTTGATCTGGAAGCGCGGATTGGACTTGCCGTCCGCGTCGTACAGGACTTCGTAGACGCCTGCGGGGCAGTAGAGACGCGCCGGCTCGCCGTATTCGGGCAGATTGACCCGGATCGGGATCGACGGGTCCAGCAGCTTCAGGTGCGCGGGCTGTTCCTCGGCATGGTTGGTGTTGGAGATGAAGACCGACGACAGTTTGTCGAACGACAGCTTCCCGTCTGGTTTCGGATAGGCGATCGCCTTGTGCTGCGCGGCCTTCTGGGTCGAGGCGGCGTCGGTCTTTCCGTGCTTCAGCGTCCACGGCAGGTTCACGCGGAACAGCGACGAGAACCACATATCGAACAGGCCCAGCGCCCCGCCGAGCGTCGTGCCGAATTTCGACAGATAGGGTTTGGCGTTCCGGACCTGTTTCAGCTCCTTGTAGACCCAGCTCTTCTCATAGGCCGTCTGGTAGTCGACCAGCTGGTCGCCTGAACGACCGGCCATGACGGCGTCATAGGCGGCGTCCGCGGCCAGCATGCCGGTCTTCATGGCGTTGTGGCTGCCCTTGATGCGCGGCACGTTCACGAAACCGGCCGAGCAGCCGATCAGGACCCCGCCCGGGAAGCTGAGCTTCGGCACCGACTGGAAGCCGCCCTCGGTGATCGCCCGCGCGCCATAGGAGATGCGCGTCCCGCCCTCCAGATGCTCGCTGATCGCGGGGTGATGCTTGAAGCGCTGGAACTCGTCGAACGGGGACAGATGCGGGTTCTTGTAGTTCAGGTGCACGACGTAGCCGATGGCCACGTAGCGGTCGCCGAAATGGTACATGAAGCTGCCGCCGCCGGTGAACTCGTCCAGCGGCCAGCCGGTGGTGTGCTGGGCCAGGCCGGGGCGATGCTGTTCGGCCGGGACCTGCCACAGCTCTTTCAGGCCAATGCCGAATTTCTGCGGGTCGGCGGCGTCGCACAGGTTGTGCCGGGCCATGATCGTCTTGGCCAGCGAGCCGCGCACGCCCTCGGCGATGAAGACGTATTTGCCGTGCAGCTCGATGCCGGGCTGGAAGTCGTCGGTCGGCTTGCCGTGGCGGTCGATGCCGAAGACGCCAGCGACAACGCCCTTCACCCGGCCGGAGGGTTCGTCCCAGACCACATGACTGGCGGCCATGCCCGGATAGACCTCGACGCCCAGCGCCTCGGCCTGCTCGCCCAGCCAGCGGGCGAGATTGCCCAGCGAGGCGATGTAGCAGCCGTCATTGTGCATGATCGGCGGCAGCAGCGGCATCGGCAACGAGGCCTGCCCCATGGGCCCCAGGATCATGAACCGATCCTCGGTCACCGGGGTCTCCAACGGCGCGCCGCGCGCCTTCCAGTCCGGGAACAGCTCCTTCAGCGCCTTCGGATCGATGACGGCGCCCGACAGGATGTGGCCGCCGATCTCGGCCGACTTCTCAAGCACCGCAACGGTGATCTCCTTGCCGTCCTTCTCCGCCCGCTGCTTCAGGCGGATGGCGGCTGACAGGCCTGCAGGGCCGCCACCGACGATGACGACGTCATACTCCATGACCTCGCGCTCGACTCCGGCCAGGGCTTCGGCGGGCGGCAGCTTGTCGATCACGGCTTCCTGCCAGGCGTTGGTTGCGCCGCCTTCGATGGCGTTCTCGGCCATGGGATGTCCTCGCAGTCGGTGGGGTCTTGCTGTTTTCCGCTTATCCGAAGGTGACGCAAGGGTGGTCAAGGACTATCCCTGTGCGCATCCACCCGATGACAACGCCGCACCTCGACACCGCCAGCGCCGAAAGCCTGCTCGCCTTCTGGCGGGATGCGGGCGTCGATGCCTGTTTCGAAGACGCGCCTGTCGACCGGACGCATGTCGTTCCGCCGCCCGCCGTAAAGGCGGTAGCAAAGGCCACAGCCTCGGTGACGCCGATCGTCTCAGCCGGGGACGCCCTGTCCGAGGCGCGGCGGCTGGCGGCCGACGCAGACACGCTGGAGGCCCTGGGCCTCGCCATTGCGAGCTTCGAAGGCTGCCCGCTGCGCGGCATGGGGGCGAAACAGGCGGTGTTTTGTCGCGGCAATCCCGAGGCCGAGGTGTTGATTATCGGCGAGGGGCCCGGCGCGGAAGAGGACGCACGCGGCCAGCCCTTCATCGGCAAGGCCGGCCAGTTGCTGGACCGGATGCTCGCCGAAGCCGGGCTGGAAGGCCGGGTGTTCATCACCAACACCGTCTTCTGGCGGCCGCCGGGCAACCGCACGCCGACGGCCGCGGAACAGGCGGTCTGCGCCCCCTTCGTGGAACGCGCCTTCGCACTGCTGAAGCCGAAAGCCGTTCTGCTACTGGGTGCAGCGTCGGCCAAGTCGGTGCTGGCGACCGACGAGGGCATCATGCGGATGCGCGGACAGTGGCGGGAATGGCGGCTGGCGGAGGGTGCCGTGTCCGCGCCCGCCCTGCCGACCCTCCACCCGGCCTTCCTGCTGCGGCAGCCTCTCGCCAAGCGCGATGTCTGGGCCGATCTGCTGTCGCTGGCGGCGCGGATCGAGGCTGACGGTTAAGCTCGTTCACTCTTCAGACTCAAAACCGCCCCAAAAAGGGGTGAAATCTTGACCTGGGCCGAGGCAGTGGCGCCTTTCTGGCCTGACGACCGAACGAACAGCGCGAACTGACCCGGGTCGAGACGGGTCGCTCGCCGCTCTCAGGGGGGCCGCCCAAAGTGCGATCTGGTTTCCGCCGCGCGATTCTCGCGCCGACGTTGGCATTGGTGTTGTGCGCCCTCGCCGGCGCCGTGCACGCCGAGGAGGGCGAACGTCGCCCCCTTTCGACCCTGAGCGCCGCGGACCGTCTCAACTACACGACCGCCTTCGACGCCCTTCGCCGCGGCGACCTGGAGGCCGCTCGAAACTCGGCGCGACAGGCCCAGGACCGCGTCCTTCTGGGGCAGGTGGAATTCGAGCGCCTTTTCCACGCCGACCATACCGCCACCTTTGAAGAGCTCGCGGCCTGGCTGGAGGAGTATTCGGATCTCCCCAGCGCCGAACGCGCCTGGAATTTGGCCATGCGCCGCCGCCCGGACGGCGCGGCCGAACCTCGACAACCGTCCCGGATGGGCGGCGGACGCTACTGGAACCGGATCGAGGCCGCGGGCGGAAACACCGAGGCGGACCCGATGAAGGCCGCCCGGGTCGCCCTGAACCGCGACGACCTGACCGGCGCCGTTACGATCGGCGAGCAGATCGGCGACTGGTGGACGGTCGGCCTGGCCCAGTACCGGCTCGGCGAATTCGCCGCCGCCAAGGTCTCTTTTGAACGCGTTCTGGACGATCCGACCGAGGACGGATGGGTCCGCTCCGGCGCCGCCTTCTGGGCCGCGCGTTCAGCGGGAAGGTCCGGCCAGCAGGACCGCGTCCAGCCCTTGTTGCGTCGCGCCGGAACCTGGCCCGCCACCTTCTATGGCCAGATCGCCCTGCGGCAGCTGGGCGAGGAACCGGCGATCGAAAATCTCGGGCCGACCCCCTATGCGAGCGGCGGCGGTGTGCAACGCGTCTCCTGGCAGGCCGAGGAACCGATCGGGGTCGATGCCGACGAACTGGAAGAATTCATCCGCTCGGAGCCCCGCGCGCGTCGCACTGTGGCCTTCTACGAGATCGGACGCCGGTCCGATGCGCGCGAAGAGCTTCGGACCGGCCTGCGCGCCGCCGTCACCGACCGCGGCCGCCAGCTTTGGGCCGCCCTCGGCCGCGCTCTGGGTCCGAGAGTCACCGGTTCGGGCGACGATGTGCGCCGGATCGACGCCACCCACTACGCCCAGCCCGCCATCGAGCCCGACGGCGGCTTCACCATTGAACGCTCGCTGGTCTACGCCATCGCCCGCAAGGAAAGCGGCTTCAACGCGCGGGCCCGGTCAGGGGCGGGCGCCTTCGGCCTGATGCAGGTGATGCCGACCACCGCCGCCGAGCTGTCGGGCGACCGGGGCTTCGTCAGCGAACCGGAGCGGCTGTTTCAGCCCAACGTAAACGCCCGTCTTGGGCAGGCCTATGTAAACCGGGTGCTGGCCATGCCCGCGATCAACGGCGATCTGCTTCGCGCCGCGGCCTCCTACAATGCCGGGCCCGGCCCCATGGTCGCCGCCGTACGCAAACTGGGCCCTGACGCCGATCCGCTGCTGCTGATCGAGACGATCGACGTGCCCCAGGCCCGCGAGTATGTCGAAAAGGTCGTGGCGGCCTACTGGATCTACCAGCGCATGAACGGGCGGCCGTTGCACACCCTGGACGCCGTCGCCTCTGGCGCGACGTTGGTTCCGCTGTCTCTGGACTATGTCGCCCCGCCGCCCGTGCTCGCCCAGCCGCTCGAGGTGGCCTCGGCGCCGACGGCCGGCGCCAACTAGATATTGACCAGCAGCAAGGCCGGCAGGCAGCAGGCGATCACAATCATCAGGCCATAGACCATCAGGCTGGGGCGGCGTGCTCCGGGCTGTTCTGCGGGCATGGACATCGGCGGACCCCCGAACGCTTCTGCGCTCCTGAAGGCCCATACATACCGGCGTTGTCTTAAGAGCGGGTTCCGTGGGGCGGTTAACGACCCGACAGCGCCTCGGCCGACCATTCGAGGAAGTCCGGTTGGGCCAGAAGCGCGTCGCGATAGGCCGCAGCCGAGCCGTCGTCGCCATGGGCCGCTAGATCGATCTGGTAATGCCGGAACCGCGTGGCGACGGGAGTGAAGAAGGCGTCGGGCACGGACCATTCGCCGAACAGATATGGCCCGCCGGAGCCGAAGCGTCCGCGCATCTCCATCCACAGGCTGACGATGCGGCGGATATCACGTTCGACCGCTTCGCCCTTGGGCGGCGGCGAGCGGTCCGGTCCGACCATGGTGTGGTCGGGCCCCATGCCGCAGTCGTTGCGCAGCGCCGTGAAGCCGCCGTGCATCTCACACGCCGCCGATCGGGCGAGCCAGCGAGCGTGAGGATCGGCGGGCCAAAGCCGGACCTCGGGATAACGCTCGGCGCACCAGACCGAGATGGCCATGGAATCCCAGACCGTGACGCCCTCGACGTTCAGCAGGGGCACGAGGCGGGACGGCGATACCTGTTCCAGTTCGGCCTGACCCGCCGGCGAATAGATGTCGATCTCACGCACCGTGAAGTCGGCCTTGCACCGCTTCAACACCAGCCAGGGGCGCAGGGACCAGGTCGAATACAGCCTCGGGCCGATGATCAGTTCCATGGTCGCGCTCCTCAGGGGTGGGGCTCAGGCATAAGGCGCTTCAGGGCATCCCGCCAATCAGTTCGAAGGCCCCCGGCACAAGCCGCGCTTGACTCGACCGCGCCCTCGCCTGACACCCCGCCCCCATGATCAGCCGCTATTCCCGCCCCGCCGCCGTCGCCATCTGGTCCCAGGAGACCAGGTACCGGATCTGGTTCGAGATCGAGGCGCACGCCGCCACCAAGATGGCCGAACTGGGCGTCATCCCGACCGAAGCCGCCGAGGCGATCTGGGCCAAGGGCAAGGATGTGGTGTTCGACGCCGACCGCATCGACGAGATCGAACGCACCACCAAACACGACGTGATCGCCTTCCTGACCCATGTATCCGAGATTGTCGGCGAGGAAGCCCGCTTCCTGCACCAGGGCATGACGTCGTCGGATGTGCTGGACACCTGTTTCGCGGTCCAGCTGTCGCGCGCCTCCGACCTGCTGATCGAGGGCGTCGACCGGGTGCTGGCCGCGCTGGAAACACGGGCGAAGGAGCACAGGCTGACCCCCTGCGTCGGTCGCAGCCATGGCATCCACGCCGAGCCGGTCACCTTCGGACTCAAGCTGGCCGGCTATCACGCAGAATTCCAGCGGGCGAAACGCCGCCTGCTCACCGCCAAGGAGGAGATCGCCACCTGCGCCATCTCCGGCGCCGTCGGGACCTTCGCCAACGTCGATCCGGCGGTGGAAGCCTATGTGGCCGACCGAATGGGTCTGCAGGTCGAGCCGGTCTCGACCCAGGTCATCCCGCGCGACCGTCATGCCGCCTTCTTCGCCGCCCTCGGGATCGTCGCTTCATCGATCGAGCGTCTGGCGACGGAGATACGACACCTGCAGCGCACCGAGGTGCTGGAGGCCGAGGAGTTCTTCGACAAGGGCCAGAAGGGCTCGTCGGCCATGCCGCACAAGCGCAATCCGATCCTGACCGAGAACCTGACCGGTCTGGCCCGGCTGGTGCGGTCGGCCGTGGTGCCCGCGATGGAGAATGTCGCCCTCTGGCACGAGCGGGACATCAGCCATTCCTCGGTCGAGCGCGGCATCGGTCCGGACGCCACCATCCACCTCGATTTCGCCCTGCACCGGCTGGCCGGCGTGGTCGAGCGGCTGAACGTCTATCCGGCCAATATGGAAAAAAACCTCAACCTGCTGGGCGGGCTGGTCCATTCCCAGCGGGTCATGCTGGCCCTGACGCAGGCAGGCGTTTCGCGCGAGGACGCCTATGCCGCGGTGCAGGAGAACGCCATGAAGGTCTGGCGCGGCGAGGGGCGGTTCCTGGATTTCCTGAAGGCCGACGCGCGGGTGACCCTGCCGGCGGAACAACTCGAAGACCTCTTCGATATCGGTTACCACACGAAGCACGTCGATACGGTGTTCGCGCGGGTGTTCGGAGGCTGAGATGTTTTTCGCGGCGGCTTTCCTGATGGCTCTGCTCGCTCCGCAAGACAGGGTGGATACTGGCCAGGGCATCCTCACCCGGGTCTTTGATCCCCCTTCTGGCGGGGTTGGACGCTGCCAGCGAAATCTCACGCCGGGTCGTCGCGCCATTCCGATCGAATGCACTGTCAATTCGGTGGGACGCCCCACGGCATGCACTTTCCCGTCAGCCGAGCTGACACGCGAAGAGCGCTATGCGGCCGAATGTTCGGCCCGCGCCTACCGTTACACCTGGGAAGACGGTCGACCGGCCGAAGGGATTCGATTCCAGTTCACCGTCAACATGATCACGCCGTCCTGAATGCCGCCCAAGTGCGCCTTCGACCCGGTCGTCGACGCGAACAGCCGCCTGTTGATCCTCGGCAGCCTGCCCGGCGACGCCTCGTTGAGGGCGGGCCAGTACTATGGTCATCCGCAGAATGGCTTCTGGCGGCTGGTCGGCGGGGCGATCGGCGTCGACCTCACGGCCCTGCCATATCCTGACCGGCTGGAGGCACTGAAGGCGGAGGGTGTGGGTTTGTGGGATGTGATCGCCAGCGCTGAGCGACCCGGCAGTCTGGATGGCGCTATCCGCAATGCGGAGGCCGCCGATCTCAATCGGCTGACTGGCAGCCTGCCGTGTCTGCGCGCCATCGCCTTCAACGGAGCGACCGCAGCGCGGATCGGGAAGCGCAGCCTGAGCCTTCGCGCAGGCATTGACCTGATCGACCTGCCCTCCTCCAGCCCCGCCTACACCCGGCCGCTGGCGGAGAAGGCGGCGGCCTGGTCAGTGCTGGCGAGATTTCTCCGGCCGGTGGAAGGGGTGCGGTCACGTGTCGCGCCCTGATTGCGGGTGATGATGCATCCTTTGAACCGCTGAGCAGTACCTCCCCGCGAACCGCCGACAGGGCGGTCGCTCAGGAGAGTAGACCCATGAAGATCACCCGCACCGCCACGCTTGCCGGCGTATCGATCGCCGCCCTGCTGGGCCTCGCCGCCTGCAACAATGCCGAGCAAGCCGCCCCGGCAGACGCCATGTCGGCCGACACTTCGGCGACGGCCCCGGCCCCCGCCGCCAGCGGCACCGTTGTCGCTGTGGCCCAGGGCAACCCGGACTTTAGCACCCTGGTCAGCGCCGTGACCTCCGCCGATCTGGCCGGCACACTCGGCGGCGCCGGACCGTTCACGGTCTTCGCCCCGACCAATGCCGCCTTCGAAAAGGTCCCGGCCGCCACGCGTGATAGCCTGATGGCCCCGGCCGGCAAGGCTGACCTGACCAAGATCCTGACCTACCACGTGGTCCCGGGTCGGGTGGATGCCGCGACCCTGACGCAGCAGATTCAGGCCGGCGGCGGCAGCGCCGCCCTGACGACGGTCGAAGGCGGCGTGCTGACCGCCCGTGTCGGCGCCGATGGCTCGGTCACCCTGACTGACGAGAATGGCGGCGTCTCGCGCGTCGTCCAGGCCGATGTTGCGGCCTCGAACGGTGTGATCCACGCCATTGATACGGTCGTGATGCCCAACTAAATCCGGCCTGGTCCGGATACGAGAAGGGCCGCTCCATCGCTGGAGCGGCCCTTTTTCGTCGGCGGTAACGCTCCGACTATTCGTCGTTGCGAATCTGCTCGCGCGCCACCGAGGACAGTTCATCCATCTTGCGACGGATCTCGCCCTCGGAGACGGTCAGGCCCGCGCCTTCAAGATCCTGGGCGATCTTGCGGTAGACGTCTTCCTCGCCCGGCTGTTCGAAATCGGCCTTGACGATGGCGCGGCCGTATTCCTGGGCCCGCTCGTCGTTCAGGCCCATCTTCTCGGCGGCCCAAAGGCCCAGCAGCTTGTTGCGCCGGGCGATCGCCTTGAACTCCTGTTCCTGATCGAGGGCGTATTTGGACTCGAAGCCCTTTTCCCGATCGTCAAAGGTCGTCATGGGCGTTGCTAGGCTCCGTTTGGGCGACCGAAAGTATGGCCGCAGTCGAGGTGGTCTATAGCCGCCCCATGGCCGAACGCAACCGGAACTCGCCGGGTTGCGACACCACAGCGACCGGCCTCGCGGCAACGCCGTCGGTTTGTGTCGCGGCGCCGCATCCGCTAAGGGTTCCCGCGACTTTTTCCCGCCCGCCCGATTCCGGATTGAGCCGCCCAGATCACCCTCTGGCCGCGCGATAGCCGTTTCCGTCGTGCCCCGCCCGGACCAACCATGATGAACGTCAAACGCAAGAAGATTTACGAGGGCAAGGCCAAGATCCTCTACGAGGGACCCGAGCCCGGCACCCTGATCCAGTATTTCAAGGACGACGCCACGGCTTTCAACGGCGAGAAGAAGGCCCAGCTGGAAGGCAAGGGCGTCATCAACAACCGCATCAGCGAGTTCATCATGTCGCGCCTGAACGGCATCGGCGTGACCAACCACTTCATCAAACGGCTGAACCTGCGCGAGCAGCTGATCCGCGAGGTCGAGATCATTCCGCTGGAGGTCGTCTGCCGCAACATCGTCGCCGGCTCGATGAGCCAGCGCCTCGGCATCGACGAGGGCACGCCCCTGCCCCGCTCGATCATCGAATTCTATCTGAAGAAGGACGAGCTCAACGACCCGATGGTNNNGAGCACATCACCGCCTTCAACTGGGCCACGACCCAGGAACTGGACGACATGCTGGCCATGACGGTGCGGGTGAACGACTATCTGTCGGGCATGTTCGGGGCCGTCGGCATCACCCTGGTG
>DDSO01000009.1 GCA_002343425.1 Brevundimonas sp. UBA2388
GTCGACGTGGGCGATGATGGCGACGTTGCGCAGATTCATTTGACTATCAGACGTGCAAGGCGGCCGGCCCGGTCGAAAGTCTGGGGCGGCGGCTGGGTTCAGGCGACGGTGCGGGGAGCGCGCGCCTCATACAGGGGCGCACGCGGAAACGCCAGTGCGTGACGAACACGCACCGGCGTAACGGCGGTTCTATCGCCGAGGAAAGCGGCGACGAGAGGGCGGCGTCAGACTTTCGCTGACCGGCTCCGCACCCAGCTGTACAGGATCAGCGTCAGCACCACGAAGACCGCGATCCCCGCCGTCATGGCCGGCCAGGTCGAACCCTCGGGCAGCATGGCGAAGGGCGCCTCATTGTCGGTCGAGACGATGACCCCGGCCGTCATGACCAGGAACAGGCTCTCGCCGACGATCAGGCCCGACGCCAGCAGGACCCCCATCCGGCGACCGACGTCGGCGAACCGCGTGGTCTTGATCGCCTTGTCATACAGCCAGCCGCACACCGCCCCGACCACCAGCATGGTGGTCACGGCGGCCGGCAGATAGAAGCCGATGCCCACGGCCAGCGGCGGCAGCTTCATCCTGCCCTTGGTCGCGCCGCTCAGCACGGCGTCCAGAATGATGATGACCACGCCGATCGCCGCGCCGAGACCGATCAGATCCCAGCGCAGATCGCCGCCGATGACGCCGCGCCCCAGGGCCGAGATCAGCGTCGCCTGGGGCGCCGCCAGAGGCTCGTCGGCGATCCCGGCCGGCCCGCCCTCGAAACCGAAGGCCTGGTTCAGCAGGTTCAGGATCAGGGGAATGACCAGGGCGCCCGCGCCGACGCCCACGATCAGGGCCGTCTGCTGGCGCCACGGCGAGGCGTGGATCAGCTGGGCGGTCTTCAGATCCTGAAGGTTGTCGTTGGCGATCACGGCGACGGCGAAGACGATCGCCGTCACGATCAGGGCAAAGGCGATCACCGAAGGGTCGGCGGGCAGGCCGGCCACCGCCAGCACGCCCAGCATCAGCAGCGAGGCGATGACGATGGCCAGGATGCCCACGCCCGACACCGGGCTGTTGGATGACCCGATCAGCCCGGCCATGTAGCCGCAGATGGCGGCCACGGCGAAGCCGATGAAGACGACGTAGATCAGGCCGCCGCCGACCAGCATGGCCGTCGAGCCCGCCAGCGTCGGATTGCCCTGGGCGAACCAGGCCAGCAGCCCGCCGATCCCGATCAGACAGGCGACGGACAGGCCGGCGACGATATTGATCGGAATGTCCTGCTCGGTCCGGTCCAGCACCTCGCCACCCTGACGGCGGCGGTTGTCGGCCAGGGCCGAGGCCAGTCCGCCGATCAGCGGCCCGGCCAGTTTGATCAGGGTCCAGATGGCCGCGACGCCGATGACGCCGGCGCCCATCAGCCGCACCTCGCGGCTCCAGGTCGTCATGGCCAGTTCCTCGGCCGGCGCGCCGGCCTCGATGGTCGAGGCGATGGAGGGGATGCCGTTGGCGGTCATCCAGGCGATGGTCTCGGGGCTGGTCAGGATCGGCACGGCGATCCCCCAGGCCAGCAGCAGGCCGAACAGCTGGGCCAGGCCCACGGCCAGACCGATCAGATGGCCCGCGCCCAGCAGCGCGAACTGCATGCTGAAGCCCATGCCCGTGGCCCCGCCGCCCAGCGTCGCCGGCAATTTGATGAACCGTGTCGCTTCCGCCGCGAACACCCGGCCCGCGACCAGCAGGGCATAGCCCGCCGAGACCACCGCCCCGGTGATCACGACCCACAGGCCCGAGGCGTTCTCGCGCACCGCGCTCTCGGTCTGTTCGGCCCCGCGCGATCCGACGGTCAGCACCTCGGCCGCCGCGCGGCCTTCCGGGTAGGGCAGGCCGCCCTGGACCACCAGCGCCCGGCGCAAGGGAATTGAGAAGGTCACGCCCAGCACGCCGCCGAAGGTGCAGATCAGCACCGACTCCCAGAACGGGAACTCCAGCCACCAACCGACCATGACCAGTCCGGGCAGGACGAAGATGATCGCGCTCATGGCCCCGCCGACCGAGGCCACGGTCTGGACGGTCATATTCTCCCAGATGGTCGAGTCCTTGAACATCCGCAGGATGGCCATGGAGATGACCGCCGCAGGGATGGCCGAGGCGAAGGTCAACCCGACCTTCAGACCCAGATAGGTGTTGGCGGCGGTGAAGACGACGGCCAGCAAACAGCCCAGCACCAGGGCGCGCAGCGTCAGCTCGATCCGTTTGACGCCGCTCACGGGCGCGCTCGCGGGTGTGTCGGTCATATGGGGTTCCCTCTCCCTCGTGGGGCGGAGGTAAGCGGAGAAAGTGGTTAGTGGCTAGTGGTTAGTGATTACAGCGTCTCTGCCGGCGGAAGGGCGGCGCGGGCTGAGCCACGACACCGGTGCTGGCCAGCCACTAGCCACTAACCACTCGCCACTCCCCCCTCCATTGACACCTGCCCTTCCCCGGCGGAGCCTCACCTCAAAAGGGGAGAGACACGATGAAGCGGATCATGACAGCCACGGTGATCGGCCTGCTGTGTCTCGGCGGCGCGGCCGGCGCCCGGGACGCGCGTTCGCCCCTGGCGGACACGGTCGAGGCGCGGCAGGCGGCGATGATGCTGTCGGGCGTGGCCATGGGCTCCATCAAGGCGGCGATCGACGCCGGCCAGCCGATCGCCAGCCAGCGCTTCCCGACCCGCGCCCTGTCGCGCTGGGCCCATGCCGTCCCCGGCGCCTTCCCGGCCGGCAGTGGCTCCGAGGCGGGCGTGCGCACCAACGCCAGGCCTGAAATCTGGAGCGACCGCGCCGGCTTCGACGCGAAGGCCGCCGACTACGCCGCGGCCGCCGACCGGCTCGCCGAACTGGCCGCCGGCGAGGACGCCGCCGCCTTCGCCGCCTGGGTTGGCGCGCGGCTGCCGACCGAGGCGGAGTGGGAGTACGCCGCGCGCGCGGGTCAGACCCAGTCTCGCTATTGGAACGACGATCCGAATCAGGCCTGTCGTTACGCCAATATCTACGACGAAACCGCCCGTAAGGCCAAACCGTTCAATTGGGCTAACTATCCT
>DDSO01000053.1 GCA_002343425.1 Brevundimonas sp. UBA2388
GCGAATCCGCTAAGTTGGGCTAGTCGAGGGTTGCGACATACTCGGCCACGGCATGCGTTTCCAGTTCGCTCAACTTCGATGCGACGGCGTGCATCACGGCGTTGTCATTGGTCCGCTCGCGCTTGTTGAACTGCTTGAGCTGGTCCTCGACGTAGCGCGGATGCTGCCCGGCCAGTCGCGGCAACTGCGCCGTTCCGTGCCCCTGCGGCCCGTGACAGGAGGCGCAGGCCGGCACGCCGGAATAGCGGTTGCCGTAGGCGAAGACGTACTTGCCGACCGCCGCCAGGTCGCCATCCTGCGCGCGCCGCCCGCCGGCCTTGCGCGTCGCGAAATAGGCGCCGAGCGCCGCCATGTCATCCGGGGTCAGACTCTCCGCCTGCGGCTTCATCGTTTCGCTGGCCCGCTTGCCGCTCTTGAAGTCGGCGAGCTGGCGGGCGATGTACTCGGCGTGCTGCCCGGCCAGGCGCGGATAGATGGCGCTCGCCGACTCGCCCCCCTTCCCGTGGCACAACGAACAGCGCTCGGCAACGATCTGCTCCGCCCGCTTCTCATCGGCCCCGGCGTCGGCTGCCGGGGACAGCGTAGCGAGCGCCAGCAGCCCGCCGCCAATGATCGATTGCCGCATGATTATCCTCCTCAATGCTTGCCGGTGCTGCCGAAACCGCCCTCGCCGCGCGCGCTGGCGTCGAAATCCTCGACCACGTTGAAACCGACCTGCAGCACCGGCACGACCACGAGCTGGGCGATGCGCTCGAGCGGATTCAGCGTGAAAGTCTCCTGTCCGCGATTCCATACCGACACCATCAGCTCGCCCTGGTAGTCGCTGTCGATCAGCCCGACCAGGTTGCCGAGCACGATGCCGTGCTTGTGGCCGAGTCCCGAGCGCGGCAGGATCATCGCCGCCAGCCCCGGGTCGGCAAGGTGGATGGCTATGCCGGTGCGGACCAAGATCGTCTCGCCGGGCGCGATCTCCAGCGGTGCGTCGAGGCAGGCGCGCAGGTCGAGCCCGGCGGCGCCCGGCGTCGCGTAGTGCGGCGGACTGTCGTGCAGGCGGGAATCGAGAATCCTGACGTCGATCCGGTGCATCACGCGGCTCCGGTCAGGCGGGCGACATGCTCGACGAGTTGGCGCGCCAGCACCGACTTCGGCGCCGGCGTCAGCGGATGCGTGCCCTTGTCGTCGCACAGCACGAGACGGTTGACCTCGCCGCCGAAGCCGTCCTGGATCAGGTTGCCGGCGATCAGCGGGATGTTCTTCCGGCGCCGCTTGGCCTGTGCGTACTCCTCGAGGTTGCAGCTCTCGGCGGCGAAGCCGACGCAGAACGGGCCGTCCTTCAGCGCCGCCACTTCGGCCAGGATGTCGGGGTTTTCGATAAGCTCGATCTGCGGCACGCCGCCTGCATCCTTCTTGAGCTTGTGCGCGGCGGCATTGGCGACGCGGTAATCGGCAACGGCGGCGACGGCAATGAAAATGTCGGCTTGCGCCGCCCGCGCCATCACCGCCGCATGCATGTCGAGGGCGCTTCTCACATCGATGCGGTCGACCCCCTGCAGCGGCCCAAAACCGACCGGCCCGGAAACCAGCGTCACCGCTGCCCCGGCCTGCCGCGCCGCGCGCGCCACGGCGTAGCCCATGCGCCCGGACGACAGGTTGGTGATGCCGCGCACCGCGTCGATGGCCTCGAAGGTCGGGCCGGCGGTGATCAGCACCTTCCTGCCGGCGAGCAGCTTGGGCGCGAAGAAGGCGATCACCTCCTCGATGATCTCCTCCGGTTCCAGCATGCGCCCGGCGCCGACCTCGCCGCAGGCCTGCTCGCCGCTGGCCGGGCCGAGGATGCCGATGCCGTCGGCCTGCAGCTGCGCCACGTTGCGCTGCGTCGCCGGGCTCTCCCACATCTGGCGGTTCATCGCCGGCGCCACCAGCAAGGGGCAGTCGCGCGCCAGCACCATGGTCGTCAGCAGGTCGTCGGCCAGGCCGTGCGCGGCACGCGCCAGGAAATCGGCGGAGGCCGGCGCGACCAGAATCAGGTCGGCCTGTCGCGACAGGTCGATGTGCGCCATCGCGTTCGGCATCCGCGCATCCCACTGGTCGGTGAACACCGGTTTGCCGGACAGCGCCTGGAAGGTCGTCGCCGTCACGAAATGCGTCGCCGCCGCGGTCATCGCCACCTGCACGTCGGCGCCCTGCTTGCCCAGCAGGCGGACCAGCTCGGCGGCCTTGTATGCAGCGATGCCGCCGGTGACGCCGAGAACGATGCGCTTTCCCTGTAATTCCATTGTCGTCCCATTAGAATGAGCGTTTCCCATTCTACTGGAAATGGCATGGCGATCACCGACTGGCCCGAGGGCGAGCGCCCGCGCGAACGGCTGTTGGCGCACGGGCCGGCGGCGCTGTCCGACGCCGAGCTGCTGGCCATCTACCTGCGCGTCGGCGTGCGCGGCAAGAGCGCCGTCGACCTCGCACGCGACCTGCTGCAGCGCTTCGACGGCCGCCTGGGCGCCCTGGCCGAGGCCTCGCTCGATGAACTGGCCAGCGTTTCCGGGATCGGCATGGCCAAGGCGGCGCAGCTGAAGGCCAGCTTCGAACTGGCCCGGCGCGCGCTGACCCAGGAAATGGCGAGCCGCGACGCCTTTACCGCTCCGGGCAAGGTGCGCGACTGGCTGCGCCTGAAACTGGCCACGCGCCAGCACGAAGTCTTCATGGCGCTTTGGCTGGACGCCCAGAACCGCCTGATCAAGGCCGACGAACTGTTCTCCGGCACCTTGACACAGACCAGCGTTTACCCGCGCGAGGTCGTCAAGGCGGCGCTCGCCAACAATGCGGCAGCCGTGATCCTCGCCCACAACCACCCTTCAGGGATCGCCGAGCCTTCGCAGGCCGACGAAATGCTGACCCGGACCCTGAAAACCGCGCTGTCGCTGGTCGACGTCAAGTTGCTCGACCACTTCATCGTCGCCGGCAACGGGACGCCGCTGTCGTTCGCCGAGCGCGGGCTTTTGTAGAAAGGACAAAAATCGCTTGAACAAACCGGGGGTACTTGGCTATACTCGCGGGCTTTCTTCTAGCGAATTCTGG
>DDSO01000142.1 GCA_002343425.1 Brevundimonas sp. UBA2388
CATCGACCTGGCCGAGGACCGCGAACGATTCCAGGTCATGCTGCACGACATCGGCCTGATGCAGCCGCCCAACGGCCTGGCCCGCAGCGCCGAGGAAGCCGCGCAGAAGGCGGACGAGGTCGGCTATCCGGTCGTCCTTCGCCCCTCCTATGTGCTGGGCGGACGCGGCATGGTCATCGTCCACGACCGCGAACAACTGGACCGCTATGTCGGCGAGGCCATGCGGGTCTCGGGCGACGATCCCGTCCTGATCGACCACTATCTGAACCGCGCCACCGAGGTGGACGTTGACGCCCTGTGCGACGACGAGACCGTCTTCGTCGCCGGGGTGCTGGAGCATATCGAGGAGGCCGGCGTCCACTCGGGCGACAGCGCCTGCTCCATGCCGCCCTACTCCCTGTCCGACGCCACCATCGCCGAGCTGAAGCGCCAGACCGAGGCCATGGCCCGGGCCCTGAAGGTGCGCGGCCTGATGAACGTCCAGTTCGCCATCGAGGAGCCGCACAGCGCCGCGCCGCGCATCTTCGTGCTGGAGGTCAATCCGCGCGCCAGCCGCACGGCGCCCTTCGTCGCCAAGACCATCGGCCAGCCGATCGCCGCCATCGCCGCCAAGGTCATGGCCGGCGTGCCGCTGAAATCCTTTGGCCTGACCGACATCCCCTACGACCATATCGCGGTCAAGGAAGCGGTCTTCCCCTTCGCCCGCTTCGCAGGCGTCGACACCATCCTGGGCCCCGAGATGCGCTCGACCGGCNNCTCGGCCCCGAGATGCGCTCGACCGGCGAGGTCATGGGTCTGGACTGGAAGCGCGACGGCGAGGCTGACATGGCCCCCGCCTTCGCCCGCGCCTTCGCCAAGTCCCAGATCGGCGGCGGCACGACCTTGCCGGTCAAAGGCTGCGCCTTCGTCAGCGTCAAGGACGGCGACAAACCCTTCATCGTGGAGGCGGTGAAGACCCTGCTCGCCGAGGGTTTCACCGTCATGGCCACCGGCGGCACGCACAGCTTCCTGAACGAGCAGGGCCTGCCCGTCGCCTTCGTCAAGAAGGTGCTGGAAGGCCGCCCGCACATCGTCGACGCCATGAAGAACGGCGAGGTCCAGCTGGTCATCAACACCACCGAGGGCAAGCAGTCGCTCCAGGACAGCTTCAGCCTGCGCCGCACCGCCCTGATGATGAAGATCCCCTATTATACGACGACGGCGGGGGCGCTGGCCGCGTCGCAGGCCATCGGGGCGATCAAGGCCGGCGACCTGGATGTGCGGCCGATCCAGGATTACGCGCACTGAACATCGGGATCGACCTGTCCGTCGTCGACCGGGCGCTGATCCTTCTCGCTCTCGCGGAACTGTCGGTCTTCGCCCTGTTCTGGTTCGACAAGGCCCAGGCGCGTGAACACGGCTGGCGGGTGCGGGAGAGCACGCTCTTGCTGGGCGCCCTGTTCGGCGGCGTGGGCGCGTGGATGGGGCAGCGCCTGCTGCGCCACAAGACACGCAAGGAGCCCTTCAGGACGCAGCTGGGTATGGTGATCGTCGTCCACCTGATCGGGGTGGCGGCCGTCTTCTGGCTGCTGCTGCGCTAAATGCCCGACGCCGCCTCCGGGTCGGCCACCGCATCCCGCCCTTCGACGATCCGCGCCGCCGCCATGTCGGCGGTGACATTGCCGATCGTGCGGAAGATGTCGGGCACGACCTCGACCGCCAGCAGCAGGGGCAGGACCTCGAGCGGCAGACCCATGACGAGGGCGATGGGGGCGATGGAGGCAAAGAACGAGACCTGACCCGGCAGGCCGACGGTGCCGACGCTGATGGCGAGGGCCGTGACGCCGCCGGCCAGCAGCACGCCGGGCGTCAGGGCGATGCCGTACAGGTGGGCGACATAGATGCAGACGGCCAGGTTGGCGACTGTCGAGGTGATGCGGAACACCGCTACTGCCAGCGGCAGGACCAGCCCCGCGGTCGCCGGCGACACGCCCAGCCGGTCGATCGACCGCTCGACCATCACCGGCAGACAGGCCAGCGACGACTGGGTCGAGAAGGCCACGACCTGGGCCGGGGCGATTGCGCGGGCGAACCGCCCCAGGGTGACCCGGCCGAAGGCCACGGCCACCACATAGGTCAGGAGGATCAGGCCGACGAGCGCCAGCACCACAATGGCGATGTAATGGCCCAGCACCCCCGCCGCGCCGAGGCCGGCCCTGAGGCCTACCCCGAGCGACAGGGCGAAGACGCCGAACGGCGCGGCGCGAAGCACCCAGTGGACAATGACGATCATGGTCTCTGCCACGGCCTCGAAAAAGACGGTCAGCGGCTGGCGCAGACGGGCGCTCAGTCGGGTCGTCGCGAAGCCGAAGACGATGGCGAAGACGACGATGCCGAGGATGGCGTCGTCCGCCGCCGCGCGGATCGGGTTGGACGGGGCCAGACTGGTCAGGAAGGCGGTGAAGCCGCCCCCGCTGACGCTGCCGCGCACCGCCTCGTCCGTGGTCGCGCCCGCCAGCAGCATCTGCGCGCCGGCCGGGTCGATCGGCCAGATCGCGTGCAGGCCCAGCGAGGCCAACACGCCATAGACCGTCGCGCCGATCAGCAGCAGGGCGAAGACGATGATCGCCTTCAGGGCCAGCCGGCCGGTCGCGGCCGCATCGGCGATGGAGGCGATGCCGGTCACCAGCAGGCTGAACACCAGCGGGATGATCGTCATCCGCAAGGCGTTGAGCCACAGCTGGCCCAGCCCGTCGACGAGGGCCACCGTGCCCGTGCCGCCGGGGATGCCGTACGTCTGGGCCGCCGCGCCGGCGAGCAGGCCGGCCGCGAGGGCCAGCAGCACCCAGAGACTGAGCGAGGAGAACAGGGCTGCGGTGCGGGAGCGGGTCATGTGGGGAAGCTAGGCCGGGTCGAGGCGCGCCGCCAGCCCATCCGCCGCCGCCGCGATCGAGGCCGGCGAAAGATCCGCCAGCAGGAGGCGATCCAGCACGGGCCGGGCGCGGTCGGCGCCGGTCCGCAGATAGGCGGGATCGTAGTGGGCCTCGATCAACTGCCGGGCCAGATCGGCGATATCGCCCCGGGCGGCCATGGCGCGCCACTCGGCGGTCGTCGCCCTGGAATGATGGCGCGGCATCCGGCTCAGGGCCTTGTCGAGCGCGCCCGGATCAGCGGCGATGTCGGCATAGGTCGCGACCGTATGGGCGACACGGGCCTCGACCGGGGCGGCGATCTCGATCACGGGCGCGGCGGCCATGACGGACCAGAGCGACGGCGGAACCACCCGCGCGCCGATCCGGCTGCTCTCGGCCTCGACCACGACAGGCCGGGCGGGATCCAGCCGCGAAAGGACGTCGTGCAGCCGGCTCTCGAAGGCCTTCTGGGAAGGCTGACCGCCCGGCATGGCCCCGAACAGAGAGCCCCGGTGCGCGGCCAGCGCCTCAAGGTCCAGGGTCTGCACGCCGCGCGCCGCCAGCGCGTTCAGCAGCGCCGTCTTGCCCGACCCGGTCGGTCCGTCCAGCAGGGTCAGCCGGTGCGGCAGGGGGGCGTCGTACAGGGCCGCGTTCACCTGCCGCCGCCAGGTCTGGTAGCCGCCGTCCAGCACCGTCACCGGCCAGCCGATCTGGTCCATCACCGTGACCATGGCCCCCGACCGCTGGCCGCCACGCCAGCAATGGACCAGCGGCTTGAACCCGCCGCCGCGGTCCGCCAGCGCCCCCTCCAGATGCGACGCGATGTTGCGCGCCACCATGGCCGCGCCGGTGCGGCGGGCGAGGAATTTGGAGCCCTGCACATATTCGGTCCCGACCGCCGCGCGCTGGGCGTCGTCGAGCACCGGCAGGTTGAGCGCGCCGGGGATATGGTCGAGGGCGTACTCGGTCGGACTGCGCACGTCGATGATCGCATCGAAGCCGTCGCGGGCTGCGGGCGACAGATCGACCGTGTGGCGGATCATCCGACGACGCGGACGCGCGGCGGGCCCTCGACCACACGCCCGACGACGGCGGCCCGCACAAAGCCCTCGCCCGTCGCCAGCGCCAGAACCTCGTCCACCTGATCAGCCGCGACGGCGATCAAAAGGCCGCCCGCGGTCTGGGGATCGGTCAGCAGGTCGCGCCGCCAGTCCTCCAGTCCCGCCGGCAGGTCGACGCCTTCGCCATAACTGGCCCAGTTGCGGCCCGAGGCCCCCGTGCGCACGCCGCCCGTGGCCAGGGCCTCGACCCCGTCCAGCAGCGGCGGCTGATCCGTCAGCTCCACCGTCAACCCCGCCCCGCGCGCCATCTCCAGCGCATGGCCCAGCAGGCCGAAGCCGGTGACGTCCGTCACCGCATGAACCCCTGTCATTCCCGCCAACTTCGCCCCGACCGTGTTCAGCTTCGTCGTCGAGGCGATCAGGGCCGCATAGCCGTCCGGACCCAGCCGCTCCTGTTTGAACGCCGCGCTCAGCACGCCGACGCCCAGCGCCTTGGTCAGGATCAGCACGTCGCCGACCTGTGCGCCGCGATTGGTCAGCACCTGATCCGGATGCACCAGACCGAGCGCCACCAGCCCGTAGATCGGCTCGACGCTATCGATCGAATGGCCGCCCGCGACCGGGATGCCCGCCGCCGCGCAGACAGAGGCGCCGCCCTGCAGGATGCGGCCGATGGTCTCCGTCGACAGGACATTCACCGGCATGCCGACCAGCGCCAGGGCGAAGATCGGGGTCGCGCCCATGGCGTAAACGTCGGACAGGGCGTTGGTCGCAGCGATGCGGCCAAAGTCGAACGGGTCGTCGACGACCGGCATGAAGAAGTCTGTCGTCGCCACCAGCGCCTGCTGATCGTTCAGCCGCCAGACAGCCGCGTCGTCGCTGGTTTCGGTCCCGACCATCAGGTCGGCGAAGGGTCCTGCCAGCGGCATCCCCTTCAGAATGTCCCGCAGCACCGCCGGGGCCAGCTTGCAGCCGCAGCCGCCGCCGTGGGCGAGGGAGGTCAGGCGGGGTTCGGGCGTGGTCATGGCATGGCTTAGGGCCAAACCGCCGCCGAACTCAACAGGTCGGTCACTGCATTGGCCGTTGCCAGTCTGCCGCCGCCGGACCAATGTTCGCGCTTCAAACCGGGGGCGGAACGATGCGACTTCTTCTTGCGACGACGGCGGTGCTGGCGCTTTTCACGGCCGGGGCGGCGCAGGCCCAGACCGGCTCGACCGATGTCGAACTGCGCCAGGCCATCGCGCGGGACTATGACGCCAACCTCGGCGCCCTGTTCGACGACTTCCACCGCAACCCGGAGCTGTCGGGTATGGAGGTCCGCACCGCCGGCATCATGGCGGCCCAGCTGACGGCGCTGGGCTATGACGTGACCACCGGCGTCGGCGGCACGGGCGTGGTCGCCGTGCTGCGCAACGGCGACGGCCCCACGGTCATGATTCGCGCCGACATGGACGGCCTGCCGCTGGCCGAGGATTCCGGTCTGGCCAATGCCTCGACCGCGCGTCAGGTCGACAGCGACGGGATCGAAAAGCCCGTCATGCATGCCTGCGGCCACGACGTGCACATCACTGCCCTGATCGGGACGGCGCGGCAGCTGATGGCGCGGCGGCAGGACTGGTCCGGCACCCTGGTGCTGATCGCCCAGCCGGCCGAAGAGCGCATCTTCGGCGCCCGCGCCATGGTGCAGGACGGCCTCTACACCCGCTTCCCAAGGCCCGACATAGCCCTGGCCTTCCACGTCTCGGCCGATCTCGCGACCGGCCTGATCGACCTGCCGCTGGGCATCACCTCGTCCAGTTCGGACAGCGTGGACATCGCCGTCCACGGCGTCGGCACCCATGGCGCCTATCCGCATCTGGGGGTCGACCCGATCGTAGTCGCCTCGGCCATCGTGATGAACCTGCAGACCCTGCCCAGCCGCAGCATCAATCCGCTGGAGGGGGCCATTGTGACGGTCGGGTCCTTCCACGGCGGCATCAAGCACAACATCATCTCCGACCGGGTCGACCTGCAGCTGACTGTGCGGGCCGACAATCCCGAGACCCGGCTGGCCCTGCTGGACGGCATCGACCGGGTCGTGCGCGGCACCGCCCTGGCGCTGGGCGTATCCGAGGACCGTCTGCCGACCGTGGTCCGCTCGCCGACCGAGACCACCCCCGCGACCATCAATGACGCCGCCACCGCCGCCCGCGTGCGCGCCGCCATCGGCGCGGCCATGGGCCCCGAGCGGCTGGTGGACACCCCCCGCACCGGCATGGGGGCAGAGGATTTCGCCTGGTTCATCACCCCGGACACCGGGGTGAAGGGCGTCTATTTCAGCGTCGGCGGCACGCCCGCGGCGGACGTCGCCACGGCTCCGGGCCACCATTCGCCCCTGTTCCGCATCGACCCCCAGCCCTCGGTCGTCACCGGGGTTGAGGCCATGGTGGTCGCTGCGCAGGCGCTGATGCCAAGGGGTTGAGGCGCGGCTGAACCGTTCCGGGCCTTGTCCGTTTCAGGCCCTGAACCGGAGATCGCCATGCCCATTCCCAAACTCGCGACCCTGATCGGCGGCCTGCTGCTCAGCAAGGGCGGACGGCGCGTGGCCGGTCGGCACGCGGGCAAACTGGCTCTGGCCACCCTGGCCTTCCAGCTCTGGCAGCAGCGTCAGGCGGCCAGACATCCCACCGCCACCGACCGACCCGTCCACCCGCGCCGCCGCTGGAGCGGGCGTAGCGTCTGAATCCGCTGGACCGACGCCGCGTCAACCACGCTAACTGCGCGGAACAAGCGGAGCCGTCGCCATGATCACTGTCCACCACCTGAACGATTCCCGCTCGCAGCGGGTCCTCTGGCTGCTCGAGGAGATGGGCCTGCCCTATGAGGTGAAGCGGTATCAGCGCGACGCGAAGACCAACCTGGCCCCGGCCGCGCTGAAGGCCATCCACCCGCTGGGCAAGTCGCCGGTGCTGGACGACGGCGAAGCGCGGATCGCCGAGACCGGGGCCATCATCGAATATCTGCTCGAGACGTATCCCTCGGCCGGTTTGCGGCCCGCGGCCGGCACGCCCGAGGCCCGGCGGTTCACCTACTGGCTCCACTATGCCGAGGGGTCGGCCATGACGCCCCTGCTGCTGAAGCTGATCTTCACCGTCCTGCCCAAACGCGTGCCCTTCCTGGCGCGTGGCGTGGCCAACGGCATCAGCAAGGCGATGAACGCCAATATGATCGATCCGCAGGTCGCGGCCCACACCGGCTATTGGGAGGCCGAACTGACCCGGTCCGAATGGTTCGCCGGCGACGCCTTCTCGGCCGCCGACATCATGATGAGCTTCCCCCTCGAGGCCGCGGGCAGCCGGGTTCCCTATGGCCCGGACAAGCCGAAGCTGAAGGCCTTCCTGCAGAAGATCCACGCCCGGCCGGCTTATCAGCGGGCGCTGGAACGGGGCGGCCCCTACAGCTACGCCTGAGGCCCGCGCCCTGGCTGGCGCCGGCGCCACAGTGGACAGGAACCGCGCGCCCGGTGCGCTTCGGCCGCAACCCCGCCGTGAATGGGACGTTAACGGGGTCATGCGCCTGAGAACCATTCAAGTCATCGCCGCCCTGACCGCCGCCGTCGCCTTCGTGCTGGCCTTCATCGCGACCGGGGTGTTCATCGTCTCCAGCCTGTTCATGGCGCTGGGGCTGGCAGCCATCGGGTGGCTGGCGTGGAGCCTCGTCCGGCAGGTGCGAACGCGCCGGAGAGGCCGCCCGGCGCAGAGTTCCATGTAACACCGTTGCGCCATGCCCCTTGAACCTTGGGGCTTGGCGCCCTAGTCTCTTTGGCCGGTCGCAAGCGCCCAGCGACCTCTGGCGTCACAAAATCTTCAGTCGGGCGAAGCAAGAAACTCACGACATATGGAAAAAGTGCCGATGACGGCCGAGGGCTACCGTGTCCTCGACGATCAGCTGAAGCAATTGAAGTCCGTGGAGCGGCCGAGCGTGATCTCGGCCATCTCGGAGGCGCGCGAGCATGGCGATCTGTCTGAAAACGCTGAATATCATGCCGCGAAAGAGCGGCAGGGCTGGATCGAGGGCCAGATCGCCGACATCGAGGACAAGATCAGCCGCGCCCAGGTCATCGATGTGTCCAAGCTGAATGGCAACCAGGTTATGTTCGGCGCCACGGTCACCGTGGTCGACGAGGACACCGAGGAAGAGGCCCGCTACCAGATCGTCGGCGAGCACGAGGCCGATGTGAAGGCGGGCAAGATCTCCGTGGCTTCGCCCATCGCCCGGGCGATGATCTCGAAGGAGATCGGCGACGTGGTCGAGGTCAACACCCCCGGCGGCGTCAAGGCCTACGAAATCCTCAAGGTCGAGTGGAAATAGGCCGGTGACGAACGCCCCCGGAACACGCCCGCCTCTGGTGTCGCATGTTTCGGTCGGCGTCACCGACCTGTCGCGCGCCGGCGTCTTCTATGACGCCGTCATGGCGGTGCTCGGCGCGCGGCGCATTCTCGAACACGGCGTCGGCATCGGCTATGGCCGGGCCTTCCCCGAATTCTGGGCAGCCCAGCCGCACGACGGCAAGCGCGCGGCGCCGGGCAACGGCGCCCATATCTGCTTCAATGCGTCCGACCCCGCGACCGTCGTCGCCTTTCACGAGGCGGGACTGGCGGCGGGTGGTCTGGACGACGGCCGGCCCGGCCCGCGCCCCGAATATGCGCCCGGCTATTACGCCGCCTTCCTGCGCGATCCCGACGGCAACAAGGTCGAGGCCATGTGCTGGATCGCGCCGCCCGCCGCGACGTGAGCGCCCCCCTCTCCATCTGGGTCGTCTCGGACGGCCGGATCGGCATGGAGAACCAGGCCCTCGGCCTGGCCGAGGCCGTGCAGCGGCTGACCCCCGCCGCCATCAGCGTGCGCCGCATCCGCTGGCGTCCGGCCTTCGACAAACTGCCCTCGGCGCTGAAGACGTCGTGGATGCTGGACCTGTCGTCCGATCCGACCGAACCCGCAGCCGGTGAGGAATGGCCCGACCTGTGGATCGCCACCGGCCGCGCGACACTGCCGATGTCGACGCGGGTGCGCGAGCTGTCAGGCGGCAGAACCTTCGTGGTCCAGACCCAGGACCCGCGCTGGCGCAACGGCGCCTATGACCTGGTCGTCGCTCCAGCCCATGACCGGGTGGAGGGCGCCAATGTCCTGTCGATCACCGGATCGCCGCACCGGGTGACGGAGGCGCGACTGGCTGAAGGCGCCGCCGACTTCGCAGACCGGCTGCAGCGCCTGCCCCACCCCCGCATCGCCGCCCTGATTGGCGGACGGTCCCGCGCCTTCGACCTGACCGAGGCCCACGCCGCCGACCTCGCCGACCGCATCGCCGGCGCCATCGAAGCCGCCGGCGGCTCGCTGATGCTGACCTTCTCGCGCCGCACGCCCGAAACGGCCAAGGCCGTCCTGACGGAGCGGCTGAAACCCCTGCCGGGGTGGACCTGGGACGGCGAAGGGCCCAACCCCTATTTCGCCTACCTGCATTTCGCCGACCACATCCTCGTCACCGAGGACAGCGCCAACATGGCCGCCGAAGCCGCCGCGACGGGCAAGCCCGTGCATATCCTGCCGATGATCCCGCTGAAGCCGGCGGACAAGTTCGCCCGTCTCCACGGCGATCTGCGCGAACGCGGCGCGGCCCGGCCCTTCGATGGCGTACTGGAAAGCTGGAGCTATGCGCCGCTGGCCGAGACAGACCGCGCGGCGCGGACTGTTCTGGAGCGGATGACGAAGGGTTAGTCGCCGCCCCCGCCGCCGCCATCTCCGCCGCCTGACCCGCCGTCGGAGCCACTGTCCGACCCGCCGTCCGGGCTCTTGTCGCGCCCGCCGCTGTCTGAAGCATAGGCCCCGCCACCGCCGCCGTCCGAACCCGACCGGTCGCGCGCCTTGCTGTTTCGGCTGGCGTCCAGCGCCACGCCGATCGCCAGCCCGACACCGGTTCCCATGCCGATGCCGAGCGCCAGATTGTCCAGGGCGATGCCCATGGCGGTGCCGACCGCCACCCCGATGGCTATGCCGATGCCCAGAAAGCTGGATTGCGCCATGTCATCCTCCGATCAGACCTGTGAATCCCGGCGAACCTGCCATCGCGCCGGACAGAATCAACGCCTAAATAGGGGTATGAGCACTCCCCGAACCGTTCGCGTCGCCATCATCGGCTCCGGCCCCGCCGGCTGGACCGCCGCCATCTATGCCGCGCGCGCCCTGTTGAACCCGGTCGTCATCGCCGGCCTTCAGCCCGGCGGCCAGCTGACCATCACCACCGATGTCGAGAACTATCCCGGCTTTGCCGACGTGATCCAGGGCCCCTGGCTGATGGATCAGATGCGCGCCCAGGCCGAGCATGTCGGCACCGAGGTGATCGAGGACATCGTCGTCAAGGCGGACCTGTCGCAGCGGCCGTTCCGCCTGACGCTGGATTCGGGGACTGAACTGCTGGCCGAAACGGTGATCATCTCGACCGGCGCCCAGGCCAAATGGTTGGGGATCGAGAGCGAGGCGAAATACCAGGGCTTCGGCGTCTCGGCCTGCGCCACCTGCGACGGCTTCTTCTATCGCGGCAAGGATGTGATCGTGGTCGGCGGGGGCAACACCGCAGTCGAGGAGGCGCTGTTCCTGACCAATTTCGCCTCGAAGGTCACGGTCGTCCACCGCCGCGACGAGTTCCGCGCCGAACGCATTCTGCAGGACCGGCTGTTCGCGAACCCCAAGGTCGAGGTGGTCTGGAACCACGCCATCGACGAGATCCTCGGCGAGACCAACAGCTTCGGCGGCGTCAATGTCACCGGCGCACGGCTGAAGAACGTCCAGACGGGCGAGACCCACAACGTCACCGCCGACGGGGTCTTCATCGCCATCGGCCACGCCCCGTCATCGGAACTGTTCGCCGGCCAGCTGGAGACCAAACAGGGCGGCTATCTGGTGGTGAAGCCGGGCACGGCCGCCACGGCCATCGAGGGCGTCTGGGCCGCCGGCGACGTGACCGACGACATCTACCGTCAGGCGGTCACTGCGGCCGGCATGGGATGTATGGCCGCGCTGGAGGCCGTTCGCTTCCTCGCCGAACAGGATCACGCCCGCGCCGGCGATCCGATCTCGCGCCAGGAGGCCGAAAAGATTGGCGTCTGGTAGGGCGGGCCGGCTTCTTCAGTTGAACATCTGAAGGCCGTACGGCACCGGCGATGCGGGTTCGCCCCGGCGCAGGTGCAGGGCATATTCGACGGCGCCGCGAACGCAGGCTTCGTCGGTCGGTTTGGTCACGACCCCCATGGTTCCCGGAACCCCGTGGCTGACCATGCCGGGGTTGGCGGTCATGTACAGGACGGTCACGCCGAACCCCTCGCCAAGTTCCTGACCGAGGCCAACGCCGGTGGCGCCGTCGGTCAGATGGATGTCGACCAGGGCCAGCTCAACGCCGCCGCGCGACGCCAACGCCAGGGCCGTCCGGGCGTCAGGGGCGGTGCCGACGACATCATAGCCCAGATCCTCCAGCACGAAGCGCAGCTCCATTGCGACCAGGGCTTCGTCTTCGATAATCAGGATACGGGCAGTCATAAGGTTTTGTTTCACTACGGAGTTACGCCACTTCAACGCAGCGACGGGGTGGCGGTTCAAGCCAATTGTCGAGCGGCGCGGCGAGGCGCGAGGGCCGTGGCCGGCACATCGGCGACGACGATGAGCCCTTCGGCAGCCCAGGTCTGCTCCAGGTCCCCGCCCAGCTGCCCCTCGACCGACAAGGCCAGCAGTGATGAACCGAAGCCGGCGGCGACGGGCCTGCCCCTCACCCGGGGACCATCCCGCTCCTGCCAGGTCATGACATAGCGGTCGCCCTGCCGCCGGGTCGTCAGCATGACCCGTCCCTCCGGGGCGGACAGGGCACCGTATTTGGCGGCGTTTGTGGCCAGCTCATGAAACAGAAGCGCAACCGGGGTCGCGGCCTGATCGTCGAAATCCGCGTCATCCCCGCTGACGATCACGCGCGGTTCGCCCGCCTCGTCGTCATAGGGCAGGAACAGGTCGCGCAGAAAGGCATGCAGGGTCGTGCCGTCGAGACTGGGCCGGCTGGATTCCGTGTGCGGCCGCACGAACTCATGAGCCCGGGCCAGGGCTGAAATCCGGGTCCGGGCGGCCCTGGCGAAGCCCTTGGCCTCGGGATACTGCCGCGCCGACAGGGCCAGCAGGGCAGAGATCACGGCGAAGATGTTCTTGATCCGGTGACTCAGCTCCTGGCTCAGCAGCGCCTTGGCCTGCTCCAGTCGCTTCATCTCGGCGATATCCGTCCCGGTCCCGAACCAGCGGGTCACGGCGCCCGACGCATCGCGGATCGGCATGGCGCGGCTCAGGGTCCATGCATAGGAACCCGTGTGGTGCAGCAGTCGGTACTCCACCTCATAAGGTTCGCCCGTGGACAGCGAAGCCCGCCATGCGGTCCGCGCCCGCTCCTGATCCTCCGGATGGATCATCTCGCCCCAGGCGTCGCCCAGGGCCGAGCCTTCGGCGGCGCCGGTGAAGGTGTACCAGCGGGCGTTATAGTAGTCATGATGGCCGTCCGGCCGCGAGGACCAGACCATCTGCGGCATGCTGTCGGCGATGGCCTGGAAGCGGGCATCACTCTCGGCCAGTTTCTCGGTCACCAGACGCGCGGCCTCGACGGCGGCGGTGGCGGCCTCGTCGCTGCGGCGACGCTCGCGCAGGGCGCGACGGCGCTCCAGCAGCGCCATGACCTGCCGGGCCAGTACGTCCATCGTCATCAGCTGGGTCGCATCCAGCCCTTGCGGCCGCGGTCGGGTGTCGAAGACGCACAAGGCGCCCAAGGCCAGACCCTGATCATCGATCAGCGGCGCGCCGGCATAGAAGCGCAAGGCCGACGGCCCGGTCACCAGCGGATGGTCAGCGAACAGGGGGTCCTGCGCCGCATCGAACACCTGGGTGACGCCCGGCCGTCCCATCGCATGTTTGCAGAACGCGCTGGCCCGGCCGATCGCGGCGATATCTACATCGTCCCGGGCCTTGAACCACTGCCGGTCGCCCACCGCGAGGCTGACCATGCCGATCGGCGCATCGCAGATACGCGCTGCCAGAAGCATCACATCGTCGAAGGCCTGTTCGGGGTCGGTGTCGAGGATGTCGAAGGATCGCAGGACACGGAGACGCTCGGCTTCAATTGCGTCGGGGTCGCTGGCAATCGGATTGGTCAAGCGGCGCCTTCCGGTGAGCGCCAATGCGCTGGGGTGTCGGGTCGAATTGCGGATCGGCGTCAGTCGAGGCGCGCGCCGTCCCCGGTCCGGGCAGCGACTGTGCTTGTCCTGCAAGTCCGGCAAGGAATGCCCTGGCTGAGATTCCGTTGCGGGCCCGTCGCGATCAGGAGACGGGGCGACCCACTTCCTCGACCTCCATCACCGTCACCCCCGGTGGCGGCGCGCGCATCGGCTCGTCCGGCGCAGACGGGGGGGCCTCGAAGGCTGCGAGGCGCTGGTTGATGGCGGCGATCTCCGCGGGAGTCGCCTGGCGCCGGCCGCCCAGGGAGGCGACGCCGACAACGCGGGTCTGACCGTCGATCTCGACCGTGCGCATGACGCTCTCGCCATTGGCGGCGGCTTCGCCCATGGCCAGTTCGGCCTCGGTCGCGGAAACCAGCTGGATGCGCGGACGCGAGAAGCGCGCCTCGTCGATCAGGGGCTCACGGCCGGCATAGGGCTGCCGGAAGGCCGCCGGCTCTCCATAGACTCCCTTCCAGCGATAGAAGATGTGCGCGCCGATCTGGGTCAGCTTGTTCAGTGTCGGCGCCCACCAGGGGTGGACGTAGTCGGCGTGATAGTGGGTCGCGGTGCCGACGCGGGCCGCGACATGGCCGGCCAGCGCCCGCTCGGCAACGACCTTGGCCCGGTTCCAGGCCCAGGCGACCGGCGCCTGCGCCAGAGCGCCATCGCAGGTGAAGCTGAACTGGCAGCCGGTGGTGCGCTCGGCGCCCTCGAAGACCACGCCGCAGATGCTGTTGGCGTAGTTTGGGTCGCGCACCCGGTTCAGGATGACCTGGGCCACGGCCTCCTGGCCCTCGGTCGGCTCAAGGGCGGCCTCGTAATAGATGCCCTGGGTCAGACAGCGCATGGCCCGGCGGCGATCTTCCGCCGTCGCAGGCTTGAAGACGAAGGGAGCGGCGACGCGCAGGAACTGGGAAGCGTCCGGCGTCGCGGCGTTCAGCTTCATCGCGTCCAGACCCGTGGCGCCGAAGTCCAGCGTGGGGCGGCCTGCGAGGGTGAGGTTCTCCCAGCCGGGCGTCAGGCCATACAGGGCCGCGCGGCGTTCGCCGGGATCATGGCGCAGGGCGATGGCCAGCTGGGACGGATCCATGCGACCGGTGATGGCGGCGAAGCCGCGGGCGCTGAGGTCGCCGCCGGTGAGGGTGCGGATGGTCTCGGCGCGACGGTCGATCTCGGGACGCGGCGTCGAGCTGGCGGCCATGGCGACGCCGAAGGCGGCCAGCACCACGGGTGCGGCGGCCAGCAGCCGACGCATCCTCTTCAGCTTCGCGGTCCAGTCGATCCTGGCCAAATAGTCAGCTCCCAAGCCGGGACGGCGCCCGACGATCGTGCAGATTGCGCGCCAAGCGGGGCGCTTTTCAGGCGGAAAAGCCCGGTTCGGTCAAGACTCAACGCTTTCGTGGTGTGAAAGCCCCCGTCCTTTTGGCACTTTCAGCCGTCGCCGACGAATCGATGGTCGGGGCCTGGCCACAATCGCTGTACTTGCCGGAACTCAAGCCGATCCAATACGTTCGCTGTGATCGCGTGCGCGCGAGTGGGGGTCTATGAGCGCGTTGGGGCATTTCGTTCGGATGTTCAACATTGGCGCCGCCGTGACCCGGCTGGCGCGGGTGAAATCGCGTCCGTGGTGGGTGTCCGTGCTCGTCGGGATAGCCGCGGCAGCCGTCATGCTGGCCGTTCGCGCCAACCTCGGCTTCTTCTACGGCAATGTGACCGGCTTCATGATCCTGCTGCCTGCGGTGATCATCGCCTCATTGGCGGCGGGCCGTCTCGCAGGACTGACAGCCACGGCATCATGTCTGTTGGGGGGTTGGCTGGTCGTCGGCTTCAGCGCCGTCGGAGCCGGGATGGCGGACCGGCTCGGGCTCGTGGCGACGGTCAATTTCATCATCGTCGGCCTGTTCATTACGGCAGTCGCCTCGGCCCTGCGGGACATGGTCGGTGCGCTCGACGCTTCGCTGGAGGCCCTCCAGACCTCCAGGGCCCGTATCGACGATCGCGAACACCAGCTGCGCCTGATCAGCGAATATGCCCCGGTGATGCTCTGGATGAGCGACGCGACGGGAAAATGCATACATCTCAACGCCGCCCAGCGTGAGTTCAGGGCCGCCCCCGAATCCCTGGAGGGTTTCGACTTCGTCGCTACGATCCACCCCGAAGACGCCGAGCGCGTGCTTGCGGCGACGGCTGAGGCCGGTCAGCGTCAGGCGCCGTTCGAAATCGAGGGCCGATACCTTCGCCACGACGGCCAATGGCGCGTGCTTCACACCGACGCCCATCCCCGGCTCGAACCCGATGGCTCGTACGGCGGAATGATCGGGGTCAATGTCGACGTCACGGAAGCCCGCGCAGCCGAGGCGGCGCTGCGTGAGAGCGAGACCCGGTTCCGCCTGATGGCCGACACCGCACCCTCGCCCGTCTGGATGACGAACGCCGACGCCAAGGTCGAGTTCGTCAACGCGGCCCTCGTCGAGTTCTACGGCCAGCCCGCCGAACGCATCCTCGGCGACGTCTGGAAGGCCGCGATTCATCCCGACGATCGGGCGAGCGTTGAGGCCGCCATGGCGGCCGCCCGTCCCGAACGCCGGCCATATGGGTTCGAGGCGCGATTCCAGCGCGGCGACGGCGCCTGGCGCTGGATGCGGATATCAGTCAATCCGCGCTTCGCCGGAGACGGCGCCTTCCTCGGCTACGTCGGCATGTCGTTCGACACCACCGAGACCCGGGAGGCGCTCGATGCCCTTGAGCGACAGGAGCGGCGACAGTCCTTCCTTCTCGGCCTGACGGACCGGCTGCGGGACCTGACCTCGTCCGAGGATGTCATCCTCGAGGTGGAGCGGGCCCTCGGTGTGGAGCTTGGCGCTGACCGCGTCGGCTACGGCGAAGTCGATCAGGAACGCGGCCTCGTCTTCATGACCCGCGACTGGACTGCGGGCGTGGTCAGCGCCCATGGGCAGTTCAGCCTCGAGGATCTCGGCGCGGACCTGATCACCGACCTGGCCGAGGGGCGCGTGGTCCACATCTCCGATGTGCAGCAGGACCCACGCACCCGCAATGCGCTGGATGTCCTGGCGCGGCTGGAAACGCGGGCCCTGATGCGTGCGCCGGTGATACGGAGCGGCGGCCTTCGCGCCTTTCTCTACGCCCATCACTCGACGGTCCGCCAATGGACCGAGGCGGAGACCGCCTTGCTGCAGGATGTGGCCCTGCGCACCTGGACCGAAATCGAGCGCACGCGCGCCGAGGCCGAAGTGCGCGAGAGCGAGGAGCGCTTCCGCGCCATAGCCGACACCGCCCCCGTCCTGATCTGGGTGACCCATCAGGACCGCACCCGCGCCTTCGTCAACCAGGCCTATGTCGCCTACAACGGCGGAACCTATGAAGAGGCGCGGCTGGCCGACTGGCGCGCGGTCATCCATCCGGACGATCATGAGCGCGTCATCCAGGAGTCGCTCGCCGGCGAGGCCTCGGGTCAGCCCTTCTCCATGGAGGCCCGCTACCTGCGGCACGACGGCGAATACCGCTGGCTCAAGTCGTTCTCCCGCCCCCGGCTGGGCGGAGACAACGAGGTGATCGGCTTCGTCGGCGTGGCCTTCGATGTAACCGACATCCGGGAGACGGCCGCCAATCTGGTCGCCGCCGCGGCCGAGCGCGACGCCATCCTCGGCCAACTGGCCGAAGGCGTCATCGTGACCGATCCGGATGGTTTGATCACCTTCGTCAATGATGCAGCGGTCAGGCTGCACGGTGTCGACCGCCTGGATGTCGGCCCCGCAGACTACTCCAACGCCTATCATCTGTTCACCGAGGACGGTCATCCCTACCCGCCGCACGAACTGCCGCTGGCGCGGGCCGTGAAGAAGGGCGAGTCGATCCTGAACGCACGTTGGCGCATCCGTCGGCCGGACGGGACCGAAGTGCTCGCCGTCGGCAACGCCCGGCCCGTGTATAATCCGGACGGCAGCCGGATCGGGGCGGTGCTGACTCTGCGGGACGAGACCGCGCGGGTCGAGGCGGAAAACCGGCTGGCGGAGTCCGAGACCCGCTTCCGCACGATCGCCAACAGCGCGCCCGTCCAGATCTGGATGACGGACGACAAGGGCGACCTCGCCTTCGCCAACCGGAGCTACAAGGCTTTCTTCGAGGTCGGCGACGACGCGTTGGCGTCGAGTTGGCGCGGGACGGTCGAGACGCTTGAGCTGGAAGAGGAACATGAGGCCTTCGTGCGCGCCGTTGAGGCAAGGACGCGCCACCAGAGAACCATGCGCCTGCAGCATCCCCGGCTGGGCGCGCGGTGGCTTCGCTGCGAGGGTATTCCCCGCTTCGACGCCACCGGCGCCTTCCAGGGCTATGTCGGCGCCAATCTGGACGTCACCGACGCCAAGCGCGCCGAAGAGGATCTGAAGCGGATCAACGAACTGCTCGAGGAGCGCGTCGGCGAAGCCTTGGCGGAGAAGGCCAAGGCCGAAGCCGATCTGATGCACGCCCAGCGGATGGAGGCGGTCGGCCGCCTGACCGGAGGCGTGGCGCACGATTTCAACAACCTGCTGACCGTGGTGATAGGCGCGCTGGACATCATGCTGCGCTCGCCCAATGACGCCGCCAAACGACAGAAGCTGGGAGAGGCGGCCCTGGCGGCGGCGAGGCGAGGCGAGGGCCTGACCCATCAGCTGCTGGCATTCTCGCGCCGACAGGCCCTGCGACCCGAGGCCGTCGATCTCAACGTCCAGATCCGCGAGAGCGAGCCTCTGTTGCGCCGGGCCGTTGGAGAAGCCGTCGAGTTCAAGCTCAAGCTCCGGCGCGGCGGGGCGCGGGTCAACGTCGATCCCTCCCAGTTCGAGGCCGCCCTGTTGAATCTGGTCGTCAACGCCCGCGACGCCGTGGGCGACAAGGGCCGGATCACGATCCAGACCCAGTCATGCACCGTTGAGCCGGGCCTGGTCACGGACCTCGCGGCCGGCGACTATGTCTGCGTCACCGTCGCTGACAACGGCGCGGGCATGCCGCCCGAGGTCATCGCGCGGGTCTTCGAGCCCTTCTTCACCACCAAGGCCGTCGGCAAGGGGACAGGACTGGGTCTGAGCCAGGTCTATGGCTTCGCACGCCAGAGCGGCGGGGCCGCCCAGATCTCATCCACCGTCGGCCGGGGAACCGAGATCAAGCTATTCCTTCCGCCCCTGAACGAAACCCTCGGCATCGCCGCGGACGCCGGACCCGAAGCGGCCCGGCCCATGGCCGCCGGCCGACGCCTGCTGCTGGTCGAGGACGACGTCAGCGTCGCCGTCGTGGCGCTGGAGCTGCTGGAAGGTCTGGGGCTGGAGGTGCGCGCCGTCGAGACCGCGCCGCAGGCGCTCGACCTGCTGAAACGCGAGAAATTCGACATGATGCTCAGCGACGTGGTGATGCCCGGCGGCATGACCGGCATCGAACTGGCGCGGGCATGCGGGCGCGACTACCCCGACATGCGTGTGGTGCTGACCTCGGGCTATGCCGGCGAGGATGTCGACGCGGCCCTGGCTGATGCGCCCTGGCCGTTCCTGCGCAAACCCTATTCGGGCGAGCAGCTGGCCCGAATTCTGGGCGAGCTCACCTGAGGCGGCGTCGGCCGGCCTTTCGGCCGACCGGCAGGCAGATCAGCGCGTGCGAGCCTTGCGGGCCGCATAGCGGGCGTCGCGAGCGGCCTTCTGCTCTTCCTTGGTCAGGGCCTTGCGCTCCTTGCGGGCGGCGCGCTTCTCGGCCTCGACGGCTTCCTGGGCTTCGAGGTCGGCCGCCATGCGAGCGGCTTCCTTCTCGGCCTTTTCACGGCGCGCTTCGGCCTTGGCCAGTTCATGCTGCTGACGCAGCGCCTCCTTCTCGGCGGCGCGCTTGGCGGCCAGCTTGTCGAATTCGGGATCGGGGGCGGCGGCCTTGGGCTTGAACCGGGCGAGCAGGGCCTTCTTGGCCTCCTGCTGGGTGGTAAGGCGGTCGGTGAAGCCGGTCTGTTTCAGATCTCTCATGCGGAGGGCGTCGATGTCCTTGATCGTTTATGGATGCGCTGGAACGCGGCCGGGCGATTTGCAGCGCAGCCCGGCGCGTCGCTAACCCTATATGGGCTCGAAAATCAAGATCGCGAGGCGTTCATGACCGCCGCCCCGCTCACTCGATGGCCGACTGTGTCAGTTCGGTTTCTCGGCCTGACCGACCGCTGCACCCGCAGCGCCGCCCACGGCGGCGCCGACAGGCCCCGCGACGACGGCCCCGGCGATGGCGCCGGTCGCGGCCCGCTGCTCGATGGTCTGACCGCAGGCGGCGGCGGCCAGGGCGGCGGTCGCGACGACAAGGGTGATGACAGTGCGTTTCATGGCGAAATCCTTCCAATAGCGGAGCTTCAACGCTATCGGCCCCACACCGGTTCCGGCTCGCAACGGCAAGTCAATCGCGCCATCCGGCGAATGCCGAAGACAACAGTCGCGGCTGCTATCAATCAGTCAGGCCGCCTGTGAAACTCATTTCGTGTTGTCCTTGTGATGGGCAATACAGAAACGCCTCCTTTCACTGTGCGTGACTATAAGGCGACCACAGGGCCTGACCTTCCGGATACACCCAGAACACTCCGCGATGTTGCGTCGCACAACAATCTTGCGAATCAACCACATTGGCGCCACAAACGGCTGGCTTAAGGCGCGTCCTCGACGACCGGCCCATTCGCCGACCGTCGATTTACCGCAAGCGGATCGCGACGCCGATCTCCAGGGATTGGAGAGGGTCGCCCGGTTGCGAGACTACCCGGGGGCGGCATTGCGCCCTGCCGTACAGGACTGAGCCCTTGCCGAAAGCCCCGCATGCGCGTGTGAACCCTCCTGTTGATCGTGCGGCCCGGATTCGGCCCGGATCAGCGGCGGCGGCGTTCGGCGCATTGGTGGGACTGGCGATCGGCTGCGCCTATCTGGGCGGCACGGCGGCGAAGGCCACGACCGTGCGCGCCCAGGCGGAACGCATCGAAGGCGCGACGGCTGCGGGTTTCACCGAAGAAGCGCTCGCTGCGGCCGCCGGCGGTCTGGACGAAAGCGCCCTGACCATCGCCCGCCGGCATGATCCCTATACCGTCGCCGGCGGCGCCCAGCGCGACCGTCAGGCCGAACTTCTGACCGCCCGTCTGGAACAGCTGCGTGGCCAACCCACGGACGCCACCCTGCGTCGCGTAAACCTGACCGGCCCGGTCGCCGCCCTGCCCTTCCGCCTCGGCAGCACGCTCGACGCCTCGCGCGATCTCGATTGCCTGACCCAGGCCGCCTATTACGAAGCCCGCGGCGAAGGCCGCGACGGCATGCGCGCTGTGACCCAGGTTGTGTTGAACCGCGTCCGGCACGCCGCCTTCCCCAACAGCGTCTGCGGCGTGGTCTTCCAGGGCGCAGGCCGCCGCACGGGCTGCCAGTTCAGCTTCACCTGCGACGGTTCAATGCGCGGCCGGGTCAACCAGGCCGCCTGGAACCGGGCCCGCGAAGTGGCCTCCGCCGCCCTGTCCGGCGCGGTCTACGCCAATGTCGGCAACGCGACCCATTTCCACACCACCGGCGTCTCACCCGGCTGGCGTCATTCGCTGGTGCGCGTGGGTCAGGTCGGGGACCATCTCTTCTATCGCTTCGGCGGCCGCTCCGGCTCGCGCGAGGCCTTCTCCTACGCCGCCCGCCCCTCAAGCGAGGCGGACGTGGGGCCGCGCCTGATCCAGGCCAGCCTGGATCCAACCGGCACCGTTCGCGAAGCGGGCGCGGTCGCCTACAATCTTCTGGTCGCCCAGGAACGCGGCGCGGACGCCGGCGCCGCGGGCCCTGCAGCCGCGACGCCCGCTCCGACGGCCGTGCCGACTACGCCGGTCTCGACAGGCGACGCGCCGATTCAGACGCCCCCCACCGCCTGAGTCAGTCCGGCCTGCGGGTCGCCGACTCCCGGACCTTCCAATGGTTCGTCAGGTTCTGCTTCAGATCGCCGAACAGACCCCCGGTCTTGAGGTCGCGACCGTCGGCGCTCGCCGCAGCCTCCACGCCCTCGTCGGCGAAACTGACCTGTTCCTGCGAATCTCGAGCGGCCTGGGTCATGGGGTTTCCTTCGTTGCACGAAGAACCCTTCGCCCCGTGTCGTGTTCCGGAACGGCGGTCGAGGGATCAGTCCGACCGGACGTCCAGCCCCACATCCAGCGCCGGGGCGGAATGGGTCAGGGCGCCGACCGAGATGACGTCGACACCCGTCTCTGCAATGCCGCGCACCGTCTCCAGATTGACCCCGCCCGACGCCTCCAGCGTGATCCGCCCGGCCGTGCGGGACACGGCCTCGCGCAGCATCGGCAGGGTGAAGTTGTCGAGCATGATGACGTCCGGCCCGGCGGCCAGCGCCTCGTCCAGTTGATCCAGACCGTCGACCTCGACCTCGACCTTCATCAGATGGCCCACGGCGGCCCGCGCGCTGCGGACGGCCTCGCCCACCCCGCCGCAGACGGCGACATGGTTGTCCTTGATCAGAATGGCGTCATCCAGACCGAACCGGTGATTCACCCCGCCGCCGCACAGCACCGCATGCTTCTCCAGCGCCCGCAGGCCCGGCGTGGTCTTGCGGGTGTCGGCGATCCGCGCCTTCGTGCCGGCGACTGCCTCGACATAGGCCCGTGTCAGGGTGGCGATCCCGCACAGCCGGCCCAGCAGGTTCAGCGCCGTCCGCTCGGCCGCCAGGAAGGCGCGCGCATCGGCCTCGACCTCGGCCAGGACCGTCCCGGCCTCGAAGGCGTCGCCGTCGCGCAGTTTCAGGGCGATGGATGCGTTGGGGTCCATCGCCAGCACGGCCAGACGCACGCAGTCGATGCCCGCCAGCACCCCCGCCTTGCGCGCCGCAAAAACCGCCCGCATCCGCGCGCCCTCAGGGATGCAGGCCTGCGCCGTCACATCTCCGGCCCGGCCCAGATCCTCGGCCAGCGCCATGCGCACCACCGGTTCAATCAGGATGTCAGGGAGGGATCGGGTCATCGAGCGCTCGGTCAGGCTGCGGCGACCAGGGCGGGGTCGGCGTGGACGTGGGTATGGTCGGCGACGGGGGCGGTGCCGGGATAGTCCGAACGATAGTGCCCGCCCCGGCTTTCCCGCCGGGCCAGCGCGGACTCGGCTATGAGCCGCGCGGCGACCAGCGGCAGGGCGCCGGGCGCCTGGGCCTCCAGCCGGGTAAGGACGGCCAGCGTTTCGGTCAGGCCGGACGCGTCCCGCACGACGCCCGCGCCCTCGCTCATCGCCTGGCGGAGCGTTTGCAGGCTTTCCGGCGCCAGATCTGTTGCGACAGTCGATGGCAGGAGCGCGCCGGCGCCCGATGTCTCCACCGCCGCCGCCCGGCCCGTGCGCCGTCCGAAGGCCGCCGCTTCCAGCAGGGAGTTTGACGCCAGCCGGTTGGCGCCGTGCACGCCCGTCGCGGCGCATTCGCCGACGGCGAACAGGCCCGGCAGACTGGTGCGACCGTCGGGTCCGGCGGCGATCCCGCCCATATGATAGTGGGCCGCCGCGGCCACGGGGATCGGCGTCTCGCGCGGGTCCAGCCCGGCCCGCATGCAGGCCGCGAACACCGCCGGGAATTCCTCGGCCAGCTTCGCCCCGATGGCGCTGCGACAGTCGAGAAACGCCCCGCGTCCCTCCGCCCGCGCCGCATGCACCGCCCGCGCGACCACATCGCGAGCCTGCAGGTCGGCGTTCGCGGCCTCGCCGAGCAGGAACCGGCCGTCCCGGTCGATCAGTCGGGCGCCTTCGCCGCGCAGGGCCTCGGTGGCCAGCGGCATGGGATCCAGACCGACGTCGATGGCGGTCGGATGGAACTGTACGAACTCGGGGTCGAGAATCTCCGCGCCCGCGCGATACGCCGCCGCCATCCCTTCGCCCAGCAGGGCGGCGGGCGTGGTGGTGTGGGCGAACAGGCCGCCGGCGCCGCCCGTGGCCAGCACCACTGCGGGGGCCAGCACCTCGATCACCCGCCCCGAACCGGGCGTTCCACGCTCGATCAGGGCGCCGCGAACCCGGCCGCCGGCGTCCTGCACCAGACCGCGCAGCCGCCCATCTTCCCAGACCTCGATATGCGGCGAGGCGCGCACCGCAGCGATCAGGGCCGACAGGATCGCCCTGCCCGCTCCGTCGCCGCCGACCCGCGCCACGCGGGCGTGCGAGTGGGCGGCTTCCAGACTGACGGCGAACCCGCCGGCGGCGTCGCGGTCGAAGGGCGCGCCGAGCGACGCCAACCATTCGACGGTCGCGGGGCCGTCGCCGGTCAGGATGTCGGTCGCCTCCAGCTCGACAAGGCCGGCCCCGGCCGCCGCCGTATCCGCCGCGTGCAGCGCCGGCGCGTCATCCGCCGACAGGGCCGCCGCCACCCCGCCCTGGGCCCAGGCCGAGGAGCAGGCCTCCAGCAAAGGCGCAGGCGTCACGACCAGCACCTTGCGCGGCGCAGCCTCCAGCGCGGCCGACAGCCCCGCCAGGCCTCCGCCGATGATCAGCGGCCCGTCATGATGGACTGTGCGGCTCAACCGCCGAACCCGAGAAAGCCGCCGGCCATGGTCAGGGCGCCGGGCAGTGAACCTCCCGCGAGCGGCATCAGCGCCGCCACGCCCACGCCAACGCAGGCCACCGCCGCCGCGAGGAACAGGCCGACGCTCTGGGCGGATTCACGACCGGTCAGCGGCCGTCCCTCCGGCCGCCATGTACCGCGGCGCAGGTGGCCGATCAGGGCGATGGCGAGAAAGGCGGCCAGAATGAACCGCCCTGTGGTCAGGCCCCAGAACACCACCAGCGCGCCGATCAGCACCATGGCGCCGCGTTCGACGTTCGGATGGATGCGCGCCAGCACGGGCCCCAGCGCCTTGGAGCCGTCCAGCGGAGGCGCGGGGGCCAGATTGACCAGATTGATGAGGGCGATCACCGCCGCCCCCAGCAGCCACATGCCCTCGCCCGTGGCGATAAAGCCGGCGAAGAAGGGGATGGCGGCCAGCAGGCCGAATCCCGGCCCGGCGAGCGAAACCAGCACCCCGTCCCACTCGCTCTTGGGCAGACGCTGGCTCTTCGCCACGCCGCCGAGGAAGGGGATGATGTAGATCCTGGCCGGCCCCATGCCGAGCCGGTTCATCGCCAGAACATGGCCGTACTCGTGCACCAGCAGGCCCCAGATGGCCGCGACCGCGATCACCCAGCTGCCGCTGATCCACCAGATGAAACCGCCCAGCAGCAGGGTCGAGACCACGGCCCAGACCGGGTGCTGACCCTTGTCCAGCGGCGGCTCGGCAGTGCGGGGCGGCCCCCGGTCGGCCACCGGAGCCTCCGTCGCGGTGGCGGCCGGTTCAGGCCGCGGATCCCAGGGACCGGGCGGGCGGGGCGTCGTATTCTCTGTCATCCGGACGACGTGGCCTTTTCCGACCGCAGCCACAAGGCCAGCAGGGCGAGAAGCCGCAGGCTGCGCCTGTCGATCCTGGCCACGGCGCGGACGGGCGGAACGTAGTGCATCAGATCAGCTCCACCGCAACATGGTGCCGGGCCTTGATCATGTCGTAGCGCGCCGGGACCGCCGGCGGCGGCAGGTCCACCATCCGTTGCACGGCCAGTCGCGCGCGCTCGGCGATGTCCTCGGGGACAGTCACCTCGAACTGCATGTGCAACAGGCAGTCGCGGATGTTCTCCAGCGTGATCCGCTTCATGTACGGGCACAGATTGCAGGGCCCGATGAACTGGACCCCGGGCAGGTCGCCGGCGACGTTGGAGGCCATCGAGCACTCGGTGATCATCACCACCCGCTTCGGCTTGCGGGCCGTCACATGGTCGATCATGGCCGCGGTCGAGCCGGCGAAGTCCGAGGCCGCGATAACATCCTCCGGGCATTCCGGGTGGGCGAGGATTTCGGCGTCCGGATAGGCCGCGCGCATCTCCGCGATGTCGGCGACGGTGAACCGCTCATGCACCTCGCAGCGGCCCTTCCAGGCGATGATGCCGACATTGGTCTGGGCCGCGACGTTCTTCGCCAGGAACTCGTCAGGGATCAGGATGACCCGGTCGACGCCCCATTCCTTCGCCGCCCATTCCACAACCTGAACGGCGTTGGCGCTGGTGCAGCAGATGTCGGTCTCGGCCTTCACGTCAGCGGTCGTGTTGACATAGGTGACCACCGGCAGGCCCGGATAGCGCTGCTTGATGAGCCGCACATCGGCGCCCGTGATCGAGGCGGCCAGCGAACACCCCGCCTTCAGGTCGGGGATCAGCACCGTCTTGTCCGGGCTGAGGATCTTCGAGGTCTCGGCCATGAAATGCACGCCCGCCTGGACGATCACCTTCGCCTTCGACCTGGCCGCCTCTTTCGCCAGGCCCAGGCTGTCGCCGACATAGTCGCCGACCCCGTGGAAGATCTCGGGCGTCATATAGTTGTGGGCCAGGATGACCGCGTCGCGGGTCTTCTTCAGCGCATTGATCTCACTGATCAGCGCGGCCTGCGCCGGCCACTCCATGGGCGTGACATGGTCCTTGACCTTGGCCCAGACCGGGGCGGTCTCCCGCGCCAGTTCCTTCGACATTCCGAACGCGCCGTCCGCCATCTCTCATCCCTTTTGCTCTATCTGAGCAAATCGGTGACCCAAAGAACGACCCCCAATCGCGGGAGCCTGTCACCGACTTATGCTCACTTTTAGCATAAGCAGGAACAATCTAGGCGGATGGCGGCGAAATGCAAGCCCGGAACGCCACGGCAGATCCTGGCTAGCGAGCGGGCAGGGTCAACAGATAGTCGATGATGGCGGTAGACGGCACACTTGTGAAAACCACCTTGCCGTCCGGCGTCGCCCCGTTGAGTGCGTACATCTGCCCGCCCTCCATCCGCCGCAGCGTCCGTGCGGCTTCGGGCGCCGTCGCGGCCGCCGGCAGGTCGTACCGGCAGCCGGTCAGCTTCAGATCCTGCAAGACGCAGCTAATCTGGAGTTCGGCAACCGGCAGCTGCGGAACCGCCGGACCCGTCGGCGCCGCCGGCTCTGGCAAGCCTGCGCGCGCGCCACGCCCCCGCGGCCGCTCGCGTGGCGGCGGCGCATCCGGATCGCGGAAGCTGATTTCGGCGCGGCCCGCCCGGGTCAGTTGATCCCGGTCGTCGGTCAGGTCCCAGCCACAGGCAGACAGAACCCGGTCCAGATTGGCGGACTGGGTCGGCAGGTCGAAATTGGTCCGCAACGCGCGCGGAGCGCCGTCCGCCGTACGGACCGAATAGAGGCCGCCCCCGCGCATGAAGCGAATGTCGCGAGCGGGCACGGTGCTCATCAGAATTCCCGGCTGCGGTCCGGGCGCCCAGGTCTGCAGGTCCGTCCGGCCATCCACCCGCCGGGCTTGCACCTCAAGCCCGCCGACGCCCGCCGGCATGCCGATCAGAGCCGCGGACAGCGCCCGGTCCCGGCACTGGACCACAATGGCCACGCCCGCGTCATAGCGGACGGCGGCGACCGTCTGGTTCAGGCTGGCCTCGTGCTGGAACTCCCAGTCGTCCTCGTCCTGCGCAATGGCGGCCGTCGGCCCCGCGCATGCAAACGCGCACAGCGCTGCGATCAGCGTCAATCTCATGGTTTTGCTCCCCAGCATCCCGACAGCAAAAGACGACAGCAGACCGCATCTGGTCAAGACCTCAAGCAACGCTGCCCGTCCCGATCATGGGAAACACGATCTTAACCGGAACAGGATGCAAGGGCTGGGTTCCCGGAGATTTCCATGCGTCTGATCCCCCTCGCCGCCGTCGCCCTGCTCCTGTCAGCCGGATCGGCGTTGGCGCAGTCGTCGGAGCCCGGCATCGCCGTCGGCGCCACGGCCGGCACGTCCGGCGTCGGCCTCGACGTCCAGATCAAGCTCGGCCCGATCTTCACCCTGCGTGGGTCAACGGACCGCCTGACCCACAGCGCCGACGAAAGCTATGACGGCGTCGACTACACCGGCGACCTGACCTTCGACACCGTCGGCGCCTTCATCGACATGCACCCGCTGGCCAACGGCCTGCTGATCTCGGGCGGAGCCTATCTGGGCGACCGCGACATCGCCCTTGCCGCGACGCCCAACGGACCCGTCGAGATCGGCGGCCAGACCTATTCGTCCGGTCAGGTCGGCACGCTGAACGGGGCCGTGAAACTGAGCGATGTCGCGCCATTCGTCGGCATCGGCTGGGATGACACCTTCTATCGCAACAGCCGCTGGGGCATTCGCGCCATCGTCGGCGTGGCCTGGAGCGATGAGCCCGAGGTCGCCCTGACCTCCACCGGCGGCAGCCTGTCCAACGACCCGACCTTCCAGGCCCGGCTCCGCGACGAGAGCCAGAGCGTCACCGAAGAGACCGAGGGCTACGGGCTGTTCCCCATTGTCCAGGTGGGCCTGAACTACAAATTCTGACCGCTCAGGCCCGGCGCTCGTGATCCAGCAGCCAGCGCTTGCGCTCCAGCCCGCCCGCATAGCCGGTCAGCGTGCCGTTCGCCCCGATCACCCGGTGACAGGGTACGATGACGGCGATCGGGTTCTGGCCGTTGGCCAGACCCGCGGCGCGCACCGCCTTCGGTGAACCGATGGCCGCCGCCAGCTGGCCATAGGTCCGGGTCTCGCCCGTCGGAATGGCCCGTAGCGCCTTCCAGACCGTGCGCTGGAAGTCGGTTCCGCCGGTCCTGACCGTCAGTCCGTCGAGCGCCGTCAGATCGCCGCCGAACCAGGCCTCGACTGCACGCCGCACCACCTCCGGCCCCCGGCCTTCGACAACCACCGCGCCCGGCGCATGGCGGGTCAGCAGCCGCGTCATGCGGTCCTCATAGTCGGCGAAGTCCAGCGCCCGCACCGCGCCCTCAGCGTCGGTGACCAACAGCACCTCGCCCACAGGCGTGGCGATCCGGTCGAGGGTCAGGGTTTCAGGCTGCGCGTTTCGCATCGTCACTCTCCATCCGCTTCAGGTCGGCGCCGCTGATCCCCGCCAGTGCGAGATGCAGCGCCCCATAGGCTCGCCATGGACGCCAGGCTTCGGCGCGGTCGGCGAGCGTTTCGTCATCCAGCCGGTCGCTGGGCGCCTCGGCCCCGTCATCGATCCAGTCGCCGGGCAGCCGCAGCCCCGGTCGCGCCGCGACCAGCCGCTTCAGCGCCAGATCGGCCGACAGGTCGCGCCCGATGGCCTCCGGGTCCGCCGACAGGTCGAAGACCCGCCGCACCCGCGCCAGCACGCCCGGCAAAGCCTTCAGGTCGTCCGCCTCGACGCAGACCGAGACCCGCCCCGCCTCCGCCGGCTCGACCGTGACCGCGCCGTCTGCGCCGTCCACATCCCGCGTCAAGGCTCGCGACCAGCGCCGCCCCTCGACCCCATCGCCGCGGGCCGTCAGGGCCGCGAACATGGCGTCCCAGTCATAGGGCGGGCGGAACGACAGGCGCAGCCGCACCCCGCCCTCATGCACCCGCTCTCCCCGCCGCCGCAGCGCCGAAGGCGGTCGGCCGTAGAGGGCCTGAAAGGTCTCGTTGAAGCGCCGCACGCTGCCGAAGCCCGACGCCAGCGCCACCTGCGCCATGCTGAGGTCGGTCTGGTGGATCAGCGCCTTGGCCAGCAGCACGCGCCGGGTCTGGGCCACGCTGACCGGGGCGGCGCCGAGGTGCTGGCGGAACAGCCGCCGCAGGTGCCGCTCGCCGACACCCAGCCGTCCGGCCAGCGCATCGACGTCGCCCTCATCCAGCGCCCCCGCCTCGATAAGGGCCAAGGCCCGGCTGACGGTGTTCGAGGTGCCCCGCCAGGCCCCCATGTCGGGCGCCGTCTCGGGCCGACAGCGCAGACAGGCGCGAAAGCCCGCCTCCTCCGCCGCCGCCGCGGAGACCACGAATGACATATTCTCCCGCTTCGGCGTCCGCGCCGGACACACGGGCCGGCAGTAGATGCCCGTGGTCTTCACGCAGCCGAAGAACCGCCCGTCGAACCGCGCATCGCGGGTCAGAACAGCGCGGTAGCAGGCCTCCTGATCGAGTTCGCCGGCGTTTTCCATGGCCGCAGAATGATCGCTGCGGCCATGGAAGTCTCGCGGTTTTCGGACATGGCCGTGCCAGGCCGTGTCGGGTCGACCCGAAGGGCGGCGCGTAGCAGTCAGAAGGCGGAGCCTCCTGACCGCGGCCCAACTATCTACCCCGCCCAACCCGCCAGATGTTCAGGATCACGCTGCAGACTAGGCTGATCGCCGAGAAGGCCAGCACCCAGACCATCACTACCGACAGGGTCGAGGCGATCCCGGGCAGGTCGCGTCCACCGTCGCCCAGCCTGCCGAGCGTATCGATGTCCAGCATGGACCAGTCGCCCCCGATCCGCGCCGTCTCGTCGCCGCGCGTCAGGGTGAACCAGTGGCCCGCCTCGAAGATGGCCCAGGTCAGCCACAGGCCGCCGCCGGCGACGACGATCCGGGCCGCGGCCCGCGCCCGGACGGCATAGGGCCGGACGAGGCTGGCCAGATCGACGGCCATCTGGGCAAAGGCATAAAGCAGGATCGGCCCGAACAGGATCGACCAGATCGGCGCCCCGCTGACCACGGCGTCCTCGCCGCGCAGCTGGATCGACATCAGGCCGGGGAAATGCAGCACCCCGATCCACCACAGCACGAACATGCCGGTGGCGAGAAAGGAGAAGAGATACTCCCCGCCGGGCCACGGCTTCGCCCGCGACCTGGGCATCCACGTCGCCTTGGCCGCCTCCGTTCCTGTCATCGACGCGCCCCAGGCCGCCGGATCGGCCAGACCGAAGGCGCCGAGGTCCTTCACCCGCCATTTGGTGAGCCAGGCCGGCCGGATGCCCTGATGCTCGAAGATGGCCGCCGCCAGGGTGGCGGCCCCGATCAGGGTCAGGCCGGCGCCGAAGAAGCCGTGGAAGGCGTGGGCGATGTCCTGCCCGAAATTATCCGATCCACCGATCACCCGGATGAACAGGGTGAGGGCGAAGACCGCCGCCAGCACCATCAGCCCGGCCTTCACGCCGAACAGCCAGTAGGGAAACAGCTCCGGCCCGACCAGCGAGTCCGGCCCCTTGCGATAGCGGGCGGCGACGACCAGCGGATGACCGATCTCGCGCAGGATCGCCTCCTGCTCGTCCTCGGTCAGGGCGCGGCCCAGTTCCTCCTCCTTCGCCTCGAACCGGCTCAGGATCAGGTCGCGCAGTTCGGCGGTGATGTCGGCCCGTTCATCCTGCGGCAGCTGCGCGGCGACGGCGTTCAGATAGCGGTCGATCATGTCCATGGCTTTTCCCCTTCAGCCCGAAATTCAGAGAAGCTTGTCGAGCGAGGCGTTGATCCCCCGCCACTCGTCGGTCAGGGCGGCCAGCATCGACACGCCGCCCGGCGACAGGACGTAGAAGCGCTTCTTCCGCTTCTCTTCCTCGCGCCATTCGCTGTTCAGCAGGCCCTGGCTCTCCAGCCGGCGCAGCAGCGGATAGAGGGTCGATTCCTCCATCTCGAGCCCGTCGGCGGCCAGGGCCTGACGCAGGGTGTAGCCGTACCGCTCGGTCCTCAGACAGGCGAGCACCGCCAGCACCAGCGACCCGCGCCGCAGCTCCAGCCGCATCGATTCATAAAGGTCCGGATCGAGGCTCATGCCGTTGCCCTGCATCTCACATAGTGTGTAACACACAGTGTATGCGACATACTGTGCGACCGAGTCAAGACTCGACGGTCAGGCGTGGCTTATTCGGGTATGCGCGCGCCGTCCCAGGCGAAGACCCCGCCGCTGTCTGCGGGGGTCAGGCCGTCGATCACGGCCAGCAGCCGCCCGGCCGAATGGTCGGCCGCAAACAGCTTTTCGGGTTTCACGCCCTTCTGGAACGGCGCGCTCAGGCCGGTGTCGACCGTGCCGGGATGCAGGCCCGCGACCACCGCCTGCGGATGGGTGCGGCCCAGCTCGACCGCCAGATTGCGCAGCAGCATGTTCAGCGCCGCCTTCGACGCCCGGTAGCTGTGCCAGCCGCCCAGCCGATTGTCGCCGATCGACCCGACCCGCGCCGACAGGGCCGTGAAAACCGCCCGCCGGTCTCGCGGCAGCAGGGGCAGGAAATGCTTGGCGACCAGCGCCGGCCCGACCGCATTGATCCGGTAGTCGCGCAGCAGATGCTCCGCATCGAGCGCGCGCCAGCTGCGCTCCGGCTCGAACCCGTGGTGCAGCACCCCGGAGGCGACGAACACCAGCGTTGGGGCCGGCCCCTCGGCGATGCTTGCGGCGGCAGCGGCGATGGAGGCCTCGTCTTTCAGATCGAACCCCGTGCCCGACCGCGACAGGGCGTGGACCACGGCGAAAGGGCCAGACGCCTCAAGGCGACGCGCCAGCGCCGCGCCGATCCCGCCGGATGCGCCGATGACGACCGCCGCCTGTTCCTGAATGCCAGTCATCTGCGGATCAGCCGTCGCCCGAGGCCATGGGTCAAGCCGAACACCTTGCAGGTGTCCTTATGCCTCAGGCAGCGGCGATCCGGACCGTGTCATCCCGCCCCCGATAAACGCTCCCTTCTCGACCCCTGATCCTCCCTTTCCGACCCGGACGCAGGCGGGGTTCGGCACAGCGTTGCGGCCTGCGACCGTTTCTGACGTCGGCATGTGCTTCAGTGTGATCGCCCCGCAGGCATGATCTTTGACACCCTGAATCTCCCCCTGAGGCTGCTCCCGACGCCGCAGAGTCCGCCTACGCCCGCTGGCGCTGCCGCACCGGAAAATCCCTGGCAATTTTTCCGTCCCTTCTCGCCCCTTCAGAACCGGGGCCGGAACGCACAACCACTGGACATGCCTCCCGATCGGGTGTGTCCTGATGAGTCCGGCGCAAGAAAAACAACAAGCCGGTTCGAGTGAGGAAACATGTCCAATCGTCCGAGCCACATCCGGCTCAACTCCCACCCCGGCGCCGGGACCGTCAGCCGCTTCCCCATCGAATGGGGCGCCGCCACCGCCAGGGAACGCGGACCCGTCATCGGCACGGTGAACGCCGGCAGCGACCGCAACGCCATCGGCGCTCACGGCGGGGCCTATTCGGTCTATCGCGCCCTGGCCGTCTCCTCGGGCGCCATGGCCGCCAACAACCGGCCCGACCTGACCAATACATCCCCGACCACGCCGATGGGGCCGTTCCCGCAGTGGACCGACGCCTCGAAGATCGTCTCGCTCGATCCCTGGGGCGCACGCGTCGCCGAGGATTTCGCCGACGAGATCCGCGACGGCGTCGACATCCGCCCGACCATCGCGGTCACCCGCGCCCGCCTGCAGCTCGGCGAGATCGGCGAGGCCATCGCCGCGGGCCGGCTGAAGGCCGACGGCCAGATCGTGCATGAGAGCGGCGACGTCGCCGTCACCAAGGCAGCCATCGACCCGGTCTGGTATCTGCCGGGCATCGCCGAACGCTTCGGCGTCACCGAGACCGCCCTGCGCCGCACCCTGTTCGAACAGACCGGCGGCATGTACGCCGACCTCGTCACCCGGCCGGACATCAAGGTCTTCCTGCCCCCGATTGGCGGCATCACCCTCTACATCTTCGGCGACCCGGCTGCGATCGCCGACCCGAACCGCCGCCTGACCTGTCGCGTCCATGATGAGTGCAACGGCTCTGACGTCTTCGGCTCCGACATCTGCACCTGCCGCCCCTATTTGACCCACGGCATCGAGGAATGCGTTCGCGAGGCCCAGGACGGCGGCGCCGGCCTGATCGCCTATAACCGCAAGGAGGGCCGGGCTCTCGGGGAAGTCACAAAGTTCCTCGTCTACAACGCCCGCAAGCGCCAGCCGGGCGGCGACCAGGCGGCGACCTATTTCGAGCGCACCGAATGCGTCGCCGGGGTCCAGGACGCCCGCTTCCAGCAGCTGATGCCCGACATCCTGCACTGGCTCGGCATCACCCGGATCGACCGCTTCGTTTCGATGTCCAACATGAAGCACGACGCCCTGACCGCCTCGGGCATCGAGATCGGCGAGCGGGTGCCCATCCCCGATTACCTCGTCCCGCCCGACGCCTCGGTCGAGATGGAGGCCAAGAAGGCGGCCGGCTATTTCACCCCCGACGCCCCGCCGTCGGCCGAAGACCTGACCCGCGTGGTGGGCCGCGACCTTGAGCAGTTCTGAAACAGAGCAGGCGCATAGCCTGCTGAACGCCGCCGCCGTCCGCGAACGGGCCCATGAGATGCTGGCCATCGGCGTCGCCGGTGGTCTCGACCATTGGCGCGTCGACCTTGACCGCCTGCCGGAAACCGCGCGCTACGTCGCCGCCGTGATCCGCGACCAGTATCCCACGCTGGCCGTCCCCTTCCACGCGCGCTGGCGGCATTTCGCCGTCGACGGCGTCGATCTGTGGAGCCCGGTGGCCGAGGCCCGCGACTGGCTCGACCCCGCCTCGCGGGCGCGGACCGAATTCGATCTGGCCATCGTCTCCGTCCTGCTCGACGCCGGTTCGGGTCCGGACTGGTCCTATCAGGACGCCCGCACCGGCCGAACCCTGACCCGGTCCGAAGGTCTGGCCATCGCCTCCCTGCGGATGTTCGAGGCCGGGGCCTTCTCGATCACCGAGGACGACCCATGGCGCGTCGACGCCGTCGCCCTGACCTTCCTCACCGCCAATGATCTGGCCCGCGGATTCCAGGTCTCGGACAAGAATCCGCTGGTTGGCCTCGAGGGCCGCGCCGCCCTGTTGCGCCGCCTCGGCCAGGCCTGCCTTGCCGAGCCCGACCTGTTCGCGCTCGAGGACGAGCCCCGCCCCGGCGGCCTGTTCGACGCCATGGTCGACCGCGCCGACGATCAGGACCGCCTGCCCGCGCCAGTCATCCTCGAAGTCCTGCTGGAGGCCCTCGGTCCCGTCTGGCGCGACCGGCTCAACCTCGGCGGCGTCGATCTCGGCGACTGCTGGCGGCATCCGGCCCTCAAACGCGACGACGCCACCGACGGCCTCGTCCCGATCCACAAACTGTCCCAGTGGCTCAGCTATTCGCTGGTCGAGCCGCTGCAGACGGCGGGGGTCGAGGTCTTCGACCTCGACGGCCTGACGGGTCTGGCGGAATACCGCAACGGCGGCCTGTTCATAGACCTCGGCGTGCTGACGCTGAAGGACCCCGCCGACGCCGCCAAAGCCTGGCCGGTCAGCGATCCGCTGGTGGTCGGCTGGCGCGCCATGACCGTAGCCTTGCTGGACAAGATCGCGCCTCTGGTCCGCGCCGAACTGGGCGTCACCTCCGAAGCCATGCCGCTGGCCAGCGTGCTGGAGGGCGGCACCTGGGCCGCGGGCCGCCGCGCCGCCGCCGAACGTCGACCCGGTGGCGGACCGCCCCTGACCATCCTCTCCGACGGGACCGTATTCTGATGACGACGAAGCCCTTCAAAATGGACGGCGTCACCGTCGTCACCCACCCGCTGGTCCGACACAAGCTGTCGATCATGCGGGCGAAGGACACCTCGACCGCCCGCTTCCGCGACCTGCTGCGCGAGATCTCGACCCTGCTCTGCTATGAGGTCACTCGCGACCTGCCGCTCGAAGACTATCCGGTCGAGACCCCCGTCGGCCCGACCACCGGCCAGCGCATCGCCGGCAAGAAACTGGTGTTCGTCCCCATCCTCCGCGCCGGCCTGGGGCTGGTCGAGGGGATGCTGGAGCTGGTCCCCTCCGCCCGGGTCGGCCACATCGGCCTGTATCGCGAGCCCGAGACGCTTGACGCCGTCGAATACTATTTCCGCGCGCCCGACGACGTCGCCGACCGGATGTGCATTGTCATCGACCCCATGCTGGCCACCGGCAACACCGCCGTCGCCGCCATCGAGCGGCTCAAGGAGCGCGGCGTCACCAACCTCCGCTTCGTCTGCCTCGTCGCCTCACCCGAGGGGCTGGAGCGGCTGCGCGGCTGGCACCCCGACGTACCGATCTGGACCGCCGCCGTGGACGACCGTCTCAACGAGCACGGCTATATCGTGCCGGGCCTGGGCGACGCGGGGGACCGGCTGTTCGGGACGCGCTAGCGCGAAGGCCTCAGAGCCCGCCGAGCCAGCGCATCGCGAGCAGGATGAAGGCGATCACGATCAAAGGTCCGAAGACCCGCAGCGTGTGGCGCGTGATCCGCTTGGGCAGGAAGGTATCGGAGACGCCGTTCCCGGCCCGGTCATACCGGGTGACGAGAGCCGTCATGGGACATTTCATCCCGCTGCCGACGAAGACGACGATCTCAACGCTGATCAGGGCCAGCGCCCACCACAGCCATGGGCCGCTGGCTCCGCTGATCCCGGCGTAGAGGAGCACGAAGACCGAAGTGGCCATCACCAGATAGACCGCCGTGTGCAGACCCCGGACGAGACCCAGGCGCTGTTCGTCGGTCATCCGCCTGTCGCCCTACCCCACCGCCCGCACATTGTCGTTCGAGTCCCGGTCGATCCATTTGTTGTACGGATCGACGCCCGCGAACCGCGGCTCCCGCGTGGTGATGAAGCGCAGGGTCTGCACCCCCGACCGGATCGGACGGCGCTCCAGCAGGACCACGTCCTCCTCGTCGAAGCCGGCCTTGCCCGGCTCTGCGGCGAAGATTCCGACGTCGAACACCTCGTTCAGCGGCGAAGGCGTCTCGACCCCTTCGCCGTCCGCATAGAGTTTGCGGGCGTCGACTGTGACCGCGACGTCCCAGCGGCCGTCGGCGCGGCGGGTGGCCGTCACCCCGGTCGTCTTGACGTCATACAGGGTGATCTTCTCGAACAGGTCGGTGATCAGGGCCTGTTTGTCGGCCGGGGCCTCGGCGCGGATGGCGGCGATCAGGTCCAGCGAGCGCGGATAGGGCGCACCCCGGAAGGCGTATTGCGCCAGCACCCGGCGCAGGGCGCGGTTGACCGCCTCCTCGCCGATCTGGTCGCGCAGCAGATACATGATCAGCCCGCCCTTCTGGTAGTGGATATAGCCCTGGTTCTCGACGCGCATGAGGGGCATCTCCTCCAGCCGCTCGGTCCCGCGCGCGCGCAGGTAACGGTCCAGCTCCTGCTTCAGGAAGCGACGAATCTGGTCCTTGCCGTACATCTTCTCCATGACCATCAGCGCCGAATACTGGGCCAGGGTCTCCGACAGGACGGTCATGCCCTGCTGGTTGGAGCCGACGACCTGGTGCGCCCACCATTGGTGCGCGAACTCATGGGCGCCGACGTAGGTTACATAGTCGACCTTGGTCGGGTCGCTGAGGTCGGCGATGAAGCCGAGGCCTTCGGACCAGGCGAAGGTGTTGGGATAGGACTGGGCGAAGCTGGCGTAGTCCGGGAACTCCACGATGCGCGCCTGCCGGAACTGGTAGGGGCTGAAATTGGCCTGGAAATAGTCCAGCGACGCGGACAGGGCGTCGAGCATCCGCGGCACGTTGCGGTCATGGGCGGCGTCATGGAAGACGACCATCTCGACCCCGTTGTGCATCCGCGCCGTCCGCTCATAGCGGGCCGACTGCACCGAGAAAAAGTTCAGCACCGGCGACTCGGTCACGAACCGGCTGGTCCGGCGGCCGGCGTTGACGACGTCCGAGACCATCTGTCCGGGCGCGATCACCGTCTGGTCCGCCTCGGTGCTGATGGTGATGTCGGCCGTGACCCAGTCGGCGCCGATATAGTTGCGGGCGCGGGCGGATTCGTCTTCCAGCTTCGCCGGACGAAGTTCGGCCGGAAGACCCAATTTGCGGCGTTTGGTGCGGTCTGTCAGCAGGCCCTGACGGTCCATGCCGACCATCGGCGCGAACTCCATGTTGTTCACGAAGGTGCCGTTGTCGACGAGACGGGTGGTATTGCCATTGGCCTTGAAGCCGCGCTGCTCCAGCACCGACTCGAACGTGACAGTGCGGCGTTCGCCCGGCTGCATCGGCGTGGCGAAACGGTAGATCCGGTACTCGAACTCCTCCCATTCCCGGGCGACGCTCGCGCCCTCGACGGTCAGGTCGACCATCTCAAGATCGCCGGTCCAGCGCAGGTGAACCTCTGGCATGGGCGCGCCGGTGTTGTTGACCAGCACATAGGTTCCGCGTGTCGTCAGCTTCGGCTGATGCGGGCGCAGATCCATGACGAGGCGGACATCGGCCACCGATGGCTGGGGCGTGGTCTCGTAGCGCAGCAGGGCCTTCTCATAGGCGGCCTGTTCGGCCTCCTGCTGGGCCTGCGTCCGGTACTCGTTCCAGACGTTGGTGTTCATGTAGATGAAGACGCCCAGGCCGATGAAGGCCGCGAGGGCCGCCCCGCCGATCAGGCCCGCGGGCCCCATCAGCCGATGCGGCATCCGCTTCAGACGCGGCCACAGGCGCTGCTCCGTCCCGCGCCGCCACAGGGCGTAGGCCAGCACCAGCAGGATGATCGCGAAGGCGCTCCAGTAGGCGTCCAGCCAGGCCGCGAAGCCCGCGAAATCGCCCCGGCCGTTCATGTCCGACAGCGGCACGCCGATGCCCGCGCCATAGCGGTACAGGATGTGGTCGAAGCCAAGGTTCGACAGCACGATCGTGGAGATCAGGTAGACGACCATGATCGCCCAGCCGACAAACTTGTTGGGCGACAGCGCCTGCACGAAGATCGCGAGCACAGCCAACTGGAGGAAGCTGAGCGACTGCGGGAAGACGTACCAGAGCAGGTATTTGCCCAGCTCATAGTCAGTGTGTCCCTTGATCGTCTGGGTTACCATGCCGGCCAGCACGCCGATCATCAGGGTCGAGATCAGCACCAGCGCGAGGGCCAGGGTCTTCGGAACCAGGAAGGTCCAGTCCGGCGTGGACGAGGCGTCGACGATCTCGTGCACCTTGCGGTCCCGGTCCCGCCAGACCAGCTCGCCCGAATAGTAGATGGCGATGACGATTGAGATCAGGCCGAATGTCCCGGTCAGGCCGGCGATCACCACGCGCGTCACCAGCAGGATCGGCGCGCCGTAGATCTCGCCGGTGAAGAACAGCGTCGCAACGGCGAAGGCCATGGCCAGCAGGACGAGCACCACATAGGCGGGGCTCTTGAACACCAGCACCGTCTCGAACACGGCGCGTGACCACAGCTGGGTCATGCCGCTGGCGAAGCCGTAGCTGGGCTTCGGCAGGGCGCCGACGGGCGTGACGACCACGTCCTTCTCGACCAGCGCCTTCAGACGCTCCTGCTTCTTCAGCTTGGCCCCGCGCGGGGAGGGTCGGTACAGCAGATATGCGGCGGCGAGGAAGACAGCGCCGACCGCGGTCCAGATCACCCGGTTCCACAGCAGCACGCCTTCGATCGGCGCATTGAGCGTGTTCCGCTCGGCCGCCGTCCAGTATTTGGTGACCAGGGCATAGGCGCCCGAACCGAACGGCTCGGCCCAGGCCATGGCCGTCTCGAACTCAGGGCGCGAACCCAGCACGCCAGTCGAGGCCAGATAGGCGATCAGCACGGCCACGACGCCGATATAGGTCGCCATCATCGACCGGGTGATCGTCGCCAGCATGAAGAACAGGGCCGAGGTCAGGAACAGGCCCGTCAGGCCGAACACCCCATAGGCATAGGCATAGTCTCCAAGCCGCAGCGGCCCGATCGTCTCGGGATCGACCCATGGCATGAAGGTGCCGAGCAGCGTGCCGATGGCGATGCTCATGTAGCAGAGCGCGACGGCGGCGAAGGCCCCGAAGAACCGGCCGTACAGATAGGCCCCCTTGGTGATCCGGGTTGACAGGATCATCGGGCCAAAGCCGGTCTGGGTATCACGCGCGACGACGTTGGCGACGATCGCGGTCGTCGCCAGCATGAAGAAGACATTGAAGATGATATGCGCAGAGGCGAGGGCGAAGGGCGCGTTCTTGTTGACGATCCCGCCCGAACCGATCTGAACGTTTGGACTGGCAACCGCACCGAAGGCCAGCAGGCCGAAGACGATGGCGATGACCCAGAAGGCCGGCTGGCGCAGCTGGTAGCGGAATTCGAAGCTGGCGATCTTGGCGAACATGATCCGGTCCTCAAGCCGCGCGGCGCGAGGCGTTGACGGTGGCCAGATAGACATCCTCCAGCCCGCTCTGTGCCAGTTCGAACCCGTCGCCCGGATTGGTGTCGGACAGGACGTGGATCACGGTGCGACCGGCGAAGAGCCGGGTCGAGATCACATTGCGGCTGGCCTGCTGGGCCGCCAGATCAGCCTTGTCGATGGTCTTGCGCCAGACCCGGCCCTCGAGGGCGTGGGTCAGCTCGACCGGCGAGCCCTCCAGCTGGATCTTGCCGCCGGCCAGCACCGCCATGCGCGGGCACAGGTCGGTGACGTCCTCGACAATATGGGTCGACAGGATGACCACGACATTCTCGCCTACCTCGGCGAGCAGATTGAGGAAGCGATTGCGTTCCTCCGGGTCGAGACCGGCGGTCGGCTCATCGACGATGATCAGTTCGGGGTTGCCGATCAGGGCCTGGGCGATGCCGAACCGCTGGCGCATCCCGCCCGAGAATCCGGCCAGCGCCTTGCCGCGCACGGGCCACAGATTGACCTGGTGCAACAGGGCCTCGACCGTCGCCTTGCGGTCCTTGCCGTTGGAGATGCCCTTCAGCACCGCCATGTGGTCCAGCATGTCGTAGGCCGAGACGCGCGGATAGACGCCGAAATCCTGGGGCAGATAGCCGAGCACCCGGCGCAGCTGCTCGGGGTCCTTGACCACGTCGATGTCGCCGAAACGGATCGACCCCGATGTCGGCGACTGCAGGGTGGCGATCGACCGCATCAGCGTCGACTTGCCCGCCCCGTTNNCCGTTCGGCCCCAGCAGGCCGAACATCCCCTTGGGAATGCTCAGGCTGACATCGTCCAGCGCCCGCGTTCCGTTGCCATAGACGTGGGTCAGGTTTTCGATCGACAGCATGGGAGCCTCCTTGAAGTAAAGGAACCTTGTCAAGCCGGGAGACCGTTCGCAAGTTACGGTTCGGAAAGGTTCCATCCATCCCGCCCGGGCTCAGGTATTTTCCGCCACAACGCGCCGTCTATCTGTAGCCGCTTCAAACCGTTAGACTGCCGGCACCAGATCGCAGGAACCAGCCGCCCCCGTGTTAAAGAACCTGCTTCCCAGCAAGCCGGGCACCGAGCCCCTCGCCGAGGCGCTGAGGGCGTGCAAGACCCATTTCCTCTGGGCCTTCGTGTTCTCGGCCCTGGTCAACCTGCTGTACCTTACGCCCACGCTCTACATGATGCAGGTCTATGACCGGGTTGTGCCCACCGGAGGGCTGACCACCCTGGTCCTGGTCACGGCGGTCGCCGTCTTCGCCCTCGCNNGCCCTGGCGGGCCTCGACTGGTTGCGCGGACGCCTCATGCTGCGCGCCGGGTTGCGGCTGGACCGGCTGTTATCCGGCAAGGTGCTGGCGCGGGTCGTCGATCTGCAGGCCAAATCGCCGAACACCCAGGCGCTGCGTGAGTTCGACAATGTGCGCGGCGCCATCGGCGGTCAGGGCATGCTGGCCCTGTTCGACGCGCCCTGGACCCCGATCTATCTGCTGTGCTGCTTCCTGCTTCACCCCGCCATCGGGGTGCTCACGCTGGTCGGGGGGATCATCCTGTTCACCCTCGCCTGGCTGAACGAGCGCGACACCCGCCCCCGCCTCAACAAGGCCATCCAGTCGCAGAACCACGCCTATGCCGCACAGGAGGGCGTCGCCAGCCAGGCCGAGGTGGTGCGCGCGCTCGGCATGCGGCAGTCGTCCATCGCACGCCAGGTCGAACAGCGTCAGCTGGCCACGGCCGCCGCCGCCGACGCCCAGCTGGCGGGCGGTCATTATTCCGGCGCGATCAAATTCCTGCGGCTGGTGATGCAATCGGCGGCGCTGGGCCTCGCCGCCTATCTGGCGGTGAAGGGCGAGATCACGCCGGGCTCCATCATCGCCGCCTCGGTGCTTCTCAGCCGTGCCGTGGCTCCGATCGAACTGCTGGTCGGCGTCTGGCCCAGCCTGGTGCAGGCCGTGGCCAGCTGGAAAACCCTGACGGACCTGTTCGCCGGCACCGCCTCGGTCGAACGCGAACGCACCACCCTGCCCGACCCCAAGGGCCGGCTGCAGGTCGAGGGGGTTTCGGTCAAATTCCCGGACACCGAGGCGCCCCAACTGCGCGGCGTCACCTTTGCGCTCAAGCCGGGCGAGACCCTCGGCATCGTAGGCTCGAGCGGCTCGGGCAAGACGACCCTCGCCCGCGTCATCGCCGGCGCCCTGAAGCCGCAGGCCGGGGCGGTGCGGCTGGACGGCGCGGAGTATGAGGCCCGTGAGGGCGACGAACTGGCGCGCTGGATCGGCTATCTGCCCCAGGTCCCCAGCCTGTTCGCGGGTTCGATCAAGGACAATATCTCGCGCTTCTCGACATCGATCGGCGTGGATCAGGAAACGGCCGACCGAAACGCGGTGAAGGCGGCCATGGCGGCGGGCGCGCACGAACTGGTTCTGCGCCTGCCCAATGGCTACGACACGATCCTCGGACCCTATGGACAGGGCCTCTCGGCCGGGCAGGCGCAGCGCGTGGCGCTGGCGCGGGCGCTCTACAACGACCCGGTCCTGCTGGTGCTGGACGAGCCCAACTCAAACCTCGACCAGGAGGGTGAAGCCGCCCTGATGCAGGCCATCCTGGGCGCGGCGGCCCGGGGCGCGGCGGTCGTGATCATCGCCCACCGCGCCGGCGTGCTGGCGCGGGTCGACCGGCTGCTGATGATGCGTGACGGCGTGGTACAGCTGGAGGGGCCCCGCGAGGAGGTGCTCGAGAAGATGCGCGCCACCGCTGGCCGCCCCGGCTCTCCCGCCGGCCCACTGGCGCCACAGCCGCAGGGCCAGCCACAGCAGCGGCAGGGTCAACCCCAGCCGTCGACGCAACCGGCCCAGAACCATCCCCGGCGCACCCAATGACCGATGCCGTCGCCCCNNCCCCCGCTCGAAGGTCCCGCGCCCACGGCGCCGGCGGCCGCCCCCCCCGTCGTGCTCGACAATCCTCGTCGTGAGCTGGTGATCGGCGGCACGATCATCGTGCTGTTTTTCGTCATCTTCCTGGGATGGGCGGCATTGGCTCCGCTGGACGCCGGCGCCTATGCCCAGGGCCAGGTCGCTGTTTCCGGAAATCGCCAGGCCGTCCAGCACAGGGAAGGCGGCGTCGTAAGCGCCCTTCTGGTGGCCGAGGGCGACACGGTTCGCGCCGGCCAGGTGCTGCTTCAGCTGTCCAGCGGAGAGCTGAAAGCCACCGAACGGGGCGTCGCCAGTCAGTACTATGCCCTGATCGCCCAGCGCGCCCGGCTGATCGCCGAACGCGACAGACTGGGCAGCATTCCAGCGCCTTCCGAGTTCGCCGGTCTGCCTGCGGAAGACCAGGTGCTCGCGCGCGAGTCCCTGCGGATTCAGCAGCAGCAGTTCGGCGCGCGCCGGACCGGCCGAACGACCGAAACCGGGGTTCTGGGTCAACGCGTCGCCCAGTTGAATGAGCAGATTGCAGGCTACGAAGGGCAGATCGTCGCCAACATCGAGCAGCAGCGGCTGATCCAGGACGAACTGGCCGGCATGCGCAGCCTCGCCGAAAAAGGCTATGCTCCGCTGACACGGGTGCGGGCGCTCGAACGTACCGCGGCCCAGCTGGACGGGGAGTTGGGGGCTCTGCGGGCCCAGATCGCCCAGTCGCGTGAAGCCGTCGGCGAAACACGGCTGCAGATGTCTGGCGTCTCGACCAAGATGAATGAGGACGTCGCCGACCAGCTGCGCCAGATCGACGTCCAGCTGAATGAGCTGAAGCCCCGGATGGACGAGCTGCGCGCCCAGATCGCGCGCAACGAGGTGCAAGCCCCGGTTTCGGGAGAGGTCGTCGGCCTGACCATCTTCACCCAGGGCGGCGTGGTCCAGGCCGGTCAGACGCTGATGGAGATCGTGCCCCGCGACGCCTCACAGGTCATCGTCGCCCAGATCGCGCCCAATGATGTCGACAACCTGCGCGTCGGGCAGAGGACGGAGGTCCGGTTCCCAGGCCTGCGCGAACGCAATCCGCCGATCATCCATGGCCGCGTGACCCGGATTTCGGCCGACAGCTTCACCATAGAGCAGAGCGGCGCGACCTATTTCCGGGCCGAAATCGTGGTGCCCGCCAGCGAACTGGCCAAGATGGGCCGCGGCGCCGAGACCCTGCGCCCCGGCGCGCCGGTCGAGGTCGTGGTGCTGCTGCGCAAGCGTACGGCGCTCGGCTATCTGGTCGAGCCTCTGACCAATCAGTTGTGGCGATCCGGCAGCGGACAGTAGGTCGAGGGGCGAGGGAGCAGGGATCGGTCGAGACGAGAGCGCGGGTTGCACTCCTCGACCCTAGACCCTCGACTTTCGCCCCTCCTTCGCCCTCAGTCTGAACGCATGCAGCAACGGCTCCGTATAGCCGTTCGGCTGATCGACTCCGTCAAACACCAGGGCGCGGGCGGCCTGGAAGGCGAGGCTGGCGGCTGGGTCGGGCGCCATGGGGTGATAAAGCGGATCAGCGGCGTTCTGGGCGTCCACCTTCGCCGCCATGCGCAGCATCGCCGAATCCACCTGTTCCGCCGTGCAGACGCCGTGCAACAGCCAGTTCGCCATGTGCTGGGACGAGATCCGCAGCGTGGCGCGGTCCTCCATCAGGCCGACATCGTGGATGTCCGGCACCTTGGAACAGCCGACGCCCTGATCGATCCAGCGCACCACATAGCCGAGCAGGCCCTGGGCGTTGTTGTCCAACTCCTCGGCGATCTCCGTCTCGGACCAGTTCGCCCCGTTCGCCAGCGGCGGGGTCAGCAGGTCGCCAAGGCCGGGGACCGGCCGGGCGGCGATTGCCTCCCTCAGGGCGAAGACGTCGGTCTGATGATAGTGGAGCGCGTGCAGGGTCGCGGCTGTCGGACTGGGCGTCCAGGCGGTGTTGGCTCCGGTCTTTGGATGGGCCGCTTTCTGGTCGAGCATGTCCGCCATCCGGTCCGGAGCCGCCCACATGCCCTTGCCGATCTGGGCCTTGCCGTCGAGGCCGCAGGCCAGGCCGATGGCGACGTTGCGCGCCTCATAGGCCGCGATCCAGGCCGCGGCCTTGATGTCACCCTTGCGCACCACCGGCCCGGCCTGCATCGCCGTGTGGATCTCGTCGCCGGTGCGGTCGAGGAAGCCGGTGTTGATGAAGACGATCCGGTCCCTCACCGCATGAATGCAGGCCGCCAGATTGGCCGAAGTGCGCCGCTCCTCGTCCATGACCCCGACCTTGATTGTGTGGCGCTCCAGCCCGAGCAGGTCCTCGACCGCGTCGAACAGGGCGTTGGTGAAGGCGCACTCCTCCGGCCCGTGCATCTTGGGTTTGACGATATAGATCGAGCCGGCCCGGCTGTTGCGGAAACGGCCCTGCCCCTTCAGGTCGTGCATCGCGACCAGCGCGGTGACTATGGCGTCGAGAATGCCCTCGGGCGCGTCCGAACCATCCGCCAGCTGCACCGCGGGCGTCGTCATCAGATGGCCGACGTTCCGCACGAACAGCAGCGACCGGCCCGGCAGGGTCACGGTCGTTCCGTCCGGCGCGGTGAATTCCCTGTCCGGCGCCAGCGACCGGGTCAGGGTCCGACCGCCCTTGTCGAAGGTCTCGACCAGATCGCCGCGCATCAGACCCAGCCAATTCCGGTACGCCGCAACCTTGTCGGCGGCATCCACGGCGGCGACGGAGTCTTCCAGATCGACGATCGTCGAAAGGGCTGACTCCAGCACCACATCGGCGATCCCCGACGGATCGTCCCGGCCGATCGGATGATCCCGGTCGAAAACCACCTCGATATGCAGCCCATTGTGCCGGAACAGCCGTCCGCGCTCGCTATGTCCGACGTACTGGCCGGGATCGCGGATCGCGATGCCGCCGTGCGGATCGCCCAGATCGGCCCACCGTCCCTCGGCCAGGGGCACCGCCTCGTCGAGGAAGGCCTTGGCCCGCGCCACAACCCGCGCTCCACGGGCGGCGTCAAACGGCCCCGGCGGCGGCAGGTCGCCCAGCGCATCCGTGCCATACAGGGCGTCATACAGACTGCCCCAGCGGGCGTTGGCCGCGTTGAGGACGAACCGGGCGTTCAGACTGGGCACGACAAGCTGCGGCCCAGCGAGCGTGGCGACTTCCGCATCCACATTGCGCGTACCGATGGCGAACGGCGCCGGTTCCTCGACCAGATAGCCGATCTCGCGCAGGAAGGCCTCGGAGGCCGCGCCGTCATGAGGGGCGCCGCTCCGCCCGCGATGCCAGGCGTCCATCCGCGCCTGCAGATCGTCCCTCACCCCGAGCAGCCGCCGGTTCTCCGGCGCGAACCGGGCAAACATGTCTGCCACACCTGCCCAGAAGGCCCCGGCCTCAATGCCGGTCCCTGGCAAGGCTTCGGCTTCGACAAACCCCGCAAGACAGGACGAAACCGTCAGCGTCGATCGGGAAACGGTATCGGTCATGGGCGGTGGCACTCCGGACGTTGCAACGCAACATTGGCCCGGCGCCGTCGGGGAAGTCGAGAGCCCGGAGTCAGTCTGTCGGCGGCGGCGCTGCCGGCGTCGTGGTTTCCGGCGCAGGCGGTTCTACCGTGGTCGTCTGGGCCAGCTGCTGATCGCAGTTCCGGCCTGTGTACAGGCCGTTCAGGTAGTACCAGCGCTGCTGCGCCACCAGCCGTTCGGCCTCGCGCCGTTCACGATCGCGCCGTGCCATGGCTCCCATTGCATTGCCCAGCAGCCCCATACCGGGGATGGCCCGCCCGGCCCCCGACATCAGGGCGCCCTGCATGGCCAGACCTGTCGCCGCGCCGATGGCCTGTTCGCTGCTGAAGACGCCGCCTTCAGGCGCTCCCCCGAGCGCTTGCGCCAGCTGGGCGGCGCCCTCGACTATCTGGGGGCAGGTCATGCCGGAGTCTCCCAGCTGAATGACCTGTCCTTCCTGGGCCGCGGCCGGCATGGCCGCCGCCAGCACCCCAGTCGCCGCCAAAATCATGAGTGTACGCATCACGCCCTCCTCCTGAATGCCGCGGTCGCGGTCTGTCCGACAGGCTAGGACCTTCGCCGCCGGCACGGGGCTGACGATCCCTGACAGCCGCCGCCGTCGCCCCCCTCCGCCTTGACTTGGCCGCATTGAGCGCCCATTTGCGCTGCGTCGCACAATTGCGATGCCCCGGTGCGCTCCAGCGCGTGTGGGTCTTCAGAACTCGAAGACCTGACTGTAGCAGCGGCCGGCCCTCAAGATTCATTCGCTGCCCGGACACGCGGGGCGGCGCCCGATCCACCCCGAAGGCCTCATTCAGAGGCCCTGTCGGGACTGGCGGTGCGCGGCCTTTTCGGCGTTGAGCCATGGCTGTTGCGCGTCGCCGCATACGCGAAAGACATCCGCTCCATGAGCAAGACATTCGACACCTTCGGCCTGAACCCGGCCCTGCTGCAGGCCCTGGCCTCCGAAGGCTACACCACCCCCACACCGATCCAGGCCCAGGCCATCCCTGACGTCATGGCCGGCAAGGACCTGCTGGGCATCGCCCAGACCGGCACCGGCAAGACGGCGGCCTTCGCCCTGCCGATCCTGCACCGTCTGGCCGCCAACCGCGTCGCGCCCAAGCCGCGCACCGCGCGCGTTCTCATCCTGTCGCCGACCCGCGAACTGGCCAGCCAGATCGCCGAGAGCTTCAAGACCTATGGCCGTCACCTCGGCTTCAAGGTCGCCGTCGTCTTCGGCGGCGTGAAATACGGCCCGCAGGAACGCGCCATCCAGGCCGGTCTCGACGTGCTGGTCGCCACCCCCGGCCGCCTGCTGGATCACATGCAGCAGAAGACCCTGGACCTGTCCTGCACCGAGATCTTCGTCCTCGACGAGGCCGACCAGATGCTGGACCTCGGCTTCGTCAAGCCGATCCGCCAGATCGTCAGCCGCATCCCGGCCATGCGCCAGAACCTGTTCTTCTCGGCCACCATGCCGACCGAGATCGGCAAGCTGGCCGGCGAACTGCTCAAGGATCCGGTCAAGGTGTCGGTGACGCCGCAGGCCACCACGGTCCAGCGCATCAGCCAGTCGATCATCCACATCGAACAGGGCCGCAAGCGCGCCCTGCTGACCGAGATGTTCGCCGATCCGCACTACACGCGCTGCCTGGTCTTCACCAAGACCAAGCACGGCGCCGACAAGGTCGCGGCCTATCTGGAAGCCGGCGGCGTCGAAGCCGGCGCCATCCACGGCAACAAGAGCCAGCCGCAGCGTGAACGCACCCTGGCCGCCTTCAAGGCCGGCAAGCTGCGCGTCCTGGTCGCCACCGACATCGCCGCCCGCGGCATCGACGTGGACGGCGTCTCGCACGTCCTGAATTTCGAGCTGCCCTATGTGCCGGAAGCCTATGTGCACCGTATCGGCCGTACGGCCCGCGCCGGCGCCGACGGCACAGCCATCAGCTTCGTGGCCGGCGACGAGATGAAGCTGCTGCGCGACATCGAAAAGGTCACGCGCCAGAAGATCCCGGCCACCGACCGCCGCAACGACAAGTCGCTGGCCCTGCTCGACCAGTCGATCATGGCCTCGGGCGTCAAGTCCAAGGCCTCGATGCCCGACGACGGCCGGGGCGATCGCCAGCAGCAGCGCGGCCCGCGCAACCCGCGCCGCGACGGCGTCAAGCTGGAAGGCGGCGGGCAACCGCACCGCGTCCGCAAGGCCGGCCCGGGCCGCGACGCCCGCCCGATCCCCGAGCGCGCCTTCGACCCGCTGGCGCGCGAGCGTCCGCGCAACAGCAATAACGACCCGCGCCACACCAGCGCCCCGGCGACGGCCTCGGCCAAGCCCGACGGAGAGATCAAGCGCCGGCCGCGTCGCCGGAAGCCGTCCAACGGCGGCAAGGGCTATGCGGCACAGGGCTGATGTCTGAGCTGACCTGAAGACAGAAGCGCCCGCCGGATCACTCCGGCGGGCGCTTCAATGCCTCGAGAGTCAGACCGATCAGGCCGCGGCGCTGGCCGGGGCGGCGACCGAGCTTTCCGACGGGTCGCGCAGCACATAGCCGCGGCCCCAGACGGTCTCGATATAGTGTTTGCCGCCGGCGGCCGTCGCCAGCTTCTTGCGCAGCTTGCAGATGAAGACGTCGATGATCTTCAGCTCGGGCTCGTCCATGCCGCCGTAGAGGTGGTTGAGGAACATTTCCTTGGTCAGGGTGGTGCCCTTGCGGAGCGAGAGCAGCTCCAGCATCTGGTATTCCTTGCCCGTCAGATGGACGCGGTGACCGTTCACCTCGACCGTCTTGCCGTCCAGGTTCACGGCGATCTCGCCGGTGTGGATGATGGCCTGGGCGTGACCCTTGGAGCGGCGGACCACGGCGTGGGTGCGCGCGATCAGCTCGTCCTTGTGGAAGGGCTTGGTCATATAGTCGTCGGCGCCGCCGCCGAAGGTCTTTACCTTGGTCTCGATCTCCGAGGAGCCCGAGAGGATCATCACCGGCGTATTGACCTTGCCGACGCGCAGCTGACGCAGAACCTCAAGCCCGTTCATGTCGGGCAGGTTCAGGTCGAGCAGGATCAGGTCGTAGTCATAGATCTTGCCGAGGTCGATGCCCTCTTCACCCAGGTCCGTCGTGTAGACGTTGAACCCTTCGGACTTGAGCATGAGTTCGATGCTCTGCGCAGTCGCATGATCATCTTCGATAAGCAGGACGCGCATTCATGCCCCTCCAGGCAAAGCTTGACAGTAATTCCCGACATCAAATGCCGGGTAACCTTGTTCGAGAGTTAACCGAGTAAAAACTTAAGAAAGGTTAACGCCACCCCATTGAGGCGAATCGTAGGCTGATTTGCGAATCGGCGTCGAGAGTCCTGAGTCAAGCGAGCGAGATTTTTTCAACCCGCGGTGCAGCGCGTCTGGTGCGTCCATTTTCGACGTGTCGTTAGGATTATATTCCACTCTCGGCGTCGGCGGCATCAATGACCGGCGCCTCGGGATGATGGGAGTTTCAGATGGTCGATACCTACCGCGTGCCCGTAGCCGACGCGGACCGCATCCGTGCGGGGCTGGCGCTGCAGCTGGTGGCCGCCGCGACCGGGATCAGCGTGGAGAGGATGACGGCGTCCGTGCGCCTCAAGGGGCGGGTCTGCCGGGCGCGCTGGCTGGCCCTGTACACCGCCTATGTCACCTTCGGCTGGCCGCTGGACCGGGTGGCCCATGCCTTCGGCCTGAACAGGGCGACGGCGGCGGCGGCGTGCCGGTGGGCCGAAGACGGGCGCGATCATCCGTCCGTCGACGCCCTGCTGGAGCGGCTGGAGCTTTGCGTGAACCAGCTTCTCGAGGCGCCCGCCTGTGACCTGCCCGCATGACCGGGGGCGCAGCCATTACCGGCGTCGTCGCCCGGGCCCGTCGACTGCTGGCCCGGCGCGGCGGCTGGATCGAGGCCGCGGCGGAGGGCTACGGCCTGAGGTCAGGCGGGGACCGCCGCAGTCGGGTCGTTCTGGTCCTCGACGAGGCGGGCTTTCGCCAACTGGTCGAAAACCCCGGCCTGAGGGGACGTCCGGGCGGAGGCTGGGTGGCGCGCACCGCAGCGCCGGAGCGTCCCGTTTCCCCGGAACCCGGACGCCCCGGCATGATCGAGGGCAGCCGGACGGTGATGGAGGGTGACGGGCGGCCTGTCTTGCGACGCGCCAATCTGGGCCAGTCAGCCGTCGCGTGGCTCGCGCGACGCAAGACGGCGGACGGACAGCCCTGGCTGCTCGCCGCCCAGGTCGCGGCCGCCGCGCGTCTGGGCCTCGACGTCGAAATGGCGGCGCGCGGGCCATCCCTCACCCTGCGCTGGGATGTCCTGCCGCGCGCGGGCGCCGGATCCGCGGTCCAGGCGGAACCAGGCGATCCTGCCATGGCCGCGGCGCGCCGGGTTGAGGCTGCCCTCGCCGCCTGTGGTTCAGCCCGGCCGATCGTCGAAGCCATCTGCATCCGCGCCTCAGCCCTGCAGGCGGCCGAGCGCGACCTGGGTCTGCGCCGTCGAGAGGGAAAAATCTTGCTTCAGAAGGGGTTGGCCGCCCTGGCGGTTCACTATCGCATCGGCTGAACCGCCAAACGCGCGACGGAACGCGGACGGCCTTACGTTACAGGCTCGTAACTTTTTCCAGACGGGATTCAGCCGTAGGGTGAAGTTGAAAGCGCGCTCCCCTTGGGGCGCGCTATCGCGTTGAGGTGACGGGCTCCCAAAAGCCGTCGAGTCCGGGGATGACGGTGAAGTTAGTCGCAGTTTTCAGCTTGTCCGCCGGCCTGTTGTTCGTAGCCTTCCCCGTCACCGCCCAGGACGCGGTGCCCGCCGGACTGCTGACCGAAGTCTGCCTGCCCTACGCCAACCGCGCCCAGACCTTCGAGCGCGCGATCCGCGCCGCCCGCGAGCTCCAATTCCGTCGCCCGGTCAACGACACCGCACCGCTGGACGAATGGGCCTCCGAGGTCACCATGGTCTCCAGTGACGGCGTCTGGCGCGTGAAGATCGAGGAAGGCTCTGTCGAACGAGAGCAGCGCCCGGCCTATGAGGCCAGTTGCACGATCTCATCCAGCCGGGCCAGCGCCCGCGAACTGGCCGACCTCGGCCGCCGCGCCTTCCGCGACCCGCGATACTGGACCAGCCCGCCGAACAACGCTTGGCGCTGGGATCGCCGCAGCGCCTACCCCGATGAATATGGTCTGGCGGTCGAGGTGACAGAGCAGCCCGGCGAGCGCCCCACCATGACGGTGCGCGGCTCCTACTACTGAGATCGGGTATCAGGCCGTCGCGGCGGCGTCCCTGATCCGGCCCACCATACTGTTCAGGCCATTTGCGCGCTGCCGCGTCAGCGCCGAGGGCAGGCCGAGCCGATCCAGCGCGGCGCGCGCGTCGAAGCCGAGGATCTCCGCCGGAGTCCGGCCCGAATACAGTCTCAGCAGCAGGGCGATATTGCCCTTGGACAGGGCGCTGTCGCTGTCGGCGGCGAACACCAGATGATCGCCCTCGCGGCGCACGGCCAGCCAGACCTGCGCCGCGCAGCCCGGGACCTTGTTCGCCTCGGTCCGATCCTCGTCCGTCAGGGGCGCCAGACCCTTGCCCAGTTCGATGACGTATTCGATCCGGCCCTCCCAGTCGCCGAGCAGGTCGAACTCCTCGACCAGTTCGGCCAGGACGTCGTCGATGGAGGAAGCGTCGGTCATGGGGCGCTGGATAGGCCGGACCGGCGTTAACGACAACCGCCTGTCCTGTCCCCGGAAAACCGCCGGGACGGGCTTGTCGCCAGTCGCCTGGAACGCGTGCGGGCTTTGGACGACTCACCCGGAAGGCTAGGCTGAAAAGGCCGGCGGCGTCCTGTCCGGCCCGCCCCAATCCGCCCTTGATCCAGTCCACCCGCCCCGACCCGAAGCCCCTGCCCGACGCTCCGGCGAGCGATCGTCCGTCGCTGGCTGCCTGGCATGCGGGATGGGCGGTAGCGGCGGCCCTGCTGGCGCTGGGCGGACGATGGATCGGCGGCATCGACGGCCCGCTGTTTTACGGCGTCCTCGCCATGGTCGTGCCGGGCCTGAGCGGCTTGGGTCTCTTGCGGCGGGACGGCCCGGACGAGCGGATGGTTCTGCTTGCCATCTGGGGCCTGGCGGTCCTGCTGGCGGCGGCGCTTTCGGGCGGCCTGACCGGCCCGCTCAGCGGCTTTGTCTTTCTTCCGCTGGCGGCCGGGATCGCCCTCGGCGGGCCCCGACCCGTGCAGGCGGGGGCCTTTGCCGTCGGCGTCGCGGCTCTGGCGGGCATGCTTTCGGCCTGGGTCAATCCGGGGCCCCACCTTCCCACTCTGGCGGCCATTTCCGCCCTGCTGACCGCGGCCGCCGCTGCCCTCGCCGTGCGCCTGTCGTGGCGACAGCGGGAAGCGCGCCTGACGGCGGCCGAGGCCGAGACCTCCCGCGTCGAAACCCTGCTCGCCGCCCAGCCCGGATTGACCCTGGTGCTCGAACCGTCTGGCCGCGTTCTGGCCGCCTATGGCGCCCCGCCGGTCTCGCTGCCGGTCGATCCCCTGTTCGAGAGTGGACTGGTGGCGGCGGTCCACGCCCCCGACCGGCCCCGGCTGCTGGACGCCATCGAGCGCGCCATGAAGGGCCACGACGGCGCCGCCCTGTTCGCGCCCCGCATGGCGCTGGACCGGCGGGTGCAGCTGATCGTGCGGCGGCTGGACGACCCCTCCGGTCCTCGCCTGATCGCCCAGGTCTTTGACGCCACCGCCCAGTACGCCCGCGAACTGGGGCTCGAGATCGCCCGCACCGAGGCCGAGAGCCGCGAGGCCGGCAAGACCCGCTTCCTGGCCAATATGAGCCATGAACTGCGCACGCCCCTGAACGCCGTGCTCGGCTTCTCGGACATCATGCGCCAGCGCATCTTCGGACCCCTGCCCGACCGCTACGGCGAATACGCCGAAAACATCCACCAGGCCGGCGGGCACCTGCTCGATCTGATCAACGACGTGCTGGACGTCACCAAGATCGAGGCCGAACGATACGCCCTGACGCTGGAGAGGTTCGACGCGCGTGAAGTCGTGTCGGCAGCCATGGCCCTCGTCCGCGTCAACGCCGACGACAAGGGCGTCAGCCTGTCCAGCGTCCTGCCCGCCGACCCGGTCGAGGTTTCGGCCGACAAGCGCGCCCTGAAACAGATCGCCCTGAACCTGCTGTCGAATGCGGTGAAATTCACTCCGAAGGGCGGGTCGATCACGGTCACGGTCGAGGCCATCGGCCCCTATCTGGAGGTCGTGGTCGCCGACACCGGCGTCGGCATCGCGCCCGAGGACGTGCGTCGTCTTGGCCGGCCCTTCGAACAGGCGGGCGAGATGGAGCAGCGGCGTCAGGGCACCGGTCTGGGCCTGTCGCTGGTTCGCGCCTTCGCCGAACTGCACGGCGGCCGCATGAGCATCGACTCGACCCTCGGCGAGGGCACGGCGGTGACGGTGCGCCTGCCTGTGGCCCTGATCGCCCGCGCGCCCGCTCCGGAGGGCGGGGCCGAGATCATCCAGATGCCGATGAAGGGCGGGGGCTGACGCGTCGCTGACGCGCCCTACAGCATGCCCATGGCCAGAAACGCCCGGCCGGCCGTGAAGTCGCCCGCCTCGAACTTCGCCGTCGCGACGCTGCCGTCACGGAAATGGAATTCGATGGCGAAGGTCTCGCGGGGGTCCAGCCGCTCGAGGGCGGCGGCGGTCGCGGCGGGGAAGCGCCAGGCCTCTCCGGTGCGGCGTTCCTCGGCCAGCAGGGTCGGATCAGCGGCGCTGACGCCCGTGGCCCAGAGGCTTGCGCGGGCCGAGACCGGAACCAGACCGTCGCCAGCCAGCCAGGGACGCGAAACCCGGACCGGGTCGCGCAGCACGATGCGCGCCGCATAGGGACGCGAGCGACCGACGAAGCTGACCACCGCGGTCAGCCCCGGCGCATCGCCCTTGCCCGCATAACCGAAGGCGACCGGCGAGGCGCCGACCACGGACATCTGCTGCAGCCGCCAGTTGGCGTCGGCCGAGCTGACGCGGTTCGCGACCCACGAACGGCGAGCGCCGGGAAAGACCATGCGCGGCGTGCGCAGCCAGCCCGCAAAGGCGCCGTCGACACGCGCGCGAACGGTGGCCAGCTGCGGATCGGCGCACGATACGGTCGCGGCGCGCGCACGGGCCCGACCTGCGGCGGCGACAAGTTCGGATTCGGCTGCGCCCGAGCGCAGGGCGGCCCCACGCGCCTGGGCCGTGGCCGCGGTCAGGGCCGCCTCGATCTGAGGTGCGAAGAGATTGCAGCGGGCGTCCGCGGCGACCACGAAAGCGCGCTCATAATAGGTGTCAGCGGCCCCGGCCCACGCAAGGTTCGGCGCCGCCAGCACAGCGACAGCCGCCAGGGCGGCTTTGGTCTTCGCGGCGGTCTGGCCTATCGTCATGAGACCGCACCATACACATCACGCGTTCCGGTCCGGTTTCCGAGCAGGGTTATCGAAATGCTTCTATCGAGCGACCTGTGGGTCTCGGCCCTGATCCGCCGCGCCGAGCTGGGCGGGGCCTTCGCCACGGTCGCGCGCAAAGGCGACGCCCGCGCCGGCACCGTCATCGTCAAGGCCTTCGACACTTCCAGCCGCCGCGCCCGACTCTATAGTGAGGCTTTCGGACCCGACGGCGAACGACTGTGGATGCAGCCGGTCGAGAGCGAGTTCGAGAGCGAGCTCGACGCCTATATCCAGCGCCAGATCGGCTACGACCCGGATCTCTGGGTCGTCGAGATCGAGGACCGCGAGGGGCGGCACTTTATAACGGAGAAGGTGGCGGGCGGCGGCGAGTGATTAGTGGTTAGTGGTTGGCTGCATCCCTGACGGCGGAAGGGCGGCGCAACTCGCGCCTCGCCCCGACTGGCGGCCAACCACTAACCACTGGTCACCAGCCACTCAGCCCAGTGCGAAATCCTTAACTGCGTTCGCACACGGAACCTCAAGCGGAGCCGCCTATGGTCAGCTTCAACGGGCCGCAATGAGCCCGGAGCGATGGTGGGTGTTGTCGATGCTGTTTCTTCTCAACGACGTGGTGTTCGATCTGGACGAGGCCAGCCCGGTCACGCCCGGCGACGCGCGCCGCTTTGAGAGCCTCGAGCTCGACTATGTACTGGAACTCGGTTGCGAACTGTTTGCCGAGGACCCGCTGATGCACCTCAATGACCCGCAGCGCGCGCGCCGTCTGGCCTGGCTGATCCACGACCGGTCCCCGGAAGTGAACGCAGCCCTGTTCGCCGCCCCTGCCGCGGGCTGCGATCCGACCCTAGTCGAGCCGCAGTTCTGCGCCCTGCCCGACGCCATCATGCGCCAGCTGAAGGCCCGCGCCGCCAGGGGCCAGCTCAACGCCCTCGCCGCCGACCGCGCGGTCTGGATGCGCATGGCCGCCTGACGGCGCTCACAACCTTGGACAGTGCCCCGCCGCCCGGTTAGGGTGAGCCGGCTGGTCCGGGGGAGTGTGCAGCCATGAGACTATCCGACATCGGCCGCTGGTTCGGGACGGCCCTCCTCGCCCTGACGCTCCTCTCCGCCACACCCGCGAGGGCCGAATGGCTGAAGGCCGAGAGCGAGCGTTTCATCGTCTATGGCGACGGCAACGCTCGTGAACTGATCACCTTCACGCGGAAGCTCGAGACCTTCGACCGGGTGTTGCGCACCCTGATGGGGCTGGACGCGACGGTCGCGCCGCCCCGCAAGCTGCCGATCTACCTGGTCGACCCTCGAGGATTACGGCGTGTGAACCCGAACGCCGGGGAGAACGTCGCCGGATTCTATGCGGCGCGGGACGAAGACATCTTCGCCGTCGCCTTGCGCGGCGGCATGGGCGACGACGTGCTTCTGCACGAGTACGCCCACCACTTCATGATGCAGAATTTCGCCTCGACCTACCCGGCATGGTTTGTCGAAGGCTTCGCCGAATACTTCATGACCGTCGACATCCGGGACGACCGGATTCAGGTCGGAAAATACAACGATATCCGGGGCTCCTGGCTCCGGGGATCCAGCTGGCTCCCGATGAACGACCTGCTGGCCAAGCGATCAGGGCAGGCTCGGCGCAACAACGAAACCTACTATCCGCTGGCCTGGCTGCTCACCCACTGGTTCATGGGCAACGACGAACGCCGGGTCCAGCTGAACGCCTATCTGCAAGACGTCGGCGCTGGAGGCGACCCCATCGAGGCGATGCCGCGCGCGACCGGCATTTCCAACGCCCAGCTGCGCCAGACCCTGCGCCGTTACATGAGCGCGATTCCGTATTTCGAGATCGCCAACAACTTTCCCCGGGCCGAGGTTGCGGTAACGCCCCTGCCGGCCTCGGCCAATGACTTCCTCCTCATGAATCTGCGCCTGACCGGTGTTCCGACCGAACACAGCGAAGCCACCCTGCGGGAGGTCCGTCGCCTGGCTGCCCGACATGCCGACGATCCGGATGCAATGGTCGCTCTGGGCCATGCTGAAATTCATCTCGGTGACCGCGACGCCGGAGAGGCGGTCCTTCGGCGGCTGATCGCGGCCCACCCGGACCATGTGGTCGGCCTTCAATATCTCGCGACGTCCCTGCTCGAACGCGCCGCTGAGGACGAGGAGCGGGCGGCCGCCTTGCGGACAGAAGCACGCACCCTGCTGGCGCGGGCATTCCGTCTCGACGACGCCAACTACCGTACCTTCATGTTGCTGGCCCAGTCACGGCAGGGCGCGCCCGGCTACCCCAATGACAACGACATCGTAACGCGCGAACTGGTTCTCCAACTGGCGCCGCAACTCCCACGGGCGCGAGCCGAGATGGCGGAAACCTATCTCGCCGCGGGTCGCCGCGAGGATGCGATCCGGATTATCGAGCCGCTCGCCAACAGCCCACATGGCGGCGCGGCTGCGGAAGCCGCCCAGGCGATCCTCGACCGCGCCCGCGGACTGACCGAGGAACAGGCCCGCGCCGAGGAGGCCGCCGCGGAGTCCGTGTCGGAGGAAGAAGACGCCGACGAGGACGAGTCGCCGTGAGGCCTGGACCAGCAGGGTCAAACACCAGTTGCACCACCGTCGCGCCGGGCACGATGTGGAGGTCCGGGCTCGACAGGATTGACGTCCCGCACAGGTTGTCCGACCCTGCGGTCGCCACGCAGTTTGGGGAGGCCGGGCCATGAACGTCATAAAGCTTCTGGCCGCCGTCGTCATGGCCGCAGCCGTCTTCGTCGCCGGACCGGCCCGCGCGGAGTGGCGCAAGGCGGAGACCGAGCACTTCATCATCTACGGCGACGTCTCCGAGCGCGTCCTGCGCACCTACGCCACCAAGATCGAACGTTTCGACGCGCTTCTGCGGACCTATTATCCGATTGAGAGCGACGTCCAGATTCCGAAGCTGGAAATCTATCTGGCGGACGGGGCGCGCGACATGCGCCGCATTCTTCCGGGCGGTTCGGAGAACATCGCCGGCTTCTACTCCGCCGACGCGGGTCGCATCTACACGGTGACCAACATCTCGAACCCGGAGGCGCTGAGCACCCTGTTCCACGAGTACGCCCACCATTTCATGTTCCAGATGTCGGCCGAAGCCTATCCGTCCTGGTTCGTGGAGGGCTTCGCCGAATACTATTCCACCGTCGTCCTGGAACCGGAAAAGATCGAGGTTGGACGGGAAGATCCGGGGCGAATGATGCTGTTCACGCAGCTGGGGACCAACGAATGGGCGCCCCTGGCCGACGTGCTGCAATGGCGGATCAGTCGATCCGGGCGAGCCCGCGTGTTCGACTACTACGCCCAGTCATGGGCGCTCACCCACTATCTGATGAGCGCGCCCGAACGGCAGAGGATGTTGAGCCAGTATCTCAACGCGGTGATACGGGGAGCGGACCCGGTCGTGGCGATGGAGACGGCGACCGGGCGCACCTCGATCGAACTCCAGAACGACTTTCGCCGCTACTTTCGGGGGCGCATCACCTATTTCACGCCGCAGATCGAGATACCCATGCCCGAGGTCGCGATTTCGACCCTGGCCGCGGATGAAGGCGCCCTGGTCTGGTATGACCTTCGTCTGGACGACACCCCCCTGGTCGTCCCGACCGACAACGACCCCGATGATCCGCGCTCGGAGGGGGTAAGGGCCGAGATGGCCCGCGACGCGGCCCGATATCGCGCTGAACTGATCACCGAGGCCCTCGCCGCGGCGGCGCGGCGGCCGGGCCAACGCATGGCCATGCTGGTCGCCGCCCGGGCGCATCGGTTGAACGGCGACCCGGCGGCGGGTCTGGCGGCGCTGGAACCGCTCCTGTCGGACACGTCCACGGACGCGGACGCACTGCGCATCGCCGCCGCGCTCCTGATGGACCAGGTCAGGGCGGAGCCGGACTCCGAAAGCGCCCCGTCCCGGCGACGCCTCGCCATGTCCTATCTGGGCCAGGCCATGGAACACAGGCCGCTGGACTTCCGCATCTATCTCGGCCTGAACGACACGCGGCGCGGGCAGTCCGCCTATCCCACCGCCAACGACATATCGACCCTGGAGGTCGCCACCGCCCTCGCCCCACAAGCCGACGAGAACCGGCTCAGGCTGGCCGAGGCCTATATGGCCAGGTCTCTTTGGAGTGAGGCGAAGACGATGCTCGATCCGGTCGCCAACGCGCCCCACCCCGGCGCCGACCGCGTCCGCGCCCGATCCATGCTCGCCGCCATCGCGTCAGCGACCGGAGCCGTTGCGGACGTCGACCCGGAGCCCGTGGCCCAGGGGTTGTCCGTCGGCGGGTGACTTTCGGCGGCGTCCGCGCTAACTCGCGCGGCCGCACGGAATGAACATGTCGAAACTTCCTCTCGAACAGGAGGCCCTGCGCCGCAGGACCTTCGCCATCATCGCCCACCCGGACGCGGGCAAGACCACCCTGACCGAGCACATCCTGCTGGCCGGCGGTGCCATCCGCGCGGCCGGCGCCGTGCGCGCGCGCGGCGAGAACCGGCGCACCCAGTCCGACTGGATGAAGATCGAGAAGGAGCGCGGCATCTCTGTCTCCGCCTCGGTCATGACCTTCGAGCACGACGGCAAGATGTTCAACCTGCTCGACACCCCCGGGCACGAGGATTTCTCGGAAGACACCTATCGGACCCTGACCGCCGCCGACTGCGCCATCATGGTGCTGGACGCCGCCAAGGGCATCGAGCCGCAGACGCTGAAGCTGTTCGAGGTCTGCCGCCTGCGCGACATCCCGATCATCACCTTCATCAACAAGCTGGACCGCGAGGCCCAGGACCCGATGGCCCTGCTGGACGAGATCGCCAGCCGGCTGCAGCTGGACCCCGCCCCCATCTGGTGGCCGGCCCAGAGCGGCAACCGCCTGCGCGGCATGGTCGAGATGGGCACGGGCCGCTTCCAGCCCTACGCCCGCAAGCCCGCCGGTTCGGCCGAGGACGTGCCTCACCCCGACGCCCTGCCGCTGGCCGAGGCGGCGCAGTATTTCGAGGCCGGCGAGCACGAGGCGCTGCTGGAGGCGCAGGAACTGGTCGAGGGCGGCTATCCGGCCTTCGACCGCCAGTCCTTCCTCGAGGGCCATATGACGCCGGTGCTGTGGGGCTCGGCCCTTCGCCATTTCGGCATCGACGAACTGCTGGCCGCCATCGGCGAATGGGCCCCGCCGCCCAAGGTGATGAAGGCGCACAAGGCCGCCCCCGCCGGAACCCGCAACGCCGCCGAGCCGGTCGCGACCACCGTCGAACCCGGCGCGGCCGAGGTCACCGGCTTCGTCTTCAAGGTCCAGGCGAACATGGACCCCAACCACCGCGACCGCATCGCCATGTTCCGCATGGCCTCCGGCAAATTTCAGCGCGGCATGAAGCTGAAGGTCCAGAACACCGGCAAACAGCTGAGCGTCAACGCGCCGATCATGTTCTTCGCCAGCGACCGCGAACTGGCCGAGGACGCCTACGCCGGCGACGTCATTGGCATCCCCAACCACGGCGTCCTGCGCGTCGGCGACAGCCTGTCCGAGAGCGGCCTGATCCGCTTCGCCGGCCTGCCGAATTTCGCGCCGGAAATCCTCCAGCGCGTACGCGTCAAGGATCCGCTCAAGGCCAAACACCTGAAGAAGGCGCTGGACGGCCTGGCCGAGGAGGGCGTGACCCAGCTGTTCCGGCCCGAGATGGGCAGTGACTTCATCGTCGGCGCCGTCGGCCAGCTGCAGTTCGAGGTCATGGCCGACCGCCTGGGCGAGGAATACGGGCTGGAGGTCATCTTCGAGCCGTCGCCCTGGGCCGAGGCCCGCTGGATCGGCGGGACCAAGGCGGACCTCGAGGACTTCATGGCCAAATACCGCGGCCAGATGGCCCGCGACATCGACGACGACCCGGTCTTCCTCGCCAAGTCCAGCTGGGAGACCGGCTATGTGATGGAGCGTTTCCCGCTGGTCGCCTTCACGAAGACGAAGGAGCGGGGGTAGGCGGCACTCTTGTCCGGCTATGCCGGGTCGAACGTGAACCGCATACCGAACCTCCGCCGCGGCGTCGCGTTTGCTAGTCATCACCCAAGGGACGCGTATTGGTCCCGAAGCGGGACGACCGGAGCGCCAGCCCCCATGTTCGAATTTGGCCGGGACTTGAGAAAGCTGTTCGAAAAGGCGCGCGAGAGCGAGGATCTCGGCTGGCTGGAGCTGGTCGGGGCGGACCTGGTCGCGACCGAGGCACAGTCGCTTTGCACCGAAGCCGGGCGCGTGTCCTGCGCCCACCCCTTTGACAGCTGGATGCGGGCCTCGGCCCTCTGGCGCGAACACGCCCGACGCACCGGCAGCCGGACCAGCCTGGACAGGGCGGCGGGGGCCGCTTCGGACGCCGCGCGCCACACAACCACCCCCGACCAGACCGCGGCCGCGGCGATTGAGTCCGGCGAGATTCACCTGTTGCGGTTCGACCTGTTCGGCGGCCCTGAAAAGCTGACGGCGGCGCTGGCGGATGTGCAGGCGCTGACGGCCGACCGTCCCGCGACGCGTTCCGCCGCCGCAGCGCTGCACGCCCGGCTGACGGCGCGACGGGCGCGGCTGTCCGGCGAGCCGGCGGCCATGCTGGACGCGGCCGCCCTGCTGGATGCGGCCCTGCACGGGGCCAGAGCCCTGCCGGCGACGATCGGCGATGACCTGAGACTGGACCGCGCGGCGCTGGGGCTGGAAGCCGGTGTGGCGCGGCGCGACGGACGACTGCTGGATCAGGCCGGGCGCGACCTGCGGGTCCTGGTCGAATCTGCCTCGCCGGACTACCGGCCCCTGACCCGGGCCCGCGCCCTCGCCCTCGCCGGCGCAGGCCTGATGGCGCTGGCCCGGCTGGCGAAGGACGAGGCCGCCACCGCCCAGGGCCAGGCCCTGTTCGCCGCCGCCGCCGACCAGTTCACGCCCGACCACAGCCCCCTGGACTGGGTGGCCGTGCAGCTCGCCCCCGGTGACGCCGACACGCCTCTGGCGCGGTTGATCCAGGCCGAAGCCCTGACCCGTGAACCGGGCCTGATCCTCGGCGCGCTCGCCCGCGAACGGCGGCTGGCGGCCGAGACGGCCCTCGCCGAGGCCATGGGCGATGTCGAGAGCCTGACCGGGCTCGAGGCGGTCGTCCGGCGCGGTCTGGCCGCTTCCGCCGGCGCCCAGCCGCTGGAATGGGTCGCCGACCAGATCGGCATGGCGCATCTGGCCCTGGCCAAGGCGCGCCTGACGACGACCGAACCCCGCGCCGTCGGCATGATGCTGGCCGAGGCCATCGAGACCGCCCGCGAATGGGGCGCTCCGGCTCTGGTTCAGCGCGCGGCGCTGCTGCAGGTGCGGGCGGCCGCGGCCTAGCCGCCCAACGCCACGAACCCGCCGTTGCCGAATCCCGGCTTGCCGTAGCGCAACGGCTGGCCGTCTTCGGCCATGACGCGGCCGCCGGCGGCTTCCAGCACCGCCTGCCCTGCCGCTGTGTCCCATTCCGAGGTCGGGCCGGTGCGCGGATAGGCGTCGAACCGGCCCTCGGCGATCAGGCAGAATTTCAGCGACGAATCCATGCCCTGCCACTGGACGCAACCGTGGCGCGAGGCCAGCCGTTCGGCCTCGACGTCGTTCATGGAGTGGCTCATCACCGCCAGGGGCGAGGCGGGCCGGTTGCGCACCTTGATGGCCTGCCACACCTCGCCGAACCGGCGGCGAAACGCGCCGGCGCCCGGCGCCCCGCTGCGCCATGTCGTGGCGGTCGCGGGCGCCGTCACCACCCCGGCGACCGGCGATCCCTTGTGAATCAGCGCGATGTTGACGGTGAAGGCTTCCCGCCCCTCGACGAAGCCGCGGGTGCCGTCCAGCGGGTCGATCAGCCAGAACCAGTCATTGGCCGAAGCCGGCGCGCCGTCGGCGGCGACAGCCTCCTCGGCTACGGTCTGGATCCCGGGATACAGGGTCGCCAGCCGCGTCAGGATCAGGGCCTCGGCCTCCTGATCGGCGCGGGTCACGGGGCTGTCATCGGCCTTGGTCTCGGCCACGACCCCGTTGCGCCACCAAGGCAGGATGACCCGCGCGGCGTCCTCTGCGAGGTCGGCCAGGGCCTCGCTCAGTGCGCCGGACGCGAGGTCGGCGATCAGTCGTTTACTCATGCCGCCCGATTAGAGCATCGGACCGGTTTCGCGAACCGGCAAATCAGGTCAGCGTCCGGCCAGTTTCCGACTGTTGCGCGCAAGGCCCGATGACCGACACAGCACCCGCCTCACCCCTTCCCGACGGCCAGGCGCTTCCTGATGGCCAGGCTTTGGCCGCCCTGATCGCCGGCAAGCTGTGCCACGACTTCATCAGCCCGGCCGGCGCGATCAGTTCGGGCCTCGACCTGCTGAAAGACCCCACCGCCCAGGACATGCGCGACGACGCCATGGGACTGATCGAGGCCAGTGCGAAGAAGATGGTGGCCCTGGTCGCCTTCGCCCGCGTGGCCTTCGGCGCCGCGACCTCGTCCGAGCGGTTTTCGGGCGCCGAGCTGGGCGAACTGGTCTCCGGCCTGACCGAGGGCGGACGGGCCACGCTGGAATGGTCTGTCGCGGACACGAGTTATTCCAAGGCCCAGTCGCGGGCGCTGGTGAACCTGGCCTGGCTGACCATGGCCGCCCTGCCGTCCGGCGGCGTGGCGACCATTGTGACGCGAACCGACGGCGCCGGTCTGATCATCGAGGGCCGCGCCGAGGGCGCGCGCGCCCGCCTGAAAGGCGAGGCCGTGGCCGGACTGGCGGGTCAGCCGCTGACCGAGGGCCTGCCCGGCCAATGGATCCAGCCCTACTGGCTCTGGCTGACTGCCCATGATGCCGGCGGGTCGCTGGATGTGCAGGCCGAGGAGGGGCGCGTCGTGCTGACCGCCCACATGCCTAACTGACGCTTAAGCCGGTTTCCCAAGGAGTCATTAACCGGCTCAGGCCGATGATAGGGCTCATGTACACGCGGGCGTTGTGCGCCTCTGATTTGGAACCCTGACCTTGACCCCCAGAACCTGTCTGATCGTCGACGACAGCCGGATCATCCGGAAGGTCGCCCGCCGTATCGTCGAAGGGCTCGGCTTCGAGGTCGATGAGGCGGCGGACGGCTCCGAAGCCCTTGCCTTCTGCGGCGGGGTGATCCCGGAGGTCATCCTGCTCGACTGGTCGATGCCGGTCATGGACGGCATGACCTTCCTGCGCCGTCTGCGCGCCCTGCCCGGCGGCCTGGCGCCCAAGGTGCTGTTCTGTACCATCGAGACCCGCGCCGAACGTATCGCCGAAGCCCTGTCGGCCGGCGCCGACGACTATGTGATGAAGCCGTTCGACGGCGAGATCCTGACCTCGAAATTCGCTGAAGTGGGGGCCGTCTGACCCCATGAGCCCCGACGACTTCGATCGCCTGCAGTCACTGATGGTCTCGCGCGCGGGCTTTCGGCTGACGCGCGACCGGATGAAACTGGCCGAGCACCGGCTGGGGCCGGTCGCCCGGCGCGAGGGGTTCGAGACCGTCGATGCCATGCTGGGTTCGCTGTGGGCCAAGCCCGTCGCCAGCCTGGGCTGGGCCGTGATCGAAGCCCTGCTGAATCCCGAGACCTGGTTCCGGCGCGACCGCGTCAGCTTCGACACCTTCGGCAAGGAACTTCTGCCCGCCCTCGGCAAGGCCCGCGGCGGCCAGCCGGTCAAGATCTGGTCCGCCGGCTGTTCGACCGGCCAGGAGGCCTGGTCCCTGGCCATCGCCGCCCGGGAAGCCGGCGTCGCCGTCGAGATCGTCGCCACCGACCTGTCGCAGCGTGCGCTGGAGAAGGCCCGTTCGGGCGCCTACACCGGCTTCGAAATCCAGCGCGGCCTCAAGGCCGAGACCATGCTGCGCCATTTCGACCAGGCCGAAGACGCCTGGATCGCCAATGCCGAGCTGCGCGCCATGGTCCATTTCGCCCGCGCCAACCTCATCGACGCCCCGACCGACGCCCACCGGTTCGACATCATCTTCTGCCGCCACGTCCTCGGCGACGCCGACCCGGCCCGGCGCGGCGAGATGTTCGACAACCTCGAACGACGGCTGGTCGATGACGGCTGCCTGTTCCTCGGTCCCGACGAGCAGCCTGAGGGCGACAGCATCGCCTTCCGCCCCGTCGCCGGCCGCAAGGGTCTTTTCGTCAAATCCCCGACGGCGCTGAGACGGGTGGCCTGAGGCGCGAGCCCGCTGTTCGCAACGGCGCTGCGCTCAACTCTACGTACGATTGTCGACACAGCAACGAACCAGAGGTTTCGCGGTTTATACGCAGGAACCGCCTGGGGAGGCCTGATTGATTGTGCGTCGCTACAAGGGCCGGGGTCGAACGGCCCGGACAGAGCAACCGCGCCAGGGGCGTGGCTGGATCTATCGCCTGTTCATGGCGTGGTTCGCAAAGGGGCGGCGCGTCCGGCTCTAGCCGGGCCGCTGACCAACCTCCATGGCGCCAAGGAAGATCGTCCTCGATGCCGCGACGGTAACGCGGCTGATCGAAGTCCGGCACGCGATGCCGCGTGGGCTGTCTGTGTCGCGCTATCTGCTCGCCCGGGCCGGTGAGAGCGAACCAGACAGGTTCACGACCCTGCGCAAGGCTCGCGCCGCCTTTCAGGAGCAGATCGCCGGACTCCGATGCAGCGACCCTGCGGGGACACAAGACGCGTGAGAGCCAGAAAATCCGAACTTCCGTTCCCTGCGCGGGTCGCCCGCGTCTGGGGCGGCCTTAATGAGATCGTGCAGGCCGAAGGTGACGCTGACGTCGCGCTAGCGGCATTCTTTCAGGTCACTCTGGAGCAACTCGCAGCATGGCGCGCCGCGGAGGGCCGTCATCGCTGCCCCGGCGTCACTTCGCGAGGGCACAACTGTCGGAACCATGCCTCGGCGGTTGTCGACTACGATCCGCGCGCCTGGGTCGCTCGAGACCCGGAATTCTGCAAGGCTCATTTGAACTCCCAGCCAGAGCCGGCGGCAGCGCGCCCGGCGCCGCCCGCACCCGCGCCGCACACCTCCGGCCGAAACGCTGCGGCCGAGGATGACGTGAGCGTCAACGCCCGCTAGCCTGCCGCTTCATCGGGGAGGATGACACATGCGGTTGCTCTGGCTGGTCGGGTCGTTGGCGCTCGCGCTGCTGATCGCGGTGCTGACCTTGCAGGTCCCCGCGCCCGCCGGGGCCGACGCCCCGGCCACGGCCTTCTCAGCGGAACGGGCCATGGTCGATGTCCGCGAGATCGCGCAGAGGCCGCACCCCGTCGGCTCGGCCGACCATGCCCGGGTCGGGGCCGTGCTGCTGCAGCGGATGGCGGCGCTCGGCCTGCAGACCTCCACCCAGACCGGCGCCCTGTCGCCGGCGGCCGTGCGGCGGCTCGAGCGTGAAGGCGGCTCCGCCACGGGAGTCGAACTGACCAACCTCATCGGCGTCCTGCCCGGGCGCGACCCCCGCCTGCCCGCCGTCGCCCTGATGGCCCACTATGACACCGTGCCGGACTCCGCCGGCGCAGCCGACGACAGCGCCGGGGTCGCGGCCATCCTTGAGGCCGTGCGCGCCATCCGCGCCCGCGGCCCGGCCGACCGGACGCTGGTGGTCATCCTGACCGACGGCGAGGAACTCAATCTCGACGGCGCCCGCGCCTTCTGGGGCGGCCACCCTTTACGCGACCGCATCGGCGCCGTGGTCAATCTGGAGGCGCGCGGCGGCGGCGGCCGGGCCATGATGTTCGAGACCGGCCGCGGCAATGCCGAAACCATCGCCCTGTTCGCCCGCGCCGGCGCGCGCGCGACCGGCGGTGTCTCGTCCAATTCTCTGGCGGTGTTCGTCTATGAGGCCATGCCCAACGGCACCGACTTCACCATTCCCAAGGACCGCGGCGTCCAGGGCGTCAATCTCGCCTTCATCGGCCGCCCGGAGCAGTATCACGCCCCCGTCTCGACGCCCGACGCGCTCGATCAGGGCAGCGTCCAGCATATTGGCTCGCAGGCGCTCGAGACGGCCGACGCGCTCTTGCGCGCGCCCGCCCTGCCCGCCGCCACCGCCAATATCGTCTACGCAGACCTGTTCGGCCGGGTCGTCGTTGGCCATGCGCCGGTCATGGGATGGGGCCTGCTGGGCCTCGCCTTCCTCGGCCTCGGCGTCGCTGTCTGGCGCGCGCGGTCCCATGCCGGCCTGACCTTCGCCGACGCCGGGCGAGGCGCCGTCGACGGTCTGTGGTTCCTGTCGACAGGCCTCGTCCTGACCCAGCTTGTGCGCCTTCTGGCCGGTCCCTTGTCAGGCCGCGCCGAGAGCGCCGACGCCTACTACACCCTGCTGGCCCGGCTGCCGTGGATGGAGGCCGGCGCGGCCCTGACCGTGCTGGCCGTGGCGCTGGCCCTGTTCGGCGGACGCACACGGCTCGACCGTCGCATCGTCGGGGGCGTAATCGCCGTCGCGGCCGTCGTCGCCCTGGTCCTCGGCGGACTGAACACGATCGTCATCGGCGCCGCCGTCATCGCTGTCGGACTGTCGCTCTTCCCCGGCCTCGCCGCCCGCTCGACCTGGGGCGGCTGGACGGGCCTGATCGGCCTGATCCTGATCTTCGCCACTGCAGCCCAGACCCTCGCGCCCGAGGCCGCCTTCCTGTTCGTCTGGACCGGACTGCTGGCGGCGGTCGCCGCCGCCCTCGCCGCCGTCCTCGACCCCGGCCTGACCCGCCCCGGCTCCCTCGCCCCGGTCGCCGTCGCCGCCGTGCTGGGCGGCGGATGGATCATGGCGCAGGCCCACGGCGTCTTCCTCGGCGTCGGCATGGACATGCCCGGCGTCCTGGTCCTGCTCGGACTGCTGGTGCTGATGCTGGTGCGGCCGCTCAGCACGGAGCAGGGTCTGTCCCGGCCCCTTCTGATCGCGGCGGCGGCCGCCCTGATCCTCGGCACCGGCCTGTCGGTCGCGGCCCAGGTTCTGGAACCGATGGTCTCGGCGACCACGGCCTGACCATGACCGCCCCATCCCTCTGGCTCGAGGACCTCCACGTCGGTCAGACCTTCGTCAGCGCCCCCGTCACGATCACTACCGAGGCGATCAAGGCCTTCGCCGCCGAATTCGACCCCCAGCCCTTTCACCTCGACGAGGACGCCGCCCGCGAGACCCTGTTCGAGGGCCTCGCCGCCAGCGGCTGGCATACCGCCGCCCTGACCATGCGGATGATGGTCCAGTGCTTCCCGCTGGTCGGCGGCCTGGTCGGAGCCGGTGGCGAGACCACCTGGCCGCGCCCGACCCGGCCGGGCGACGCCCTGACTCTCACCGTCGAGGTGCTGGAGATCCTGCCGTCCCGGTCTCGCCCCAACCGCGGCATGATCCGCACCCGCAGCACGACACGGAACCAGCACGGTGAGGCGGTCCAGATTTCCACCGTCCGCATCGTGGCGTGGCGCCGGCCGGCGTAGGGGCTCGCCGCGCGGCCGGGAGGTTCATCACGAAGGACACGAAGGCAAGGCACGAAGGACACGAAGGGAGCGAGGTCACGTCGAACGGCGGTGGTCTCCTCGTTATCAGATCGCGGCTTCGCCGCATTCAGTTCTCGAAGGCGAGCCCGGTTGTGTCCTCCCCGCAGGTCCCTTCGTGTCCTTTGTGAACTCCTTCGTGCCCTTCGTGATGAACCAGCTCTGCCCGGCGCAAGGGACTCAGCCCCCGTCGGTCCACACCGTCTTGTACAGGTCAAACCGCCGGTCCCGCAGGTTCCGCACCGTCCCCTGCGACTTGGCCCAGGCCAGGTCGGACAGGTCCAGGTCCGCCACCGTCACCGTCTCGACGTTCTCCGACGCCTCGGCCGCCACCCCGTCCCGCGCGAACGGGAAGTCGCACGGCGTCAGGATGCAGGACTGGGCGTACTGGATGTCCATGTTCTCGACGTTCGGCAGATTGCCGACATTGCCGGACAGGATGACGTAGCACTGGTTCTCGATGGCCCGCGCCTGCGAGCAGTAGCGGACCCGCAGATAGCCCTGCCGGTTGTCGGTGCAGAACGGCACGAACAGCAGCCGCGCCCCCTCGTCGACCAGCCGCCGCGCCAGTTCCGGGAACTCGGAGTCATAGCAGATCAGCACCCCGATCGGGCCGCAGTCGGTGGGGATGGCGTGCACCCGGTCGCCGCCCTTGATGTTCCACCAGTGGCGCTCGTTCGGCGTCGGGTGGATCTTCTCCTGCTCGTGCACCGAGCCGTCGCGCAGGAAGACATAGGCGACGTTCTGGATGTCCCCGTCCTCGGTCTGGGTCGGGTGGGAGCCGCCGATGATGTTGATATTGTACTCGACCGCCATCTTGCGCATCGCCTCGACGAAGCGCGGCGTGTAGCGGGTCAGGGCCTCGATAGACTCGACCGGCGTCAGCTTCTTGGACTCCAGCGACAGCAGCTGAAGCGTGAACAGCTCCGGAAACACCACGAAATCCGAGCGATAGTCCGAGGTCACGTCGACGAAATATTCGATGTTGGAGATGAACTCCTCGAAGCTGGCGACCTTGCGGGCCTGCAACTGCACCGTCGCCACCCGCACCGTCTCCTTGACCGCAAAGGCCGCGCCCCGGCCGTGAGTCTCGGTGTAATAGGGATTGCGCCAGACCATGTGCGCCGCATGGCCCATCGAGGCCGTGTCCGAGATGAGATAGTTCTCCAGCACCCCGATCGGCTCGAACCCGCCGCGCATGTGGAAGCCGATCACCGGATCGTTCAGCTTCCTTGCCGTCACCGCATCCAGATATTCGCGCGCGTCCGGATAGGCCGCCTTGCGCCGCGCCAGGCCGGGCATCCGCCCCCCGAAAACGATGCCGCGCAGGTTCTCGGCCTCGCACAGGTCGCGCCGGGCGTCATACAGCCGCTGGCCGATGCGCAGCCGCCGCCGGTCGGGATCGACACACACCTCCATGCCGTAGAACCAGTCCCCGACCGGATCGTGCCGCGCCGCATAGCCGCCGCCGGTGATCTGGGTCCAGGTGTGCGGCGACATGGCCGTCTTCTCGTCGATGCGGAAGCCGGCGGCGTAGCCGACGATCTCATCGGCATATTCGACCACGAACTGGCCGTCGGGGAAGGCGGCGATCTGGCCGCGCAGCATCCCCGGCGTATAGGCCGGCATGTCCTTGTAGACCTTGGCCACAAGGGCGGAGATGGCGTTCACATCCGCCAGTCTGGCGTTGCGGATGGACAGGACGGCGGGCTTGGAAGGTTTTGTCATCCGCCCTGAACGCATGGCGAAGCTTGGGGATCAATCCCTTCTGGTCCGCACACCGCGAGCCGCGGTTCGTCGTTCTTCGGCGACACCCCGTGGAACACCGCTCCAGTTTGCATCTCATGTGGACAGCCAGACCGCCGCAGCCGTGTAGAGAGCGATCCCGAGGGTCAGGTTGAACGGGAAGGTTATCGCCAGCGACGCCGTCACGAAAACGCCGGCGTCCGCTTCGGGGGCCGCCAGCCGCATGGCCGCGGGAACGGCGATGTAGGACGCCGAGCCCGCCAGAATGGTCAGAAGCGCCGCGTTGCCGGCGTCCAGCCCGGCAAGCTGGGCCAGCCCCAGCGCAACGCCTGCCGAGAGCAGGGGAAAGCCGAGGGCGAATCCGATCACGCCCGGCGTCAACTTGCGCCCCCCTTCCATCAACCGCCGGGCGGCGGTCAGGCCGATGTCGAGCAGGAAGAAGCACAGGGCGCCCTGGAACAGTGGCCCGACAAACAGGTCCAGCCGGGTCATGCCGGCCTCGCCGGAGATCAGGCCGACCAGGAAGCTGCCCAGCAGCATCACCGACGCCGCGCCGACAAACACCTCCTTCAGGATCGTCCTCCGGCGCCCCGGTTCGCCACGACCCGCGCCGTTCAGCAGAACAAGGGCCGTCAGGATGGCGGGGGTCTCCATCAGGGCGAGGACGGCGGCCATATACCCTCCCGACGCCAGACCGATGGCGGCGAGGTGCTGCTGTCCGGCGGCGAAGGTCACGACCGAAACGGAGCCGTAGGTCGCCGCCAGCGCGCAGAGGGTCGGACGGTCGAGCCTGCGGACGCGCTTCAGGATGACGAAGGCGATCAGCGGCATCAGGGCGCTGAGTGCGATGCCGATCGCCCCCGCCGCCAGGAAATCCCCGTTGAAGCCCGCCGCGCGCGCCTCCACCCCGCCCTTGAAGCCGATGCAGAGCATCAGATAGAGCGACAGACCCTTGGCGACCGGCTCGGGAATGGCCAGGTCCGAGCGGGCGAAGGCGGCCGCCGCGCCGACGAAGAAGAACAGGATGGCCGGCGACGTCAGAAGCGCCAGGCTGGTGGAAATGTCAGGCATGCGTCAACCGGTCCGCTGAAGGTCGGTCCGAGTGAACTCGACCGGCGCGGGCATCCAGTTTATTGGCGTGATGCAGGCTATAACGGACGCTAATGGCATGGCCGATCGGCTGGTCAATCTGGACATCGACCTGTTGCGGGCCTTCGTGACGGTCGTCGAGACAGGCAGTTTCACCCGCACGGCGGCCATGCTCGGCCGGACCCAGCCGGCCGTCAGCCTGCAGATCCGCCGGCTCGAGGATCAGTTGCGGTCGCCGTTGTTCGATCGGGGCGGCAAGGGCTTCGGCCTGACGACCGAGGGCGCGGCGCTGCTGCCGCAGGCCCGCCGACTGTTGCGGCTGAACGATGAAATCCTCTCGACACTGGGGGACGGGGACCTCGAGGGAGAGGTCCGGTTCGGCGCGCCGGAGGACATTGCGACGATGCATCTGCCCGGGATCCTCGGGGCGTTCGCGCGCAGCCATCCCCGCATCAAGCTGTCGGTGACCTGCGACTACACCGCCAACCTGCTCGACCAGATGTCGCGCGGCATGCTTGATCTGGCGCTGATCAAACGGGAGCCGGTCGGCCCCGAACTGGGCGTGCGGGTCTGGACCGAGCCTCTGGTCTGGGTGGCGCTCGACGCCTCGATCATCGAGGCGTCGCCCTTGCCGCTGATCATCGCCCCTGCCCCCGACATCTATCGAAAGCGGGCCCTGGGCGCGCTCGCGGACGCGGGCATCGCCTTTCGCGCGGCCTTCACCTCGCCCAGTCTCGCCGGTCAGATGGCGGCCCTCCGCGCAGGCCTTGGCGTCGGCGTGCTTCCCGCGGCCATGGCCCCCCGCGACCTTGCGGTGCTGGAGCGGCCGCTGCCGATGCTTGCCGACAGCGAGATCGCCCTGGTTTCCAGCCGGGCCGCCGGTGGGCCGGCGGGCCTCCTTGCGCAGGAGGTCTTGCGGGCGCTGGAACGCGGTCCCATCCCGGCATGACGGGCGCTTATAGGCCGCATCATCACTTCTGATTGGCGGGCGGCCCCCGTCGCAGGCAGTTTGACTCGGCGGCCCGGGCCCCTCTGACGATCACTGTGATCGTGATGTCGG
>DDSO01000056.1 GCA_002343425.1 Brevundimonas sp. UBA2388
CGATGCAGCGTTCCTCGCCGTTCGCATAACGGCGCAGGGCATGCTCGCCGCGGAAGCGCGGCGACTGCGGATTGCGCTCGAACGGATAGTTCACCGTGGCCTTGGGGCGGGCCATGTATTTCAGCGACAGGCCGATCGCGCCGACGGCGTCGATCAGAAGCGCGCCCTTCGCGGCCTGGACGAGACGGTTGAACATTACTGGCTGGCTCCGGTGCGGGCGCACTCGCGGGCGTACCGCTCGCTCTGTTGGTCCATGGTTTCGCAGCGGCGCAGGCGCTCGGCCTCCTGCCGTTCGATACGTTCCTGCCGCTGCTGCCACTGATGCGCCGAAACCGGCTCGGGCTCATAGGCGGCGCACGCCGACAGGGAGGCGGCCGCCAACATGACGGTCAGAAGCCGGTTCATCTGTCCCTCTCCATCCGCCTGCACGCCTCGCGCATCCGCTCCTGCTCCTGCCGGCTGGTGTCACCGCGCGCCACATAGCATTCGGGATGCGTCTCGGGGGGGCGCTGCCGGTTCCGCTCAGCGCGATCCAGCCGGTCGATGGGAGACGTGACCTCCGGCGTGATCGGCGCGAACACCGTATTGCACCCGCCGATCACCACGCTTGCCAGCATCAGACCCGATAGCGTCAAAATCCGGATCATGAGCCCACCGCGAACACGCGCCAAGCGGCGACCACGACGACGCAGACCAGCGAGGTCGGCAGGAAGATCTTCCAGCCCAGACGCATCAGCTGGTCATAGCGGTAGCGAGGCACGAAGGCCTTCACCAGGGCGATCATGCAGAACCAGAACACCGTCTTGGCGAGGAAGGTGACCAGATAGATCGCCTGCTCCAGCCAGCCAGGCAGCATGTCCAGCCAATCCTGCGGCACGCCCGGATTCCACCCGCCGAAGAACAGCAGGGTGATCATGGCGCACATGAAGACGATGTTGGCGTATTCGCCGATCATGAACAGCAGGTAGGGCGTCGAGCTGTATTCGACCTGATAGCCGGCCACGAGTTCGGACTCGGCCTCCGGCAGGTCGAACGGCGGGCGGTTGGTCTCGGCCAGGGCCGAGACGAAGAAGATGATCGCCATCGGGAACATCACCGCGATGGTGGGCCAGGTCCCGGCCCCGCCGCCGAAGGCGTACCAGTTCCAGAACATGCCTTCCTGCTGCGTCACGATCGAGGTCAGGTTCATCGACCCGGCCAGCAGGATGACGTTGATGATCACCAGACCGATGGAGACCTCATAGGACACCATCTGCGCGGCGGACCGCAGCGAGCCCAGGAACGGATACTTCGAGTTCGAAGCCCAGCCGCCCATGATGATGCCGTAGACGCCCAGCGAGCTCATCGCCAGCAGGTAGAGGATGCCGACGTTGATGTCGGCGATCACCCAACCCGGCGCGAAAGCGACCACGCCCCACCCCGCCAGGGCCAGGGTGACGGTGATGACCGGGGCCAGCAGGAAGACGAACTTGTCGGCGCCGGCCGGAATGACCAGCTCCTTGATCACGAACTTGATCAGGTCGGCGAACGACTGAAGCAGGCCGAACGGACCCACGACGTTGGGGCCCTTCCGCATCTGCACGCCCGCCCAGATCTTGCGGTCGGCGAGCAGCAGGAAGGCGATCGACACCAGCAGGACGACGACGATCAGCAGGATCTGACCGAGCGTCAGGCCAAACCAGAGCCAGGGCGAAAAGGTCTCAGGCACCGGGCTACTCCGCGGCCAGCTTGGCGGCGCCAGAGGCGACGGCCGCGCATTCGGCCATCGTCACGCTGGCGCGCGCGATCGGGTTGGTCAGGTGGAAGGTCGCCACGGCGCTGGTCAGCGGCGCATCGGTCGCCTTGCCGCCGTCGCCGAGGCCGGCGAGGTCGAACACCGTCGGGGTCGAGCCCGGGGCGTAGTCGATCTGACCGAAGGTCGGGTGGTCGGCGAACAGCTTCGCGCGCAGCTGGTCCAGGCTGTCGTACGGCAGCTTGTGGCCCAGGCGTTCGCTGAGCGCCCGCAGGATCGCCCAGTCTTCCTTGGCCTCGCCCTTCGGGAACACGGCGCGGAAGCCCATCTGCACCCGGCCCTCGGTGTTGACGTAGAGGCCGTTCTTCTCGGTGTAGGCCGCGCCCGGCAGGATCACGTCGGCGCCGTGCGCCCCGCGATCGCCGTGGCTGCCCAGATAGACGCGGAAGGCCTTGGACTTCGACAGGTCAATCTCGTCGGCGCCGAGTAGGAACAGCACGTCCAGCGCGCCCTTGGCCGCCATCTCCGCCGCCGTCTTGCCGCCCGTTGCCGGGACGAAGCCCATGTCGAGACCGGCCACCCGCGACGCCGCGCTGTGCAGGACGTTGAAGCCGTTCCAGACGCCAGAGTCCTTGGCGGCGACCACGCCGACCTTCTGCGCCAGAGCGCCCAGGGCGTTCAGCACAGCTGCGCCGTCCGGGCCCGATACCGCACCCGCGCCGACGATGATCGCCGGACGCTCCGCCTTCGAAAGGAAGTCCGTCGCCGCCTTCGGCAGCTTGGCCAGGGTCTTCGAACCGGCGCCGAGCCAGCTGTAGTCATAGGTCAGGTTCACCTGCTCGCCGATCAGGCCGATCTCCGTCTTGCCGGCCAGCCACGCCTTGCGCAGCCGGGTGTTCAGCAGCGGGGCCTCGGTACGCGGATTGGCGCCCACGATCAGGACGGCGTCGGCATTCTCGACGCCCGCCAGACCCGAGTTGAACAGCCAGCCTTCGCGCGGACCGTAACCCAGCGCCGACCCGTCCTGACGGCAGTCGGTATTGGCCGACCCGAGAGCGCGGAACAGGTCCAGCGCCGCCTTCATCGATTCCGCGTCCTGCAGGTCGCCGGCGATGACGCCGATCCGGTCCGCGGCCGCGGCGTTCAGCTTGGCCGCCACAAGGCCCAGGGCCTCGTCCCACGAGGCCGCGCGCAGCTTTCCGTTCTCGCGCACCCAGGGCTTGTCCAGCCGCTGGCGCTGCAGGCCGTCGACGGCGTAGCGGCTGACGTCGGACAGCCACTCCTCGTTTATGCCCTCGTTGACGCGCGGCAGGATGCGCATCACCTCGGCGCCCTTGGCGTCGGCGCGGATGTTCGAGCCCAGGGCGTCCATGACGTCGATGGTCTCGGTCTTCTTCAGCTCCCACGGGCGGTAGTGATACTGCCACGGCCGGTGGGTCAGGGCGCCGACCGGACACAGGTCGTTGACGTTGCCCGACAGTTCGCTGTCGACCGCCTTCTCCAGATAGGTGGTGATCTCGGCGTCCTCGCCGCGCGAGATCATGCCGATGTCCGGCACGCCCGCCACTTCCGTCACGAACCGCACGCAGCGGGTGCACTGGATGCACCGCGTCATGAAGGTCTTGATGGTCGGCCCCATGTTCTTTTCTTCGACCGCGCGCTTGTTCTCCGCATAGCGGGAACCGTCGCGGCCATAGCCCATGGCCTGGTCCTGCAGATCGCACTCACCGCCCTGGTCGCAGATCGGGCAGTCCAGCGGGTGGTTGATGAGCAGGAACTCCATCACCCCTTCGCGGGCCTTCTTGACCATCGGCGTGTCGGTGAAGATTTCCTGGCCCTCGGCCGCCGGCAGGGCGCACGAGGCCTGAGGCTTCGGCGGTCCGGGCTTCACCTCGACCAGGCACATGCGGCAGTTGCCGGCGATCGACAGCCGCTCGTGATAGCAGAAGCGCGGAATCTCCTGTCCGGCGCGTTCGGCGACCTGGAGCACGGTCATCCCGGGCTCGAACTCGACCTCTACGCCGTTGACTTTCGCGATGGGCATTCGCCGCGACCTCTGCGTTTCTTCTAAGCGGACCGGATCAGAACCAGGACTTGTTCCCCGCGACATAGTCGCGGTGGAAGTCGCCGTCTGATTTGAGCAGGTAGATGATGAATTCGATGAAGGCGATGACGCCGACGATGAAGGGAATGATGCCGAAGGTGATCCAGCCGATCGTCCCTCCCAGCAGCATCAGCACCCCGGCCGTCGTCTTGCCGAGATAGAATTTGTGGATGCCGATCCAGCCGAGGAAGAAGGCCAGAAGGGCGGCGACGATACGGTTCTTGTCGCCCGACAGGTTCAGCGGCGCGCCGCTGATGATGTAGATGTTGGTGGCCACGCCGTCGCCGATTTCGAAATCGACTGTCGAACCCGCGAAGGCCTCGCGCGCGCCGCCCATGAGCGCGCCACGCGTAAAGGTGTAGCGCACGCCGTCGTCGCCGCTGATCAGGCCGGAACCGGTGTAGTCGTCGTAGCTCAGAACCTTGCCGCGCATCAGCCCTGCCCCTCGACGCCTGCGACCGCGCCGCTGTCGGGCAGGGTCTGGTTGATGGTCACCGTCTCGCCGTCCAGGACGAACCGTGTCACCGGATCGCCGGCCTGGTTCATCCATCGGTCTCGGCCCGGATCGGTCGCATCGACCGGCTTCCAGTGGATCAGGTCGCCTTCGACCCGGCATTGCGCCCGGCGGCGTCCACCGTCGACCGGCGCGCGCCAGGAGGCATTCACGATGCGGCCCTCAAGTCCGTCGATCTGGATGTCGGCGACCCCCTGCCCATGGATCTCTGCAAGGCCGGCCTGACACACTCGGCGCAGGTCGGAGCCGGTAAGTACCACCGGCGCGGCGACCTCGGCGTCAGACGCCGGGGGGGCGGCCGAAACAACGTCCACCGGCGTCGGCGCAGCCTTCTCCGGCTCGGCGCCACAGGCGGCGAGAGCAAGAGCGGTCACAGCGATGACGGCGGCTGCGCGCATCCCTACTCCGCCGCGATCGCATGGCCGGCGAAATTCGCACGGCGGCTGCGGTAGGAGGAGATGCGCTCCTCGATCTCGTGACGGAAATGCCGGATCAGACCCTGCACCGGCCAGGCGGCGGCGTCGCCGAGGGCGCAGATGGTGTGGCCCTCGATCTGGGTCGAGACTTCCAGTAGCAGGTCGATCTCGGACGGATCAGCCTCGCCGACGGCCATCCGCTCCAGCACCCGCCACATCCAGCCCGTACCCTCGCGGCAAGGCGTGCACTGGCCACAGCTCTCGTGCTTGTAGAAATAGCTGATGCGGGCGATGGCGCGGACCAGGTCGGTCGACTGGTCCATCACGATCACCGCTGCGGTGCCGAGGCCCGACTTCATGTCGCGCAGACTGTCGAAGTCCATCAGCGCGACTTCCGACATCTCGCGCGTGATCAGCGGCACGGACGAGCCCCCCGGGATGATGGCCTTCAGATTGTCCCAGCCGCCGCGCACGCCGCCGCAGTGGTCTTCCAGCAGCTGACGCAGCGGGATCGACATCGCTTCTTCGACATTGCACGGCCGGTTCACATGGCCGCTGATCGACATGATCTTGGTGCCGGTGTTGTTCGGCCGGCCGAAGCCCGCGAACCACTCGGCCCCGCGGCGCAGGATGGTGCCCACCACCGCGATCGACTCGACGTTGTTCACCGTGGTCGGGCAGCCGTAGAGACCTGCGCCGGCCGGGAACGGCGGCTTCAGTCGCGGCTGACCCTTCTTGCCCTCCAGCGACTCCAGCAGAGCCGTCTCCTCGCCGCAGATATAGGCCCCGGCGCCGTGGTGGATGTAGACGTCGAAATCCCAGCCATGGACGTTGTTCTTGCCGATCAGCTTCGCCTCATAGGCCTGCTTGACCGCCGCCTCCATGCGCTCGCGTTCCAGCACATATTCGCCGCGCAGATAGATGTAACAGGCGTGCGCCTGCATCGCGAAGCTGGCGATCAGACAGCCCTCGATCAGCAGTTGCGGATCGTGGCGCATGATCTCCCGGTCCTTGCAGGTCCCGGGCTCGGATTCGTCGGCATTGACGACCAGATAGTGCGGCCGGTCCTTCACCTCTTTCGGCATGAACGACCACTTGAGGCCGGTGCTGAAACCCGCGCCGCCGCGGCCGCGCAGGCCCGAATTCTTGACGTTGGAGATGATCCAGTCTCGCCCGAGGTCGAGCATGTCCTTGGTCGCGTTCCACGCGCCGCGCGCCTTCGCCCCCTCCAGCGTCCAGTCATGGAAGCCGTACAGGTTGGTGAAGATGCGGTCCTTGTCTTCGAGGATACCGACCATGGTTCAGTTCGTCTCCCGCATACGTTGGCGGTGATAGCGGGTGCGCAGAAAGATGGCGGCCAGCATCAGGGCCCAGCCGAGGGCCAAGGCCGCATAACCGGCCCACTGCACAGCCGGGCCGGCGGCGCCGGCCGAGGCCGAAGCCCAGACCGCGATAGCGCCGAGAATGACCAGGGCGAACCCGGCCAGCCGCTGGTTGCGACCCACCGCCCGCAGCTCGGCGCGGTACTGGGCGACCTTGGCCTCATCGCTCAGGTCAGGCCGGCTCATGCCGTCACCGGGTCAGAGTTCGGCAGCTTCTTGATCTTCTTGCCCGCCGAGCCGTCATAGAGTTTCGGATCGGTCAGGGTCAGGGCCCCGCCTTCCGGCTCCGAACTGGTGCGGCCGACGCGGCTGCCCGGCTTCGGCTTCTTGCCGGCGGAGAAGTCGTCGATGATCTGCGCCATGCTGTCGGCGGTCAGGTCCTCGAAATAGTAGTCGTTGATCTGGGCCATCGGCGCATTGGCGCAGGCGCCCAGGCATTCGACTTCCTGCCAGGTGAAGCGGCCGTCGGCGCTGAGCGTATCCTTCGGGCCGATCTTCTTCTTGCAGACGTCCATCAGCTCGCCCGCGCCGCGCAGCATGCAGGGCGTGGTGCCGCAGACCTGGATCAGGGCGACCGAGCCGACCGGCTCCAGCATGAACATGGTGTAGAAGGTCGCGACCTCCAGCACCCGGATGTAAGGCATGCCCAGCAGCTCGGCGATGGCGCGGATCGCGGGCTCGGAGACCCAGCCCTCCTGCTTCTGCACCAGCCACAGGATCGGGATCACCGCCGACTGGCGACGATCGATCGGATATTTGGCGATCCACCAGTCGCATTTCGTCTTCGTCGCCTTCGAGAAGGCGAACGAGGCCGGCTGTTCCTTGGCGAGACGACGAACGCTCATCGGTCCACTTCTCCGAAAACGATGTCGAGCGAGCCCAGGATGGCCGAGACATCCGCCAGCATGTGGCCGCGGTTCATCCAGTCCATGGCCTGCAGCGAGCGGAAGCCCGGGGCCGAGATCTTGACGCGATAGGGTTTGTTGGTGCCGTCCGAGACCAGATAGATGCCGAACTCGCCCTTGGGCGCCTCGACCGAGGCATAGACCTCGCCCTCGGGCGTGCGGAAGCCTTCGGTGTAGAGTTTGAAGTGGTGGATCAGGGCTTCCATCGACCGCTTCATCTCACCGCGCCGCGGCGGGACGATCTTGTTGTCCTCGACCATCACCGGCTCGCCGGGGCAGTTGCGCAGTTTGTGGATGCACTGCTCCATGATGTGCACCGACTGCTTCATCTCCTCGATGCGGCACAGATAGCGGTCCCAGCAGTCGCCGTTCTTGCCGACGGCGATGTCGAACTCGAGGTCGGCATAGCATTCATAGGGCTGCGACTTGCGCAGGTCCCACGGAATGTCCGAGCCGCGCAGCATCACCCCGGTGAAGCCCCAGTCCAGCGCCTGCTGTTTCGACACCACGCCGATGTCGACGTTGCGCTGTTTGAAGATGCGGTTCTCGGTGACGAGGGACTCGATGTCCTTCAGGGCGGCCGGGAACTCACGGCACCAGCGGCCGATATCGTCGATCAGGTCGTTCGGCAGGTCCTGATGGACGCCGCCGGGCCGGAAATAGTTGGCGTGCAGACGGGCGCCCGAGGCGCGCTCGTAGAACACCATCAGCTTCTCGCGTTCCTCGAAGCCCCACAGCGGCGGCGTCAGGGCGCCGACGTCCATGGCCTGAGTGGTCACGTTCAGCAGATGCGAGAGGATCCGGCCGATCTCGGAATACAGCACCCGGATCAGCTGGGCCCGGTACGGCACGTCCACGCCCAGCAGCTTTTCGATAGCCAGGCAGAAGGCGTGCTCCTGGTTC
>DDSO01000067.1:0-11302 GCA_002343425.1 Brevundimonas sp. UBA2388
GCGGAAGCCGCCGGCAAGACGCTCGCTCAGTAGCGCCGACATCCGGACGACAAGCTGATGATCCCTGAACTCGGTAACTTCGCGCTCATCCTGGCGCTCTGCGTCGCGCTGCTGCAGGGTGCGCTGCCGCTGATCGGCGCGCACACCAATCGCCAGCCGTGGATCGCGCTGGCCCGGCCGGCAGCGGTCGCGCAGGCGCTGCTGCTGGCAGTGGCCTTCGCCTGCCTGACCACCGCCTTCGTCCAGAACGATTTCTCGGTGGTCTATGTCGCACAACATTCGAATACGCTGTTGCCGCTGCAATACCGCATCGCCGCCGTCTGGGGCGGCCACGAGGGCTCGCTGCTGCTGTGGGTGCTGATCCTGGCGGCGTGGACGGTGGCGGTGGCCGCGTTCTCGCGCAGCCTGCCGCTGCAGGTGGTGGCGCGCGTGCTGGGGGTGATGGGCTGGGTCAGCGTCGGCTTCCTGCTGTTCACCTTGCTGACCTCGAACCCCTTCGATCGCCTGCTGCCGGCACCGGCCGAAGGCCGCGACCTTAACCCGCTGCTGCAGGACCCGGGCCTCGCGTTCCATCCGCCGTTCCTCTATCTCGGCTATGTCGGCCTCTCGATGGCCTTCAGCTTCGCCGTCGCCGCCCTGATCGAGGGGCGGGTGGACGCCGCCTGGGCGCGGTGGGTGCGGCCCTGGACGCTGGCGGCGTGGATGTTTCTGACCATCGGCATCGCGCTTGGGTCGTGGTGGGCCTATTACGAATTGGGCTGGGGCGGGTTCTGGTTCTGGGATCCGGTCGAGAATGCCAGCTTCATGCCCTGGCTTCTGGCCGCCGCCCTGCTGCATTCCGCCATTGTCGTTGAAAAGCGCGAGGCGCTGAAAAGCTGGACCATCCTGCTGGCGATCATGACCTTCTCGCTGAGCATGATCGGCACCTTCCTTGTGCGGTCGGGGGTTCTGACCAGCGTCCATGCCTTTGCGGTGGATCCCGAGCGTGGGGCCTACATCCTGGTCTTCATCCTCATCGCCACCGGTTCTGCGCTGGGTCTCTACGCCTGGCGGGCGCCGGCGATGCGGACCGGGGCCATGTTTTCGCCGCTGTCGCGCGAGGCCGGGATCACCCTGAACAACCTGTTCCTGCTGGCGGCCACCGCGACGGTGTTCCTTGGCACCTTCTATCCGGTGTTCATCGACGTCCTGAGCGGCGACAAGATTTCGGTGGGCCCGCCGTACTATAATCTGACCTTCGTGCCGCTGTTCATTCCGTTGCTGGTGCTGGTTGCGTTCGGGCCGATGCTGAACTGGAAGCGCGATACCGCACGCGCTGTGCTGATGCGGCTGCGCTGGCCGATCGGCGTCTCGGTCGTCGCGGCGGCCGCAGGGGTCGCGGTGTTCGGGATCGCCGACGTCGGGGCCGCGCTGGGGATTGCACTGGGTGTCTGGCTGATCGTGGCGGCCTTCATGCTGCTGGCGCGACGTTGGGGGATCGGCCGGAAGGGCGCCGAAACCGGGCGGCTGATCCGCACCACGCCGCTGGCCTTCTGGGCGGTGGCGGTCGCACACGCCGGGCTTGGCGTCACCACGATCGGCGTCACGGCGATCACGGCCTGGACGGACAGCGAGGTCGTGACCATGAACCCGGGCCAGACCATCGAGTTCGCTGGTCGACAGATCACGCTGGATGCGCTGGGGCCGGGCAGGGGCCCGAACTATCAGGCGGATCAGGCGCGCTTCCGTGTCGAGGGCAGGGGGCAGCCGTTCCTGATGGTGTCGGAGAAGCGCTTCTATCCGTCCAGTCAGACCCAGACGACCGAGGCGGGCATCCGCGGCGAGGCGATGGGCAATCTCTATATTTCCGTGGGTGAGAGCGCGACGCCCGGAGCGGCGACGGTCCGGCTCTGGTGGCATCCGCTGGTCGGCTGGATCTGGGGCGGGACCATGATCATGGCCTTCGGCGGCGTGCTGTCGCTGTCGGACCGGCGGACGCGGCTGGCCATGCCCGCCCGCAAGGCGGCGCCGGTCAAGGCCACGGAGGCGGCGACATGAGACGGCTGGCCTTCATCGTTCCGATCCTGCTGTTCCTGATGGTCGCCGCGGCCCTCGGTCTGGGTCTGCGCCGCGATCCCAGTATCCTGCCGTCCATGTTGATCGACCGGCCGATCCCGACCTTCGATCTGCCGGGCCTGACGCCCGAGGACACCGTGGGGCTGGCGTCCACGGATTTCACCGGCAAGCCGGTGCTGCTCAACGTCTTCGCCTCCTGGTGCGTCGCCTGCGTCATCGAGCATCCGATGCTGCTGCGGCTCCAGGCGCAGGGCGTGACCATTCACGGACTGGACTGGAAGGATGAGCCCTCGGCCGGTGCGGAATGGCTGGCGCAGCGGGGCAATCCCTACACCCTGATCGGGTCGGACCCGAACGGCCGCACCGGCATCGATTTCGGCGTCACGGGCGCCCCCGAGACCTTCGTCATCGACGGCCATGGTCGGGTTCGCTACCGCCACGTCGGTCCGATCACGCCGGAGGTCTGGACTGAGACCCTGCAGCCCATGATGGACCGGCTGGAGCGCGAGACATGAGACGCTTCGTCCTCGGACTGTTCTGCGCCCTGCTGGTCGCCGGACCCGTCGCGGCGGTCCTGCCGGAGGAGCAACTGACTGACCCGGCGCTTGAGGCAAGGGCGCGGGAGATCAGTCAGGAACTGCGCTGCGTCGTCTGCCAGAACCAGTCGATCGACGACTCCGACGCCCCGCTCGCCGCCGACCTGAGGGCTATCGTGCGCGAGCGGCTGACCGCCGGAGACACCAATGAAGAGGTGATGGCCTATATCGTCGCCCGTTACGGCAATTTCGTGCTGCTCAAGCCGCCGCTCGATGTGCAGACCATCCTGCTGTGGAGCGCGCCCCTGCTGGTGCTGATCCCCGGAGGGTTGGGGCTGGCCCTGTATCTGCGCCGTCGCAACCGGACCGGCGCGGCCGATCCCACCCCCTTGTCGGCCGAGGAGCGAAGTGCGCTCGCCGGCATACTGAAAGTCGATGACGCGTCATGATCCTCTGGATTGTCCTGACCCTGATGATCGCCCTGGCCGTGGTCGGCCTGGCCATACCGCTGATCCGGCCGGGCGGAGTTCTGGACCGGCGGACGACCTCCGCAGAGGTGCTGAAGGCGCAGCTGGCCGATCTGGACCGTCAGGCCGAGGCCGGAACAGCGCCGCCCGAGGACATCGCGGCCCTGCGTCTGGAGGTCGAGCGCCGGGCGCTGGCTGAAGGGGTGGAGACCAAGCCGACCGGCCGGCCGTTGGGCGAAAAGGCCCTGATCCGGCTGGCGCTGGGACTGGCGGCCGTCGTCGCCCTGGGCGGCGCCGGGCTTTACGCCCTGCTGGGCCGGCCCGATCTTCCGGGCGCCGGAGCGCGCAGCACAGCCATGGCGGCGACCCCGGCTGATGCGGCGCATGACGGCACGGACGTCCAGGCCATGATCGTCCAGCTGGAGACCCAGCTTCGCCAGACGCCCGAAGATGTCGACGGCTGGCGGATGCTCGGCTGGTCCTATTTCCAGACGGGCCGGTTCGCCGAGGCGGCCGAGGCCTATGGCCGGGCGGCGACGCTGGAGCCGACCAACGCCGAGCATTTCTCGGCCCAGGGCGAGGCGCTGGTGCAGGCCGGGGGAGGGCAGGTGACACCGCCCGCTCTGACGGCCTTCCGGGGTGCCCTGCGCGCCGACCCGCAGGACCCCCGCGCGCGCTATTTCGTGGCCGTGGAGATGGATCAGCGCGGCGAGCGGGAAGCGGCGATGACGGCCTGGATCGACCTGATCAACTCCGCCCCGCCGGGCGCGCCCTGGGCAGCCGAGGTCCGGGCCTTTGTCGAGGATCTGGCGCGCGAGCGGGGACAGAACATTTCGGGCCGTCTGCGTCCGGCGCCAGCGGGAGCACCCGCCGCGGCAGCGGTCCCGCCCGGCATTCCGGGTCCGACAGCGGCCCAGATCGCGGAGGCCCAGAATATGGCCCCGGCCGATCAGCAGGCCATGATCCAGGGCATGGTCAGCGGCCTTGAAGAGCGGCTCAGGGCGTCGCCCCGCGATCGCGACGGCTGGGTGCGGCTGATGCGGGCCCGGATGGTGCTGGGCGACAGCGCGGCGGCGACGACCGCGTATCGCAACGGGATGAGGGCCTTTGCCGACTCGCCGACCGAGCAGGCCGCCCTGACCGAGGCGGCGCGGGGCCTTCGCGTGCCGGGCGCCTGATCGAGCGGACTATCGCGAGGCGCGACCTCGCGTGACAAGAAACAGCGTTCCGGTTCAAGGTGCCGCGCGAGTGGGGGCCGGGCGTAATGACCGAGGCATCGTTACAGGACGCGATCCTGTCTGCGGTCAGCCAGCCGCTGGTCGCCGGCGCAATTGCGGCCGGCGCCGCCCTCATCGCGCTCTTCGCCCTGCTGGGCCGCCGTCGGCGTCCGTCCGCGACCGTCCGACCGGCCGCTGCGTCTGAACCCGCCGATCCAGTACCGCATTCCCCCTCCGCACCGCCCGTCGCCGTGACGGTCGCCGCTCCCGTATTGGAAAAGACGATGACCAAGGCCTCGGATCTGTTTGTCGCCTGTCTGGAGGAGGAGGGCTGCGAATATGTCTTCGGCGTTCCCGGCGAGGAGAACCTCGACTTCCTCGACAGCCTGTCGCGCAGCAGCAAAATCAAGCTCATCCTGACCCGGCATGAGCAGGGGGCCGGCTTCATGGCGGCCACCTACGGACGGCACACGGGCAAGGCCGGGGTCTGTCTGGCGACCCTGGGGCCCGGCGCGACCAATCTGGTGACCGCCGCGGCCTACGCCCAGCTGGGCGGGATGCCGATGCTGATGATCACCGGCCAGAAGCCGATCAAGTCGTCGAAACAGGGCCGGTTCCAGATTCTCGACGTCGTCGACATGATGCGGCCGATCACCAAATTCACCCACCAGCTGGCCTCGGCCGACAACATCCCGGCGAGGGTGCGCGAGGCGGTGCGGCTGGCCCAGGAGGAGAAGCCGGGCGCGACCCATCTGGAGTTCCCGGAGGACATTGCCCACGAACAGACGACGTCGCCGGTCATCGTCGCCAGCCAGGTCCGGCGCCCCGTGGCCGACGACAAGTCGATCCGCATAGCCGTCGACCGTATCGCCCGGGCGAAGTCGCCGCTGCTGATCATCGGCGCCGGCGCCAACCGCAAGCTGACCAGCCGGATGCTGACCGAACTCGTTGAAAAGACCGGTATTCCCTACATCACCACCCAGCTGGGCAAGGGGGTGATCGACGAGCGGAACCCGAAATACCTGGGCTGCGCGGCGCTGTCCTCCGGCGACTTCGTGCACCGGGTCATCGAGGCCGCGGACGTCATCATCAACGTCGGCCATGACGTGATCGAGAAGCCGCCCTTCTTCATGAAGCCGGGCGGCTGCGACGTCATCCATATCGGCTTCCGCACGGCCGAGGTCGATCCGGTCTATTTCCCGCAGATCGAGGTGGTCGGGGATATCGCCAACGCCATCTGGCAGATCAAGGAGAGCCTGTCGGCCCAGCCGCACTGGAGCTTCGATCCCATGGTCCGGGCGCACCGGGCGGAGCTGGATCACACTGCGGCGGCCGTTGGCGACCTGCGCTGCCCGGTCTATCCGCAGTACCTCGTGGACCAGGTCCGCAAGGTGATGCCGTCGGACGGAATCCTGTGCCTCGACAATGGCGTCTACAAGATCTGGTTCACGCGCAGCTATCCGGCCCACATGCCCAATACTTTCCTGGTCGACAATGCGCTGGCAACCATGGGGGCGGGCCTGCCGTCTGCGATGGCGTCGAGCATGGTCTTCCCCGACCGCAAGGTCATGGCCGTCTGCGGCGACGGCGGCTTCATGATGAACAGCCAGGAGTTGGAGACCGCCGTCAGGCTGAAGTTGAACCTCGTGGTGCTGATCCTGAACGACAACAGCTACGGCATGATCCGCTGGAAACAGGCCAATATGAGTTTCCAGGACTGGGGCCTGACCTATGGCAACCCCGACTTCGTCAAATACGCCGAGAGCTACGGGGCCCAAGGGCATCGGGTGACCTCGGCAGAGAGTATGCCGGCCCTGTTGAAACAGTGCCTTGATACGCCGGGGGTTCATGTGGTCGAGGTGCCCATCGACTACGCCGACAATGATCGCATCCTCAACAAGGATGTCCGCGAACTCAGCGCGGCCTTGCCGGTTTAATCTCCAGTCCCCCCGCCGGAGCCGTCCCATGCCGTCCCTGAAAGCCTCCTATCCGCTCTACCTGGCCAATGAGGCGATCTCGCCCAACCAGGAACTGGAGGTGACCGACAAGTATTCGGGCAAGGTGGCGACGCGCGTGGCAATGGCTGACGCCACGATGATCGACCGTGCCATCGGCGAGGCGGTCAAGGCGACGGAGCCCATGGCCCGGATGGCGGCCTATGAGCGGCAGGCGGTGCTGGCCCACTGCGTCAAACGCTTTCAGGAGCGGGCCGACGAACTGGCCTACGCCCTGTGCATCGAGGCCGGGAAGCCGATCAAGGATTCGCGCGGCGAGGTGACCCGGCTGATCGACACCTTCCGCATCGCGGCGGAGGAGTCGGTGCGCATGACCGGCGAGGTCCAGCCGCTGGACATCTCGGCCCGCGCCCGGGGTTATCAGGGGATGTGGAAGCGGGTGCCGATCGGGCCGTGTTCCTTCATCTCCCCGTTCAACTTCCCGCTCAACCTGGCGGCGCACAAGATCGCGCCGGCGCTGGCGGTCGGCTGCCCGTTCGTGATGAAGCCGGCTTCGCGCACGCCGCTGGGCGCGCTGATCATCGGCGAGGTGCTGGCCGAGACCGATCTCCCGAAGGGGGCCTTCTCCATCCTGCCGGCGACGCGCGACGGCTCGGACCTGTTCACCACCGATGATCGCCTCAAGCTGCTGTCCTTCACCGGCTCGCCCGAGGTGGGCTGGGCGCTGAAGGCGAAGTCCGGCAAGAAGAAGGTGGTGCTCGAACTGGGCGGAAATGCCGCCGTTATCGTCGACAGCGACAGCGATCTGGAGGACGCCGCCGAGCGGATCATCTTCGGCGCCTTCTACCAGTCGGGCCAGTCCTGCATCGGAGTGCAGCGCATCCTGATCCACGACGACATCTTTGGTCCGATGCGCGACCTGCTGGTGAAGAAGGCGAAGGCCCTGATCTGCGGCGATCCGCGTGAGGAGACCACCTTCATCGGTCCGATGATCGACGAGAAGGAGGCGAGCCGGCTCGAGGCCTGGATCAATGAGGCCCGCGCCGCCGGAGCGACCGTTCTGTGCGGCGGCAACCGCACTGGCGCCATGCTGGACGCGACCCTGCTGGAAGGCGTCGGGCGCGGCCTGAAGATCCGGGAGGAGGAGGCCTTCGGCCCGGTCGCCATCCTGTCCCGCTTCGCGGATTTCGAGGCGGCCCTCGCGGAGGTGAACGATTCCAGGTTCGGCCTGCAGGCGGGCATCTTCAGCCGCGACATCCACAAGGCCATGCGGGCCTGGGACGTGCTGGAGGTCGGCGGCATCCTGATCGGCGACGTGCCCAGCTATCGTGTCGACAACATGCCGTATGGCGGAGTGAAGGACTCCGGGCTCGGCCGCGAGGGCGTGAAATTCGCCATGGAGGACATGACCGAAATCCGCAATCTGGTCATCCGCCAGCGGCCGGTGGAAAGCGCCCCGGCGTCCGCGCCGCACGCCGCGGAGCCGGCGCCGGTCCAGCCCTCGCCGCCGCCGCCCGGCCGCACGGGCTGGTTCGGACGGAAGACCTGAGCGCGGCGGCTTCCGTCGCAAGCGACGCTCAGAAGCATGAACTCTTTGTCACGCGGCGGCAGGTTGTGACGCCCGTCCGGCTGGGCCATGGTTCACCGAACCGGGTGGGATCCCCTGAGGAGAATTGCATGCGTATCCGTATGATGTTGGCCGGCGTGGCAGCGGCGGGCCTGATGGCGTTTCCGGCGATGGCCCAGGAAGGCCAGTATGCGCCGCAACTGACCCGGATCATCGATGAGGCCGCCCAGGGAACCTGCCTCGCCGCCCTGATGGCTCAGTCCCTGCTGGACGCCTGCAACGCCCAGATCGCCGGAATGTCGCCCGCACTCCAGGCGCTCGGAGCGATCGAGACCATGACCTTTGTCAGCGCCCAGGACACGCCCGATGGCAAGGTAGAGACCTATAGCGTCAAGTTCGCCAGCGGTCAGACGATGAACTGGTTCATCGGCCAGGAGCGCGACGGCAAGTTCACCGTCGTCGGCGCCGGGGGCTAGGGTATTGGTCGCAGGCGCAGCGGCGGGACTTTTTCTGGCCGGACTGATCGGGATCGCGGCGAGTCCGCAGACACCCCCGATCTTCAATCCCGGCGCGCCCGGCGCTCCGTCGCGCGTGATCAGCGCCGCGGAGGCGGCCGCACTCGGCCGCACCAGCTTTACGGCCGACGACGTCGCCTTCATGCAGCACATGATCGTCCACCACGCCCAGGCGGTGGAGATGGTCGAATTTCTGCAGACGCGGGGAACCCACCCGACCGTGCGGCGACTGGGCCAGCGGATTGCGCAAAGTCAGGAGGCCGAGATCGCCCTGATGCGCGGCTGGTTGTCCGATCGCGGCCTTCCGCTGGAGATGCCGGACATGGGCGGCGGTCACGCCGGTATGGATCATTCGGCCCATGCGGGCCACGCCATGCCGCCTTCCGATACGCCGATCATGCCCGGCATGCTGTCGCCGGCGCAGATGCAGGCGCTCGCGGCCGCGAGCGGGCCGGCTTTTGACCGCCTGTTTCTCGAAGGCATGATCCGCCACCATCAGGGCGCGCTCGATATGGTCGACGCCCTGATGGCCCAGCCGGGCGCAGCGGAAGATACAATGCTGTCCGACTTCACCACCTCCGTCGTGGGCGACCAGTCGGCGGAAATTCTGCGCATGCAGTCCCTTTTGTCTGACCTCTGAACCCCTTCCCGAAGGAGCGGCCATGAACGTTCGCAGCACCCTGCTTTCCACCGTCGCCGTTCTCGGCGTCCTGCTGGGGGCCAACGGAGCCCTGGCGCAGGCAACGGGACCAGGCGATGTCCAAGTGATCCGGGCCGACGGCCGCAGCACCCTGTCGCCCGGTCTCGCCGACGCCGGCCAGCTGGCGTCCGGGATGGTTCTGGAGCACTCCGTCGGCATGGCCCCGGGGTTCGCGGACCCTGACATCGGCTTCTCGCCGCCGACCAGCCGGGAAGAGGGCGAGGCGATGATGGCCCGGGCGAACGGCAATCCCAATTTCAGTCCGCTGGGCAGGGCCAACACAGACCTCGCGATGTCGAATGGCCGCCTGTTCGTCGGCAATTTCAACGGCTTCAATGCCTACGATGTCTCCGGTGACGGCGCGCCGCGGCTGGTCATGTCGGTGGTTTGCCCCGGTGGCCAGGGCGACGTCTCGGTCCACGGCGACCTGTTGTTCATGTCGGTCGAGGAGAACCGTGGCCGTTTGAACTGCGGCTCCGCGACGAACGAGGATGACGTGACCAGCCAGCGGTTCCGCGGCCTGCGCATCTTTGACATCAGCGACCTCAACGCGCCGCGCCAGATCGCCGCCGTCCAGACCTGCCGCGGATCGCATACCCACACGCTGGTCCCGCATCCGACGGACGCCAATGTCCTCTATGTCTACAACTCGGGCACGGCGGACGTGCGCGGCGCGGCGGAGCTGTCCATCTGCACTGACGGCCAGCCGGATCAGAACCCCGAGACCGCCCTGTTCTCGATCGATGTGATCAAGGTGGAACTGGACCGGCCGCAGGATGCCGCGATCGTCAACCGCCCGCGCATCTTCGCCGACAGCCAGACCGGCCGTGTCGCCGGTCTGTGGCGCGGCGGCCGGGCCGGAATCGCGACCCAGAACACCGCCCAGACCAACCAGTGCCACGACATCACCGTCTTCCCCGAAATCGGGCTGGCGGCCGGCGCGTGCAGCGGCAACGGCATCCTGCTGGACATCTCCGATCCGGAAAATCCGCGCCGGACCTCGGACATCTTCGATCCGGACATGGCCTATTGGCACTCGGCCACCTTCAACAACGCCGGCGACAAGGTCGTCTTCACCGATGAGTGGGGCGGCGGCATCGGCGCCCGTTGCCAGGCCACGAACCCCGCGACCTGGGGCGCCAATATGGTCGCGACCATCGAGAACCGGACGCTCGCGGGCAAGAGCTTCCACAAGCTGCCGAGCGCCCAGGGCGCGACCGAGAACTGCGTCGCTCACAACGGGACGATCATTCCGGTCCCGGGCCGCGACCTGATGGTCCAGGCCTGGTACCAGGGCGGCGTCTCGATCATGGACTTCACCGATCCCGCCAGGCCGGTCGAGATCGCCTACTTTGATCGCGGTCCGATCGATGCCAACCGCCTGTATGTCGGTGGGTCGTGGTCGGCCTACTGGCTCAACGGCCGGATCTATTCGAGCGAGATCGTTCGCGGCCTCGACGTGCTGCGCCTGGTTCCGAGCGAACATCTGTCCGCGGCCGAGATCGCCGCGGCCGAGGCCGTGACGGCGGCGACGGTCAATCCCCAGACCCAGACGCGCATCACCTGGGCCGACAGCCCCGACGTGGCGGGCGCCTATCTCGACCAACTCGGCCGGGCAGGCGGCATTGAGGCGGAACTCGCCACGCAGGTCCGGGCCGGGATAGATCAATGGCGTCGGGGCGGCCGCACCGACCGACGTGGTTCGGCGGAACTCGCCCGGGTTCTCAATGAGGCTTCGGGCAAGGCGACGGGGCTCAACAAGACGCGGTTGAAGGCGCTGGCGGACCTGTTCGAGCGCCGGGGCCGCTAGGAGGCGGACCGAGCGAAGGCGGGTTGCTTCACAGGGTGCTGTCAGTCCAACGACAACCCGTCTCCGCCCGGGGCAGGCAGGGCCCGGGAACCCATCCCTGCGCCGCGAGCGTCTCCAACCAGCTCGGCTGGCCCTACCGCCACGCCATTTTGGCCGACAGAGCCTCGGGATGCCTTGAAGGCCCTGCCTTCGATCGACGGGATGCGGTCGACCTGACTTGCCGGCGCATGCCCGGTTTCGTGGACGACGGCCGGAGCGGGCTAATCGTCATGGCCGCTGACGACCCCGTATTCGCCGCGTTCATGAATAATGTTGGCGCGACCGACAAGAAGGTCGTCAACCCTGCCGATGCGCTGCACATCCTTATCCTTGTAGGGCAGGGAATGCAGGATGTAGCGCATCGCGTTGAGCCGGGCGCGCTTCTTGTCATCTGACTTCACCACCGTCCACGGGCTGTCGGCGGTATCGGTGTGGAAGAAC